>JADDPP010000336.1 GCA_016781845.1 Rubrobacter sp.
CGGCCGCATGCCGGCCGGTGGTGGTCCTAAGAGCGATCGCGCCCCGCGCCCAGCTACGAAAAGGTCCTCGCCAGGTATACGCCGTGCATCACGGGTGAGAAGCCATCCGAGCCGCTCGTAATCCTGTACGAGGGCCAGCGCGTAGGCCACATCCGGACGTATCGCCTTGCGGACCATCCGGAATACAGCAGGTACGTGGACGAGGATGCCACAGAAGAGCGGACATTGCACGTTAGCACTGCCAAGCAGGTACGACCCCTGTGCAACCTTGAAGTCAAGCGTACACAGGAACTAGATCTATAGGCTCGATGCCGACTGTACAGTCCGACGGTTACAGAGACCGAGGCACTGAACGGTTGCCCTAACGAGGGGGGCAGCACTACGACAGGGCAGATATTTCGTGCTGTGGAGGACTCACACAGCACGAGACCCACGGCTTCCCGTGGGTCAATGGTGGGCGGTACTGGACTCGAACCAGTGACCTCTACGATGTCAACGTAGCGCTCTAGCCGACTGAGCTAACCGCCCGCGTGATGTTCTGCACGCTCAATATAGGACACTTCACACTACCTGTCAAGCTACATCGAGGCACTCCATTGCAATGCAGCCTGTTATAAACGGATTGTTGTTGCGGCACTGCAGCCGCGGTTAGTAGAATGGGTGTGTCCTTCGCCGAACAGGGAGCGGCACAGGACATTGAGCCGTTTTGCAGGAGCGCCAGACCTCTCGCTGGAGGTGCGGGAGGTGACGAGGTGGGGGTTTTTCGAGAGCTTCGGCGGGTGACCCCCCGGTATCGCGGCTACCGTCAGGGCAGGCATAAAACGCGCGGGCGACCGCGCGGCACAGAATGCTTCCTCTGCCGCGCCCATCTCTCCCCCAAGTTTCACATAGGGCGCTGGTAATTACCTGCGCTCGTACGGAGGTTTCCACTTTGTGCGGCATCTTTGCGTATGCCGGGCGTCAGACCGACGCGGCCGGCATGATTCTCGACGGGCTCCGCAGGCTGGAGTACCGTGGCTACGACTCCTGGGGGGTCGCCATCCGTAACAACGGCGGCATACTCACCGAGAAGCAGGTGGGCAAGATAGGGAGCGCCGAGGTCAGTATGCCCGAAAGCAACGCGGGCTTCGGACACACCCGCTGGGCAACCCACGGCGGGGTCACCCAGTGCAACGCCCACCCTCACCTCGACTGCACGGGGAGGCTCGCCGTCATTCACAACGGCATAGTCGAGAACCACGACGAGCTGCGCCAGGAAGTACGGAACGCGGGCCATCGGTTCCACTCGGAGACGGACACCGAGGTGGTTGTGCACCTGCTAGAGGATGCAGTGGCCGCCCGCAACGGCGACCCGGGCGCGGTGGAGCAGGCCACTCGAGAGGTATTCGCAAGGCTCGATGGACTCAACGCCATCATGGTGCTCGACAGCCACTCGGACAAGCTCGTCGCGGTCAAGAACGGGTCGCCTCTCGTCGTCGGTTACGGGGATGGTCGCAACTACATTGCGTCCGACGCCTCCGCGCTCTTGCCTCACACGCAGCGCGTTACGTTCCTCTCGGACGGCGAGATGGTCGTGATCTCGCCGGATGGAATCGTAGCGCGGGACGCGGCCACGGGCGCGCAGCTACAGCCCGAGGTGTTGGAGCTCGACTGGAACGTCGAGCAGGCCGAGCTCGGTGAGCACGCTCACTACCTGACCAAGGAGATCCACGAGCAGCCTGCTATAGTGCGCTCCATAGCCCTCTCTCAGGGCGACACCGCCCAGAAGCTGGCCGACATGGTGCGCGACTCTTACGGCACATTTTTTATCGGGTGCGGCACAGCGGCGAACGCGGCCCTCACCGGGCAGTACCTCTTCTCCCGCATCGCTCGCCGACACGTCAACTTTGCGCCCGGCAGCGAGTTCAACTACCTGGAGCACTTCCTTACGCCTCAGAGCCTCGTCATCGCCCTCTCCCAGAGCGGTGAGACCATTGACGTAATCGAGCCGCTCGTGCGTGGGAAGAAGGAGAAGGGCATCCAGGTCGCCGCGCTCGTCAACGTGCTTGGCTCCACCCTCTACCGTCTGGCGGACTTCGCCCTGCTGCTTGGCGCAGGGCCTGAGAAGTGCGTGCTGGCGACGAAGAGCTACACCGCGAAGCTCGCCGTGCTCATCCTCACCGCGTACGCGCTCGATGGCAGGCTTGAGGAGGGCCAGCAGCTGATCCTTCAGGCAGCCGACATGATCGAGGAGCAGCTCTCGGATGACAACAAGGCGCGCATTGCGGATCTCACGGAGCGTATCTACGAGCGCGAGGACATGTTCCTCATCGGGCGGGGCATGAGCTACCCGAGCTCGCTGGAGGCGGCGCTGAAGATCAAGGAGGTCAGCTATATACATGCGGAAGGATTCGCTGGCGGCGAGCTGAAGCACGGCGTTATCGCGCTCATCGAGCCCGGCACCCCCTGCATCGTGTTCGCGCCCAACGATGAGACGCGCGGGGGCATCCTCTCGAACGCGCAGGAGCTGCGGGCGCGGGGCGCGTACGTCATAGGGGTATCACCACAGCCGAGCGATGCGTTTGACTTCCACATCCCCGTCGGTGACGCGGGCGACGCGGGTCCCATCGTAAACTCGATCCCCGCCCAACTGCTCGCGTACAACCTCGCGCTCAAGCGCGGGACTGACCCCGACAAGCCCCGCAACCTCGCCAAGAGCGTCACGGTAAAATAGGGTAGGTAGCTTACCGCAGAGATCACAGAGCGCACACAGAGGATAGGAGGCCGCAGGTGTGGTCCGCCAGGCGTGTCGAGCAAGTGGTCCCAGCATCCCGGCAGTCTGGTCGGACACGCGCTTGGCGGCAATGCCTCGGGCCCGCGACCCCTTTCGTGCTTCGCTGTGATCTTCTGCGCGCTGTGTGGTACAAGCGTCCGGGGAACGAGATGAGGAGCCGTACTCCGTGAGGGAAGAGAGTCTGCGGCGGCGCGCGGCAAAGGTCTTGCCCCCACCAGAGCGCAAGGCTGAGTATGTCCGCGAGATGTTCACTCAGATCGCGCCCGCGTACGACCGAATCAATCGCCTGATGACCTTTGGCCTCGACCGGCAGTGGCGGCGCTGGACCGTGCTGCATGCGAACCTGCGACCGGGAGACCGAGCGCTGGATGTTGCAACCGGCACGGGGGACATCGCGCTTGAGCTGGCGCGGCGCGTAGGGCCTGTGGGCACGGTGATTGGCACGGATTTCAGCGACGGCATGCTGCGGCTCGCGAGGTCCAAGGCACGCGCGGCCGGACTGGAGGACGTGGTCCGCTTTCAGTGGGCCGACGCGCTCGACCTGCCGTTCGGTGACGGCGAGTTCGATGCTGCTACTGTCGGCTTTGCCGGCCGCAACGTCACCGACCTGCACCGTTTCTTCTCCGAGATGCGCCGGGTTGTGAGGCCGGGTGGACGGGTGGTACACCTGGAGATTTCGCGGCCGACCCAGCCCGTCCTGAGCGCACTCTTCCGGCTCTACTTCTACAACGTCATCCCCGCTTTGGAGGGCAGGCTCGCTGGCGCCCGTTCTGCATACACCTACCTTCCCAATTCGCTAACCCTCTTCCCCTCCGTGGAAGACCTTGCGAAGATAATGCGCGAGGCGGGCCTGGTGGACGTGCAGTACTACCCGCTCACCTTCGGCACGGTGACTATCCATGTGGGAGTTGCGCCTTGAGCCCCGACACCCGCCCTGCCATCTTCTTCGATGCGCTTGGCACGCTCTTCGATCTCACCCCACCTCAGGTCATCTTCAGCCGAGTGCTCTCCGCTCTCGGTCGCGAGCTCGGCGAGGAGGAGGCGGCGCGCTTGCTATCTCGCGCGAACCGCTGGTGGCTGGATCCGTCACGACCACCTTCCCGAACCACGGAGGAGGAGCTTGATGAACGCCGGGTGTACGTCCGCCTGTTCATGGAGGAGTACGGACACGCGCGCGACGCGGCACTCGCCGAGCAGTTGGAAGAGCAGGCGTACTGGGCGCGCTGGGCGCAGCCCTTCTCCGACGCTGAGCCCGTCCTCCAGGAGCTTCAACCTGAGTATCGCCTGGCCGTGCTATCTAATGGCGGTCCCTCCAGCCTCGACGCAGTCCGCTACGCGGGGCTGGGTGGCTACTTCGAGCAGATGTACGCGGGTCTGGAGCTCGGCGCGCAGAAGCCGGACGCGCGGGCCTACGAGCTTGCGGCGCAGAGGCTCGGCGTGTCCCTGCAGGACTCATGGCTCGTGGATGACACGGCGGCCAACGCCGAGGGCGGAATGACCGCCGGGATGAGAGTTGTTTTTCTGAGTAGGCAGGGCGGAAGCCCTGGTGACTCCGCGCCTACCATAGCGAGCCTCGCGGAGTTGCCCAAGCTACTGAAGACGTATATGCGCTAGACGAGGACAGGAGATGCCGCAGCCACAAGTCACAATATACACCACCCCGACCTGCACGTACTGCCGGCAGGCGAAGATGTATTTCCAGCAGAAGGGCGTTCCCTACGTCGAGAAGGACGTCAGTGTTGACCGGCAGGCAGCGATGGAGATGATGCGCCGAACGCGCCAGCAAGGCGTACCGGTCATCACCATCGGCGCTGAGACAATCATAGGTTTCGACCGACCGCGCATCGAGCGGGCGCTTGCGAGTGCCGCGCGCAACAAGCCGACGCTCGGCCTCGCCGTGGCGGACTCCAGCCGAATCGCACTCGAGCACGGCGTTGTGCCCATCTTCGGGGCGTACGTGGGGCGCGTCTCGCCCGGTTCCGCTGGGGAGCGGGCGGGCATCCAGCCGCGCGACATAATAACGGAGATCAACCTGCGTCCTATCCGCAACGCGGACGATGTCGAGAAGGCAATGGAGGCCGTGCAGCCCGGCGGGCGCGTCAGCCTCGTGTGGGTCCGGGGCCAGCAGACGATGCGCTCGGAAGTGCCGGTCTAGCTCACATACCGCGGCGTAAAACGGCCAGCCACGGGCGGCTTCCTCGGGTCTGTGCGCGTCGTGTTCGCTGAGGCACGCTTTACAGCGAGCGGGCTCCCCTGCGCGGGTCGCCCTTCGGCAGACGTGAAGGGGTGAGATACGAGGCCACTTGTCCGGCCAGGAGACCGGCGACGAGCGGGGCAAGCAGGTAGTAGAACATTCCTCCGAGCGCCCCGACCACGTTGCCTGTGAGTAGCAGCGCGAGCCCGATTGCGGGGTTCAGTACTCCTCCGCTGTTCGGACCGGCCACAAGCACACCAAGTGCGAGTGCTATGCCGATACCCAGAGCGCTGCCCGCCTCCGGTACCTGATGTACCGTGACCTGTGAGACCACGAACGCCAGCAGGAAAGTGCCAATCAGCTCAGCCCAGAAAGCGTTGTTACCGGGGTCTACTCCTCCCAGGCTCCTCGCCAGGACGACATCAACGGCGAAGATGGCCAGGAGCGCTCCTACCACTTGCGCGACCACGTACACCAGCCCATCCTTGAGCGGGAACTGACGATTGGTAACCAGCGCGGTGGTCACCGCAGGATTCAGATGCGCGCCGGATGTCTTGCCGATAGCGACAACCATGATGAGAAGGGTAGCCCCTGCCGCGGCGAACGTGACGCTGGCGGGCGCGGCGAGGATCACTGTCAGTAAGAAGAACGTCCCGATCAACTCAGCGACAAGACTCCTGGCGAACGCGCTGGGGTTCCTGTCCAACTGGCTCAAGGCGACCTCCCTTCACACCTGCGTTACCTACACCCCCCTGTCGAAGCGTACCGCGAAATGACCGCAGAATCGCACACTTTGAGCCGGGTAGACGTGAGCAGCGCGGCAAGACATCTCCGGAAGGGCTGGTGTCAAAAGGGCCGGTCGCAAGAACTCAGCCAGACCAAGTGCGAGGACGCGAGCTGCGTCATCGGGTGATGGCGGGGCGACCGATGGGTAGGCCAAAGACCTCGGCCAGGTTTCTCTCGACCGCTTCCAGGACATCGGGCATCGGCAGAGCGCGGCCTAGCAGTTGTTTGAGGCTCGTGACCCTGCGGCCGTGGATGCCGCAGGGGACTATGAGGTGGAAGTAGGACATATCCGTCTCGATATTGAACGCGAAGCCGTGCATCGTGATGCCCCGGCTCACCCTCACGCCGATGGCGGCCACCTTCGCTCCCTCGCACCATACGCCTGTGTACTCTGGCTCTCGCTCGCCCGGCAGACCGTACTCCGCGAGCACCCTTATCAGGGCCTCTTCCAGCAGGCGCAGGTACAGGTGTACGTCCCCTCCCGTCCTGCGGCGCAGGTCGAGCAGGGGGTAGCCGACCAGTTGGCCCGGACCGTGGTACGTGATGTCCCCACCCCGATCCGTCTCGACCACAACCGCGCCGCGGTCGCGCAGCTCTTCGGTGCTTGCCAGCAGGTGCTCATGCCCGCCGCGCCTGCCTATCGTGTACGTGTGTGGATGCTCCAGCAGGAGCAGCGTCTCGGGCGACTGGCCGCTGGCGATCTCAGCGACCAGTCGCCGCTGCAGGTCCCAGGCGTCGTGGTACGAGGTCATGCCAAGATGGCGGACTGCAACTGGAGGAGACTCTGTCGTGCTGTTAGACATAAAGTAGTCAGGGTAGGGTTCGGGACACGCTCTCCCAATCCTGCTGTGCCTATACGGCCTCCAGGCGGAGGTGGCTTGCCTGCTCGTCGGCGTGATATGAGGAGCGCACCAGCGGTCCTGACTCGACATGCGTGAAGCCCAGGGCGAGTCCCTCCTCCTTGATCTCCGCGAACTCGCGTGGGGTGTAGTACCGCTCCAGTGGGAGGTGCTCCCGGCTCGGCCGCAGGTACTGGCCCACGGTGAGCACGTCCACGTTCGCCACGCGGAGGTCCGCCATCACCTGGCTGATCTCGTCGCGCCGCTCACCGAGTCCCACCATAAGGCCACTCTTCGTGACCATCCGCGGATTCATCTGCTTGCCGCGGCGCAACAGTTCAAGTGTGCGCTCGTACTTCGCCTGCACGCGGACCCTCTTGTGCAGCCTGGGCACGGTCTCCGTGTTGTGGTTCAGAATCTCGGGTCCCGCGTCAACGACGGCTTGCAGGGCCTCCCAGTTGCCCTTGAAATCTGGGATGAGTACCTCGACGGAGCATCCCGGCACCTTGCGGTGGATCGCCCTGATCGTGCGCGCGAAGATCTCCGAGCCTCCGTCCGGCAGCTCATCGCGCGCAACTGATGTCACGACGACGTGCCGAAGCCCGAGGTGCGCGACAGCGGCCGCCACCCGGCCTGGCTCCAGCACATCGTACACGGGAGGTCGGCCAGTCTCGATGGCGCAGAAGCCGCAGCTACGGGTGCAGACGGAGCCCAGGATCATAAATGTCGCTGTGCGCCGCTCCCAGCAGTCACTGATGTTGGGGCAGTGCGCCTCCTCGCAAACGGTGTTGAGGTTGTTGGAGCGCATCAGTTGCTTGAGCTCGCGGTAGTTGGGGCCGGACGGGAACTTCGCCTTCAGCCACTCCGGCTTCTTCTCGCGCGCCTCGACAGGCGCAAGCTCACCTGTGCTCAGGTGTAGGACGTCTCTCGGCATACGTGCCCTCGTTCTCCTGCGTTATCCCGACCGCTAAGGGAAGTTACTGCTCGACCTGTATCATAAACGGGCTTTATTGAGGACAAGTGTAGGCGCACCGCATCTGCTAGACACCTTCTCCACCAGTCCCCGGTAGGTCCCGACGTCTCCGCGTTCCTCAGACCAACCTACATCCCTGTGCTTTCGGGAGTAAAGCTCTCCAGGCGCTGTTTCACGCTCCCAAGAAAGCGAGCCGCCTGCATCCCGTCGAGTATCCGATGATCGAACGAGAAGCTGATGTACATCATCGAGCGGATCGCTATCGCGTCGTCCGATGTGACCACGGGCCGCTTCGTGATAGCTTCCGTGCTCAGTATAGCAGCCTGGGGCTGGCTGATAACCGGGGTGGACATCAGAGTACCGTACGTGCCCGGGTTGTTCACCGTGAACGTGCCGCCGCGGACATCCTCGGGCCGCAGAGTGCCTGCGCGGGCGCGGGTCGCGAGGTCGTGTATGGCACGTGCGAGCCCCACCAGGCTCTTCCCGTCCGCGTCGTGGATCACCGGCACTACCAGCCCGTCCTCCAGTCCTACAGCGACGCCGATGTTGATGCGCTTCTTGAGCACGATGACCTGGTCCGTCCAGGAGGAGTTGATAATTGGGAACTGCTTGATTCCCTCAACTACCGCCCGGATAACGAACGGCATATACGTCAGCGGCACTCCCTCCCGGCGCTCGAACTCCTCCCTGGCACGCTCCCGATAGCGCACAATCGGCGTCATGTCCACCTCGACTACGGTGGTCACGTGTGGGGCCGTGTACACGCTGCGCACCATATGCTCCGCGATAGCTCGCCGCATCGGTGTGAGCGGCAGAAGCTGGTCGCCGTCAGCTTGTGGCTGCACATGCGGCTCGGCATTCTCGGCTATCGGTGTGGTGAATGGCGGCGTGAGGACTGTTGCTGCGACCGGCGCTTGTTGCGGCTGCTCAGGGATAAAGGGCGCGGCGGGCGCCTGGGTCATCTTCTCGATGTATGCTTCCACGTCACGCCGAGACACCCTGCCACCAGCGCCCGTGCCTTGCACGAGGGAGAGGTTTATCCCGTGCTCCTCCGCCAACCTGCGCACCGCCGGGGAGTAACGCCTGCCGGCCTCATCACGATCTCGCCCGCCACCGGTCTCCACCGCTCCTACCTGCGCCACGACCATGCCCCGTTCGTCCAGGGCTTCTCCCTGGCTCTGGTTCGTCGGCTGCATCTGGTTGGCATCTATGTCCGGGGCTACCGTGTGTGCGTCGCTTACCGTCTCTATCTCAGCGATCTCTGTGTCCACGGACACGGTCTCGCCTTCCGCAACGAGTATCCGTGTGAGTGTGCCGGCCACGGGCGACGGGTACTCCGCGTTCACCTTGTCCGTGATGATCTCCAGCAGCGGCTCGTACCGCTCGACCTGCTCACCCTCGCGCTTCAGCCACCGCCCCACGGTGCCCTCGATGACACTCTCGCCCAACTGAGGCATCGTGATTCGCATGCTATTGATACACCTCTCTTTATTCACCACAGAGCAGAGAACGCTGAGGTTCGGGGAGGTTCAGCACGAGACGCAGTATGCCAGCTGCATATCTCGATACACCACAGGCAGCCGCCTCTGCTGCTCAACATTCAGGTGACGCCGTACGGGCTCGTACGCCGGGCAGTCCCAGGTGCTCGATGTATCTCAATCGCACACTGGATTATCTGCCCGCTGATGTCGCCTGACCTCTCCTCATCGCCCGCGTCTCCCTCTGCGTTCTCGCCGTGCTCTAAGCCGTATTTTTCTAGTACTCGGCGAGAGCCCGTATCTCAGCGGCGATGCGTTCGACGTTCGGCATGAAGACCTCTTCCAGGGTCTCGGCGTACGGCATCGCGGGAACGTCCGGGCCGGCGAGGCGGCGGACGGGGGCATCCAGGCTGTCGAAGGCTTCCTGCGCGATCGTCGCCGCTATCTCCGCACCGAAGCCGCCGGTGAGGTTGTCCTCATACACGATGAGCGCCTTGCCCGTCTTGGCGACGGAGGCGAGTATCGTGTCGCGGTCGAGCGGCTGGAGTGTGCGTATATCCACCACCTCCGCGTTGATACCCTGCTCCGCGAGCGCCTCTGCCGCCTGCAAGGAGTAGTAGAGCATCAGGCCGTACGCGAACACGCTCACATCCGTACCCGCGCGCTTCACCTCGGCCTTGCCTATAGGAACCGTAAAGCGGTCGCCGTCCGGCACCTCACCCTTCACGAGCCGGTAGGTACGCTTGTGCTCGAGAAAGATCACGGGGTCGGGATCGTCTATAGAGCTGCGCAGCAGACCGGCCGCGTCGTAGGGGTCGCTTGGGACGACTACCTTGAGGCCGGGAACATGGGCGAAGAACGCTTCCACGCTCTGCGAGTGGTACAGCGCGCCGTGTATACCGCCACCCCAGGGCACTCGCACGACCATCGGGACGTTCCATGTCCCGTTCGAGCGGTATCGGAAGCGGGCTGCTTCGCTGACGATCTGGTCGAACGCCGGCAGGATGAAGTCCGCGAACTGAATCTCCGGTATGGGCTTCATCCCGTTGAGAGAGGCGCCTATCGCCGCGCCTACGATCACGGACTCCGCGAGCGGTGTATCCATCACCCGCATGTCGCCGAACTCGGCCCGCAGCCCTTTGGTCGCGCCGAACACTCCCCCAGCTAGTCCCACGTCCTCACCCAAAATGATGACGCTCTCGTCGCGCAGCATCTCCTCGTAGAGTGTGTCTCGCACCGTCTGTATGATCGTTTTGACAGGCATGCTTACGCCTCCCTTTCCGCGAAGACGTGTCTGAGCAGTGTGCTCGGGTCCGGCGATGCCGCGCGCTCTGCGTACTCGGTAGCGTCGTTCACCTCGTCCATAGCGCGGGCGCGCGTCTGCTTCTCGTACTCCTCGCTCCACAGCCCGTGCGCCTCAAGGTAGCTCCGCATCCGGTCAATCGGACCCTTGCGCCTCCACTCCTCAACCTCCACCTTCTGACGGTAGCGGCTCTCATCGTCGTCGGAGGAGTGGGGCACAATGCGGTACGTCTTGCACTCGATGAGCGTCGGTCCCTCCCCCGCGCGGGCCCGTGCGACTGCCTCCTTGGCCGCGCGGTATACGTCCAGCACGTCGTTGCCGTCCGTCATGACTCCAGGGAAGCCGTACGCGCACGCGCGCTCAGCGACGTTCACCACAGCCGACTGCTTCGTCTCATGCACTGAGATGGCGTAGCGGTTGTTCTCGCATACGAAGATAACCGGCGCTTTCAGGACCCCGGCAAAGTTCAGCGCTTCATGGAAGTCACCCTTGCTGGTAGCGGCCTCCCCGAAGTGAACTGCCGTCACCGCGTCCTCACCGCGGATCATGCTCGCCATCGCTATGCCGACCGCGTGGGGTATCTGGGTAGCTATCGGGCTCGACCCCGAGACGATATTGTAGGCACGGTGACCCCAGTGGCTCGGCATCTGTCTTCCGCCGCTGCTGGGGTCTTCGGCGCGGGCAAAGAGCCCAAGCATGACCTCTCTAGGCGTCATCCCCGCCGCGAGCACGACCGTGAGGTCACGATAGTACGGAAGGTAGAAGTCCTTGCCCGGCGTCAGGGCGTAGGCAGCGCCGATCTGCGCGCCTTCCTGTCCCTGCCCGGATACAACGAAGTTCACCTTACCCTGGCGGTTGAGGATCCACATGCGCTCGTCCAGGGAGCGGGCGAGCACCATAGTGTAGTACATCTTCTTCAGATCATCGGCGGAGAGTCCGAGCGGCGTGTGCCTGTCCTCGGCGCCCGTCTGGGTCCCTACACGCCCCTGCGTTGTAGCCATAGGATCTAAACCTCCACATTACCACGGATGCCCGATCCGGCCCGCAACTGATGCTCAGCTGCTACAGATACATAGGGGCGGGTCCTAAACCCGCCCCTGCCTGTGTTACGTTTATGCCTCAGAACCCCAGGTTCAGCGGCTCTTCCAGGAGCCGCTTGAGAATGGCCAGGAACTCCGCCGCGTCCGCCCCGTACAGCACCCGGTGGTCCGCCGAGAGCGTGACGCGCATCCTGTTGCCAACGACTATCTGGCCGTCCTGTACCACCGGCTTCTGCAGTATCGCGCCGACAGCGAGTATCGCTGCCTCCGGCTGGTTAATGACCGCCTGAAACTCTTCCACGCCGTACATGCCGAGGTTGGACACCGTGAACGTACCGCCGGACAGCTCCTGCGCTGAGTGTCTGTTCTCGCGCGCCCTGCCGATCAGTTCCCGCGCCTCGGCTGCTACCTGCCGCAGCGATTTCTGATCTGTGTCGCGTATGACGGGGACGATCAGGCCACCCTCCTGGGCGATAGCGAAGCCGACGTTCACCCCTCGGTTCTGGCGGATTCCCCCCTCGGTGTAGCTCGTGTTCGCCCTGGGATACTCGCGCAGTGCCATCGCGCTCGCCTTGATGACCAGGTCGTTATAGCTGACCTTCTGCCCGCCGAGTCCGTTGATCTCCTCTCGCAGCCGCATCGCCTTGGCCATGTCTATCTCGACGGTCAGGTAGATGTGCGGCACCTGGGTCTTGCTCTCGACCATGCGCCGCGCCACTATGCTCTGGATGCGCGTGAAAGGCTGTACGTCCCCGGGTGCGGCGGTGGGCTGTGGTGCGGGCGCGGCGGTTGGCTGCTGCTCGGGTTCCGGCTGTGCGGCCGCAACCGGCGGCTGCTGTGCGGCGACCGCCCTCTCCACGTCGTCGCGGGTGATGCGTCCGTTCGGGCCCGTGCCCCGCAAGGAGGACAGCTCCAGACCGTGCTCTTGCGCCAGCCTTCGGGCGAGAGGACTCGCCTTGATGCGCCCCCCGCGACCGTCGCTCGTCGCGGCCTGCTCTTGCCGGGGACTGCCGTCCGAGATCCGGCTAGGCGCCGTGGGTTCGGCCTGTGCAGGAGCGGCCTGAACCTGCTCCTCCTGCGCCGGCGCTGAAGCTCGCTGTTGCGCCGATGGGGGTGCCTGGCCAGCGCCGTTGCCCTGTCCAGTGCCTATAACGGCTATCGCCTGGCCTATGGGGACTGTCTCCCCCTCGCGAACGAGAATGCGTTCCAGAACGCCGCCCTGGAACGCTTCGAGTTCCATGTTCGCCTTGTCCGTCTGGATCTCGGCGATCACCTCGCCCTTCTCTATGGTCTCGCCTTCTGCCTTCAGCCAGCGGCCGAGGGTGCCCTCCTCCATCGTGTCGCTCAGGCGTGGCATCGTGAGGTCCATGAAAGCTCCTCTCCTCGGCTAGCTTCAGGCCAGGACTTCCATGGCCGCACTCACTACTTTATCAACTGACGGTATCACCGCGCGCTCCAGCGGCTTGCTGTAAGGCATCGGCACCTCCTCGCCACCCACGCGCTTCACGGGTGCGTCCAGATAATCGAACGCCTGGTCCGCGAGCAGGGCGGCCATCTCGCCCCCCACTCCGAAGGTGGTCCAGCCTTCCTCGACTGTGACGGCATGGTTCGTCTTCTTTACGGAGTTGACGATTGTCTCGGTGTCCAGCGGCCGCAGGGAGCGAATGTCAACCACCTCCGCGCTCACGCCCTCTTCGTCCTGGAGCCGTTGCGCTGCTTGCAGAGCGACGTTCACCATCCGCGAGTGCGCTATAAGTGAAATGTCCGTGCCCTCGCGCTTGATGTCCGCCGTGCCGATGGATATCTCGTACTCTTCATCGGGCACCTCCCCCCTCGTATTATACAGCGCCAGATTTTCGAGGAAGAACACCGGGTCCGGGTCGCGGATGGCGGCTTTGAGCAGCCCCTTCGCGTCCGCGGGAGTTACCGGGGCAACAACCTTCAGCCCGGGAGTGTTCGCGTACCAGTTCTCGAGGTTCTGGGAGTGCTGCGCGGTAAGCTGCTGTCCGCCACCGCCGGGAGTACGTATGACCATCGGCACGGAAACCTGTCCGCCGAACATGTAGCGTATCTTCGCGGCGTTGTTCACTATCTGGTCTATGGCGACAAGTGTGAAGTTGATGGTCATGAACTCAACGACGGGCCGCAGCCCGGCCATCGCAGCGCCTATGCCCGCACCGGCTATCGCCATCTCAGAGATAGGGGCGTCCTTGACTCGCTTCGGTCCGAACTCCGCCAGCAGTCCCTGAGTTACCCGATACGCACCCTCGAACTTGCCGACATCCTGCCCAATGATGAACACGTTTGGGTCGCGGTACATCTCCTCACGGAGGGCTTCGTTGAGCGCCTCCCTGTACGTCTTGGTCGCCAAGTCTACTCGCTTTCCTCTGTATACACGTACTTGTACAGGTCCGCCACGTCCGGCGCAGGGCTCTCCAGCGCGAACTGCGTGGCTCGCTCGACTTCTTCCTCCACGGAGCTGTCTATCTCACGCCGCAGGCCGGTGTCCAGCACGCCTTCTTCTTCAAGCTTTCGAGCGAAGATTTGGATGGGGTCTCTCTGCTGCCACTCGCGCACTTCGTCCTGAGTGCGGTAGCGGCCGGCGTCCGCCATGGAGTGTCCTCGGAACCGGTATGTGACGGCTTCCAGGAAGAAGGGCTCTCCCGTGCTGCGCACCTGGTCTACCGCGCGCTGCGTGGCCTCACGCACCTTGAACACGTCCATGCCGTCAATGCGCTCCGCCGGCATATTGTACGCGCACGCCTTCATCCACATCTCGGGTACCGCGGAGTCCTCCTCCGGCGCCGAGCCCATCGCGTACTGGTTGTTGACGCAGAAGAACAGAACCGGCAGGCGGTACACCTTGGCCATGTTGAGGGATTCGTGGAACATGCCGATATTCGTCGCGCCCTCGCCAAAGAGGCACATGACTATCGCATCTTCCTCGCGGTACTGCGCTGCCAGCGCGGCTCCGATGGCGAGCGGTAGGTGCCCCCCTACTATGCCGTAGCCTCCGTAAAGCCGATGCTCCAGATCAAACAGGTGCATCGAGCCGCCGCGTCCCTTCGAGAGGCCCGTAGCCTTGCCGCACAGCTCGGCCATCACCGCGCCGGGGTCGCTTCCCAGGGCCAGCGCATGGCCGTGCTCGCGGTACGCGGTGAACACGTAGTCATTCGACTGCAGGGTGGTGAGCGCGCCGACGACCGTGGCCTCCTCGCCTATGTTGAGGTGACAGTAGCCTCCTATATGCGCCTGCGTATAGAGCTGCGCCGCTCGTTCCTCGAAGACCCGGATGAGGACCATCATCCGGTACTGCTCGAGAAGCGCTTCCTTGTTCTGGGTCGCGGTTGCCATACTCTACTACCAACCTACTCTAGATCCGACTACGACGGTGCGCAGGGCGCGCGCCATTGACTATCTCGCGGGGTTAGTATAGGGCTAAGGCCGGGGCGCGTCAACGTAGGGTGGCAAGCAAGGGGGGTAATGAGTGTGCCAGGGTCTGTGCCGGACGCTGCGACTCTCGCAGCCTCGCGATTACGCACTGTGCAGGGTTTTGGGAGGTACCACCAGCGAGCTAGCGTCTCAGAGCGCAGCCACAGGACCCGCTCGGCGCTACCGTGTCAGGCGTCCCCCCACCAACGAGCGGCGCCTGCGTCAGACTTGTAGCTCTCCACTGAGGCTCAGCCAGGCTTCGTTTCTGCTGTGCCTGCATGCCACGCCTGACGCAGGTCGGTGTCGGGTGCTCGCGCTACTGGTCCACGTACCCACCGAAGTCGGTTGTCCAGTACCAGCCGTAAGGTGAGCCGGTCGTGTAGACCCGGCCTATTCCTATCGCCCGGTAGTTCGGGTTCTTGATGTTCTTTAGATGTCCGGGAGAGTTGACCCACGCCTGGAACACCGACTGCGCGGTCGAGTAGCCAGCTGCGATGTTCTCGCCGGTATAGGTGTTGTACGTGTAGCCGAACGCTGTCATACGCTGTCGTGATGTGCGGCCCAGCGAGTCAGTGTGACTGAAGTAGCGCTTGGCGCCCATGTCAGCCGACATCCATCTGGCAGCCTTGGTGAGCCTCGGAGATATCTTCAGCGCCGGCAGCTTCAGGTTCGTCCTATATGCATTGATGAGCTTGAGGAACTGAGCCTCCTCCGAAACGAGCTGCAGCGAAATGGCATCCCGCTGGACAGTAGACCAGTTACCTGCCTTGTCCTTCCACTGCCCGTAGACGCTCTTCGTGCCACTCGTGGCCGTGCCGCCCGTAGCGGCTTCAATGAGGTTCCAGGAGATCGTGCTCGTGTACGAATAGGTTCGGTAGTACCTCAGCAGACCACCGGAGGTCGTGGAGCTGTTCGAGAGCCGCACCTCCTTGAGTCCGCTGCCGCTGTCCGTAGCTGGCACGCCGACGCTTACAATCGTGCTGGTGGCCGTCGTAGCGCCTCTATTGATCACTACCTTGCCAGTGGGTGGCTCCGAATCGAGCAACGAATTGACAGTATCAAGGGCGCTCCCAGGCATCGGTGCGGCGACAATCGTAAAGATCGCCATGATAAGAGCCAGTGGAAGAAAGCTCTGTAGAGGGAAAGTCAGCAGGTTGAGCATAGCCAGTTGGGGCAGCCGATTCTGCCTCGCTACGGGGATGCTACGGGCCGGAGCGATGATGGTTTCGGAGCCTGGGAGGCTCCCGATCGTCGCGTTGTCTGTGGAGTAGGGGAGATGACGTGTAGACATTCTGGGTGTGGCCCTTTCAACTAGCGCCAGCAGCGTCTTTGAAGACTGCTACACCTTCACGGTTGGTTACGCACTGAGCTGCACCCGTCTTAGCGGTCCAAACAGCGAAACCGGTTTCTCCGTCCCCGCTGGCTCAACTAAGAGTACTTTAGGCAACTTTCGGGCTTCTGCCATCGCAAGAATGCTGTATATTTCCCTGGCTGTTTTCAGCTAGGAGATGCTCGATCTCTGCCCCTTCGGGAACACACAGTGGACCCTCAGGTTCTAACTGTCTCTCCGTAGACCCATAGAATGGGGGAACAGCGACTGGAGGAAGAGGGTCGGAGCAAGGCGGAGAAAAAAGGAACACTTGCGAGCGATGCTGAGGACAGCGCATATACGTAGGTGAACGCCGTGCTTCGTGCGCTGTGACGTGTTCCGGATAATCGCCTCAGATAGCGACGGAGACTATGGGGCTGCCGACTACGTACAGATGAGACAGGCCCGTGCGCCAGGCGTTGGCGGTCATAGCTGGGGTAAAGAGGAGTATCACCAGGGCATTAAGCAGGGCTCCTGCGCAGAGTGTCGCCAGGCGCATAAGTCCCAGGCTATGACTAAACTGCGTGGGGTAGCAGGACACAATAGTGGTTTTTCACGATTTTGGTTCAGGTTTTCGCTGAGTGGTATTAGAAC
>JADDPP010000141.1 GCA_016781845.1 Rubrobacter sp.
GCGGGCCACCCGCTCACGACGGAGGTTCTCGTCTAGTAAGGTTGAGCCGCTTAGGAGCAGGCGCGGTGTGTTCGTGATGAGACGGTAGAAACGCTCGCTGCGCGCAGATGCCCACGCCACCACCCATTGGAGCGCGACGAGCGTGGTCAGACCAGCTACGCCGTCCGAGAGGGCGATACTGGCGGATATGATGGTAGACCCGACCATTGTCCCCATGGCTACGGTGCTGACAAAGTCGAAGACGGTCGCCGTAGCGATGGTGCGCTTGCCCGCCAGGCGGAGTAACACGACCGTGTAAGAATACATACCGATCGCCTCGATGATTCCCGACGCGGCACGGTCCCAACCGCCCCAGACTCCCATTTCCACGAGATAGTCACTCCTTCCGTCGTATACCGGGTGAGGGCAAGTTTCCCTCAAGGTAATATACTCCCCGACTGAACCCTTGCCGGCGCCGGTGCGCACCCAAACCACATCTCTTGAACCGATTGCCACAGTTCTCTTTTGCTAGCGTCGGCTCGATAGACCGTTAGCTTCTCAGCCCTTCTCCTCGCCCCTGGACGCTCGGTAGACCTCTGCATTCAGCTCGGCGCCCAGCAACAATACGGCAGAGGAGATGAAGAAGTAGAACAGCAGCACGATGACCGCGCCCAGGCTGCCGTACGTGGCGCTATAGTCCGCGAGATTCGAGACGTAGTACGAGAAACCGAGCGACGCCAACACCCACACGATCACCGCGAGGACGGAGCCGGGTGTGATGAACCGGAATGGCTGATCAACGTTGGGGGCGACATAGTAGATCACTGCGAGCGCGAGCATCAGCAGGATGACCGCTATGGGCAGGCGGAACCAGGCCCATAGCGTGACGAACACCTCACCCAGGCCCACCTGCCCGGCGAGCCAGCCCACCAGTTGCGGGCCGATCAGCATCAGGCCGGTCGCGACTATGAGCATGATTGCCAGACCGACCGTGTACAGGATCGAGAGTGGGTATCGTTTCCATATCGGTCTGTCTTCTTCGACATCGTACGCCTTATTCAAAGCGTTCATGAGCGACCGGACACCGGAGGAGGCGGTCCACAGGGCGAGGATGATCCCGAACGAGAGCAGCCCTCCCTGCTCATTGCGAATCTGGCTGACCACTTCCTCAACTTGCGCCGCGGCCTGCTGTGGCAGGGCCACTCGTGCCTGGTCGAGGAGCCAATCGAAGAAGCCGGGGATATCGAGGAACCCCATCAGCGCCACGAGAAAGAGCAGGAACGGAAATAACGCGAAGAGCACGTGGTATGCTAGCGCCGCGGCGTATGTGGTCATCTCGTCTGCGAGGAACTCCGAGATCGACCGCTTAACGAGCGTGCCAATTCCGACTCCGCCTACGTTCAGTTTCGGCATGTACGCATTCTCCTATGCAACTATCGGTCTGGGAAGATGTCCCGGCCTCGGCATGCCACTGCGCTGGCTCGGGGGCCCGCAAGCTCAACTGCCCGACCTCTCTATCCGCTCCGCCAAGGGTCGTGTAGTGCCTGCCGAGGGAGCATCCGGGTCTCGATCCCGCAAGCCGCGCGGTCGCTCGGTCCGAGGAGCGAGTCCGAGTCGCGTGAAGACTGGGGGCGCGATCAGCAATGCCCAGATTGCGGCGAGAGCGTACGACACGGCACCCAATACAGGCGCCGAGTCGCCGATCAGGAGGCCCGGAAGCAGGAGACCGACCAATCCGGCAAGACCGAGCAGTAACCTCACGCCCTGCCGCCGGAGAGGAGTGGTGCCGGGGCTGTACCGGACGTAGCGGTGTTGCAGCGGGATCGCTATACCCGCCCCTGCCAACGCGCCGAGGGTCTGCCAGCCACTGAGGAGGTCGCTGAAGACGGGAAACACCGCGACCACGGCCACAACGGTTACGGTCCCGAGGACGGCAAAGAAGCGCGATGAGCGGCGGGAGAACCAGCGCACTATCGCGGGAGACAACGGTAAGTACAGGGCCAAAACGATCAGCCCGAGCGCCGCGCCCCCCAGGACGTCGGCCAGGTAGTGGATGCCCAGGTACAAGCGGGATACCATCACGCCTGCGACGATGACGGCTGCGAGGCTTCGGGGTATGAGTCCCCACATTGATAGCAGACCCCAGGTGACCGTTGCCGTGACTGTGTGCCCACTCGGGAAGGAGGGTATGCCTATCTGCAGGTGCGCGACGATCTCCGGGGCGTATGGCCGAGGCACCCCGAAGGCGCGCATCATGAGGTGATTGACGATTCCTGCGAGCAGTACAGTCGCAACCAGGCTGTAGGCAGCCCGCACGCCCATCATCCACAGCCGCACGGCCCCAAGGAAGACGACTACCTGGATGTCACCGAGCAGGGCGATAGAGTTGAACACGGGATACCAGGCGGGTCCGAAGAGTTCCTGAACCAGAGTTATGGGGCCAGGCCCCCAGAGGAGGCCGACTAGGGTTCGGATCACAACTCGCTGGCTCCTCGCATCGCTCTATATGCCGACGTACAGGCGGTCGCACTTCGGCCGGGCGCCTCTGGCGCGCGGCCCAGGGATACCCGCGGCCACCCCGCCAGCCAGTGCTTCAACCGGTCCGTGCTACCCTCCTCCAACACGCTACCGGACAGGGGTGAACGTAGCGGTAGGCAACGGCGAACAAATTGGTGAACGTGAGTGAATGTCGGTAAATGCACACACCTACCCCGGTCGCCGACCTCCGCTCAGGAGCTTCATGACATCCGCCCGTGAGTCTCTCGCTGCTTCCGTCCGGGATACGCCCGGCGGCTGGTTTTCCCGCCCACCCCAATGTCCGTAGCCGAGTTCGGTGGCCCTCCCTCGTCCGGTTTCGACTCGTCTGGGCCGCCGTTCTCTGCGCCCGTCCACCGCCGAACGAGGGGAGCGCCCACTCGCATCACGAGGACTCGGAGGGCACCCGCGAACGGGATAGCGATCAATGCCCAGAGAGCGCCGCCCACCCAGGCGCCCGCGAAGAGCGCGAACACCGCGAGCAACGGTGGCACGCCCGCCTGCTTCTTCATGATGTACGGCACGAGCAGGTGGTTCTCTACCTGCTGCAAGGCGATGAAGAAGACCGCGACCTTGACCACCTCGATTATCGAGCCATCGAGGAATGCCAGGAGTACGGCGGGTATCGCCCCCAGCAGCGGCCCGACCATCGGGATCAACTCACCGAATCCGGCGACCAGGGCGAGCACCAGCGGGAAGCGCAGGCCGAGCAAGAGCATGCCGAAGTAGGTCAGGACGCCGACGATCAGGCCGTCTATGAGTGTGGCGCGGACAAATCCGCCCATCGTCCCCCCCATCTCCTCGATCGCGCTTCTCGCGCCCTCACGCTTACCGGACGGCACGAGCGAGAGGAAGAACTCGCGGAGCGCGGGGGAAGCGACCACCCAGTAGATGGAGAGGACTATCACCAGGATGATCTCGACGGCGGCTGAGACGATCAGCATCGGCAAGCCTAACAGGCCGGAGCTCAGGCCCAGCGCCGCCGATTGGATGGAGTTTATGACTTCATCCGACATGAAGGGCGCCCTGCGATCGAGCACTCTCCGCGCACGCTCGATCATCTCGGGCAGCTCGTCGAACACCTGCATCGCCTGTCTGTAGAGGGTGGGCAGCACCCACCACAGGATGACGCCGACCAGCACCGCGGCGAGCAGATAGATCAGGACTGCAGCCAGGCCGCGCGGCAGCCACCGGTCCATCCAGGACACGGCGGGCTCCAACGCCGCCGCTATCACGATAGCGGCGAACAGCAGCGCAAGGGGACGTGCGAGCAGTTGCATCGTCCACACCAGCGCCAGGGCTGCCGCGAGCGCCGTCGCGAGGCGTGCGGCACCCCTCCAGCTCAACCCCTGCCGCACCGCGTGGAGTGCCCCGGCCTGCCCCTCCTCCCTCGACACTCTCGCCCCCCTACCTGTCGGACTCTCACGGCGGTGAGCTCCCACCCATACGAATCGTGCCGCCGATGCAATGCTTCCCTCCGCCAGTCACGTAAGCGATGCCAGCCATGCACTCTCTTCAAGAGCGTACGTCCGGTCGCGGAGCACCGGTCGGGACGCGTGGGCCGACCCCTTGGGTCAATCGTAGCGGCGGTCTGTGAAGGTGGCGGTAAACTAAGTCTGGAATTCGCAGATTAGCCACTTGGGATAGAGTAGATCTGGATG
>JADDPP010000176.1 GCA_016781845.1 Rubrobacter sp.
GATCAGCGAGAACCGCTTCCTGCACGCGCTCAACTACTGCATGCTGCTTCCCGGTCCCGAGGCCCAGCAGCTCGCCGTCTACGTCGGATGGCTCTTGCACAAGGCCAGGGGTGGGCTCATAGCGGGTATCCTCTTTGTCCTGCCGGGCTTCGCTTCCATCCTGGCGTTGAGCGTGCTCTACGCGGGCTTCAGGGACACGGGGGTCGTCGAGGCGCTCCTCTTCGGCCTTCGGGCCGCCGTCGTCGCCGTGGTCTTCGACGCCGTGATCCGCATCGGCCGGCGGGCCTTGAAGAACCGGGTGATGGTGGCTTTGGCCGCCCTTGCGTTCGTCGCGATCTTCTTCTTCGCGGTGCCTTTCCCCCTGATCATCGTCGCCGCGGGCTTGATCGGGTACGTGGGCGGCAAGGTTCGGGAGGACAAGTTCTACGTGATCCGGGGCCACCGGACGGAGGGCGACGAGGGGGACGGCGCGGAAGAGGCGATCATCTCGGATTCCTACGAGGCCCCCCACGCCCGGCCCTCCTTGGGCAGGGCCCTGCGGGTGGCGGGCGGGTGGCTCCTGGTCTGGTTCGCCCCGGTGGCGATCCTGGCGGCGATCGTCGGGACGACCAACGTCTTCGTAATCGAGGGGATCTTCTTTTCCAAGGTGGCGGTGGTCACCTTCGGCGGCGCCTACTCGGTCCTCGCCTACATCGCCCAGGAGGCGGTGAACACCTACGGCTGGCTCAGGCCCGGCGAGATGCTCGACGGCCTCGGGATGGCCGAGACCACCCCCGGCCCCCTGATCATGGTCGTCCAGTTCGTCGGCTTCATGGCGGCGTTCCGGAACCCCGGCGCGCTCGACCCCATGCTGGCCGGCGTGCTCTCCTCGGTCCTCGTCACCTGGGTGACCTTCGCGCCCTGCTTCTTGTGGATCTTCCTCGGCGCGCCCTACATCGAGTACCTGAGGGGCAACAAGTCCCTCTCCACCGCGCTCTCGGGCATCACCGCCGCCGTGGTGGGGGTCGTCCTGAACCTGGCCGTGTGGTTCGCGCTGCACGTCGCGTTCGGGACGGTGGACGAGGTCC
>JADDPP010000233.1 GCA_016781845.1 Rubrobacter sp.
GTGCTTAGGTGCGACGGAAGGAATACCCGCAGCGCTGGAGGCGCTTGGGAGCCTCGCCGGCGCACAGGGGCGATGGACGCGCTCGGCCCACCTGTTGGGGGCGGCCGAGGTTCTGCGCGAGACGCTGGGCACGCCGCTACCGCCCGCCGAGCGAGTACCGCACGACGCGACGGTCAACGCCGCTCGCGGTGGTATCGGTGAGGCCGCCTTCAGAGACGCGTCGGCCGAAGGACGGGCGATGGCGATGGGGGAGGCGGTCGCGTACGCGCTCTGCAGGGAGTCGCCGCCTGCCCCGGAATGAGCGCACACCGCGTGGGCTGACTAGCCATATCAAACTCGCCTGAGGTAGCGAAGCTTGGGGGCGCATCTTCGGGAGAAGGTTGCCGTGGGGAAGAACGCGCCCCCGACGCACAGCGGCGCTCCACTCAGTTGCTGAGACAGCAAGATGAGTTCGTATTGTATCTGGAGAGGCGTGCAGGATCGCTGGAAGCAGGCATTCCGGCGGGTGTCGTAAGGGACTCATGGCGCGATACCTGCAGCCTGGGGATTTCCCTGCCTTCCTCCTATCCGAGTACCTTGCGTGCTTGGGCAGGGCGTGGGTTGATGATCCGCTGATACTGGCGCTAAACGCGGGAGGGGGGATATACCCCCCTCGCTGCCTGAGCAAAGCTTCTATAGCGTGCACCGTCCAAAAGTGGAGTTGTAGTCATCTACCTCGCGAGGCAGACCAGGGTAACGGGCACAGCGTCCGAGCGCTAGCGGCAGCTGACCTGTTCCTTGTATGTCTGCTGCGCGAGAATAGCACTCCCCTCATCACCCGTTATTGGCGCTGCGTCCAGGATAGCCTGCACAGTCGCGGCTCGTTCCTGAAACGTCTGGCCCAGGCTGACGGTGCAGTCGCCGTCCTGATACTTCTCGTGATAGGGGAAGCCCGCTAGCGCGCCGTCGGTTCCCTGCCATGTGGCCGCAATCGTCACCTGCCTGCTGCCCAGCGACTCGCAACCAGCCTCCCCACAGACCTGCTTATCAAGGGTCAGGCTCATCGGAGAGAGGTCTGCCGACGAGAGGCCATCTATCCGCGCCGATCCACTTGGCACCTGAGCACAACCCGACTCGGAGATGATCGGTGCGCCGCCACCGCCCTGGGTCGAGTTGTCATCGTTCTGCTCAGGGAACACTGGCCACGAGTAGTAATCAATGCTGAGGCAAACGACGCGCTCTTCGAGATGCTGCCCGCTGCTCGTCTGTCGCGGGTAGGCCTCGCCCAGCCCCATACTGGTGTAGGCACACGTCCGCGTACCCTGGTCCTCACTGCAACTCATCCAGCCGGCGTGTGCGCCCACCGTCCTTCCAGCTCCGCCATCGGTCGCGAGCGCGATTCCGGGCCCAGAGGCTTGCCCAAGCCCAAGTGCGAGCATGCTGGCAAGCAGCCATCCAGCCCCAAAGGTGCGAAGCTTCAGCCTTGACGTCATGATTCCGAACATTCCGTTTCTCCTCCCTGCGTTCTCTGTATTCGTTGCTGGCCTGTCCCTATACTGCTATAGCGCGCCGCGCCGGAACACTCACACCGCCCTCACGCTCACCCTTACAGTTTGGATGTGAGGGCCGTCTCCGTGGCTCAGGCTCCGCGGCCTCGTGCTTACGCCGATAGCCTAGGCTGCACGCGCGCTCGTCATACCTCGGCTGTCGCGCGGGCGTAGTCGCGGTGGGGTTCCAGCGCGGCTTCATTGGCACCGTACGCGAGGTGGGCGGCGAGGAGGCGCAGAGTGGCCAGAGTGCCGACCCGCGGGGCCTTGTTCTGTTCGCGGTGGCGATGCTGCTCCACTTCCTCGTCAACGACTACGGGTTGCGGGAGAAGCACAGGGACGACTGGCAGCACATTGTGTGGTCGCTGCTCTCGTCCATTGTCATCCTCGGATGGGTGATCGGCCTGCACGTCGAGATACCGGAGGTGCTCACCGCGTTGCTGCCGGGGGGAATAATACTTGACGGGCTCAAGGAGGAGCTGACAGCCTACCTTACGGCTACCGCCACTCGCCCTTCGTAAGCGGCGCGACCGGCTCCCTCTCCCTGTCGAGCTTCAGATCGCTGAAAATCTCGGCGCTCGCCTCGGTCTCCTTCTCGGGCGAGAGCTTCACGCCGAGCTCCTTCTCGGGATCCTCCCTTGCGCCGATGAGCAGCACCTGGACGTTCTCGTAGTCCAGCAGCTCGGGTCGGCGGACCGCGATCCAGTTGTGCTTCCCGAAAAGCTCCCTGAGCTCCTTCGGGTACTCCGGAGCCTCGTCCAGGCCGGCGCGCCGTGTCCGCTGCTCCGGGTTCTTGACGCTGATGACGTAGCTCGCCTGCTTCCCGATATCGAGTTCTTCCTGGACCGGACCCGGATCCCGTGGCAGCTCCAGCGCGTACGCCAGGTGGGTGTGATCCTCGTGGCCTACCAGCGCGTACTTGCCCTCCCCGGCAGGACGAGGGAGTTGCTCTGAGGTTTCCGACTCCTCGCCGCCCTCAACCGCCGCCCCCAGGTCCTTCAGCAGGTCGCGCGGGTCCTCGCTCACGGCGGCGATGAACGCCCAGACCCGCTCCTCGCCGGAGGTCTCGCCCGGAACGATTTCGGGCAGCTTCTTGTGCCCCAGAACGAGCAGCCGGTGTTTCCCGCCCTTCTTCGGTGATAGGATGAAGTACGCTCGCTGGATCTCATCCAGGCCGGTAGGATGCTCCTCACCTTTGCGGGGCCGGTAGAAGAAGTAGATATCTCCACGCTCGATCACGTTCGCCATATCGCGACCTCCTCCCCGCTCAGGAGCGCACAGACCTTGCCAGGTACGCCGGAGGAAGTGCCTTTCCAACAGGTACGGCAAAAGCGGCGCGGATGATGTCTGCAGGCATCGAGTGGCTGGATGTATCGCGCGCTGTGCAGAGATTCCGTGGTGCTGACTGCCGAAGACGGCGTGGTGTGGCTGCACGACGGGGCGGGCAGCAGGATGACCGCCGAGGGGTGCGTCCCGCGATCTATCACGGGCTTGTCATTCGACAGATGCAGGGTCGAGTACCTCAGGCAAGCGTGAGGCGAGTGGGCCTCTGATTGGCAGGTTCATACCCCCTATGAATTCCCCGTTTCCGTGTGCGGTGCGGCGACAGGCTTTGACTCGGGGGACCCCCGCTGTCTGAGGAAGACCGAGAGCACCGCGAGCACTCCCACAGCCAGAAACTCGCTCTGCCAGTTCTGGAAGCTCTCGTACCAGCCACCGGCCGTCGCCGACGAAGAAGGTGTGTGCCCCCTCAACGGTAAGGTTGTACATCCGCTGCTGGCGCTGCACCGCGCGTACGCTACGTACCTCGCCGTACCCACCGTCGAGCCTCCTGACCTGCTCGCCCAGGCGCAGCTCCCCGGCCTCCACCCACCCTCGTTCCCTTGTGTAGAACGGGTGCTCGGGGGTCGTGGTGACCTGCTCGCCATCGAGCTCCAAATACACCAGGACAGGGTCGTCGTGCATCATCGTGTCCGTGACCCCATTGAGGAGACTGTCCTTGCCCACGTCCCCCTTCGTAGTGCGCAAGTCGTGCGAGCCGTTGGCCGTGTGGCCGTAGGCTCATAGGATGCTCAGCTCGGTTCACCCCTGACCTTAGTGGTGCCATCGCCTGCGACTCGTGCCATCTCCGAAGCTGCTTGCCGGATGTATGGATCTTCACTTTGCATCAGCATATCTGCCAACTGCTCCGCATCCTTCGGGCGGAGTCTCGTAAGAGCCAGGATCGCCCTCCTCCGACTGTAGGGGTCGGGGTCGTCTAGCGCATCGCGTAACAACTGCTCGGCTCTCTCCCCGCCTAGGCTCAACACATCGTACACTTGCCAGCGTACAGATGGATTAGGTGAGCGAGCCAGATAACTTAGTACCGCCATACACTCGTCAACATGCTCCCTGGCGTAGTCAGCTAGTTCCTCGCCCTCCTCCGAGATAGCCCAGCATAACTCAAGACAGCGCCGCCGTTCTTGGCTCGCGATGGAATCGGCCATCGCCGCCGTGGCCGATTCCATCAACTCGTTCCAAGCCGGGAAGTCTGATTGCCATCCATCCTCAGATCGGTCTGCCGTCGCCGCCCAATGCTCCCAGTCGGAGCAAAGCATCTCCAGATC
>JADDPP010000290.1 GCA_016781845.1 Rubrobacter sp.
CGGAGAGACGCCTGGATCAAGGGAAATTCTAAAGTTCACCGTGAAACCCGGCAAGGGTGGCCAGTACTACGTTGCCGCGTGGGCCTGGGAGGGCGTCGGCGAGTACACTCTAGCTCTGACAAACACAGCCCCGAGGTAGGGCACTAGGCACTTTAGCGGGACCACGCTCAGCCCCGGAGGCAAAGCGCCTCCGGGGCTGATACGGGGAGCGAGGTGGCAAGGCAGGCCAACACCCTCGCCTTCGAGCAAGCAGAGCCTTCGATAGCGAGCATCCAGCCGTTGGAGACATGCTGAGGGTGCCAGAGTATCGATTTGCCACCCGATCGTGCGCTCACCACCTTGGAGTGCGACCGGAGCATGTCGCGGTCCTCGGCTCCGTTCGGTTTGGCTCGCGGGAGGTCGTAGTTTTACGGAGTACCCGCCTGCGGCGGGTGTTAAATCGGCAGTCCAAGGCGCGCGAGTCCGTCATCCGCGCGGGGGCAGTCGTCGTGCGCTGTCTGCAGCGCCTCCCGGTAGGCGGCCGCTGCCGCTGCGTGGTCCTCCCGCTTCTCGTACCGCTCACCAAGCGCTAGCAACACGTCTATATACCGGCCCCTGAGCAGAGCACGCCGCTCCTCCACGTACAGGCTGTCCCCGTAGAACGGGCAGTCGTCGAGGTAATCCCCGCGGTACAGAGACCTGGCCTCCTCCAGCATCGTGATAGCCTCCGCTGGGTCATCCAGGCGGCTCGCAGTAGCGATGCGCTCCTGGAAAACGGCCACGTCGCTGTAGCCAACTGCCGAGCGGTCGAGACGGTACCGGTCGTTGTGGTACGTGATGGCGGTAGCCTCGCTGCCGTGCCTGATATCCGGCTCGAGCATGCGCCGCAGCCCGCCGAGCGTGCGATGGAAGGCGAGGTCTGCCCGGTCGAGCGGCACGTCCGGCCAGATGACCTCCAGGAACTCGTCCTTCGCCACGCCCCTCTCGCCCCGGTCGAACAGAAACGCGAATACCGCCTCGGCCTGCCTGGTGCCTGCCTTCGCCCCACCCCACCGCCGTATCGTCTCGCCGTTGCGCTCCACGCGCAGCGGGCCGAGCGCCCACACGCTCAGCGTATTGCTCGCCGGGGGTGTTTCTACGTGGACGAGCGCTTCTGCCAGCGTGGTTTCCCGTGAGCGCAGCGCTTCGCGCTCCCTGGTAAGCTCCTGCAGCGCGCTCGCCTGTTCGGCCTGCCTTTCCGCCAGCTGCAGCGATGCTGCGATGTACGCGGCTGCATGGCTCAGGATCTCTTTCTCGACCGGCGTATACGGCAGCCAGCTAAGCTTGGGGCCAACAGAGAGTGTTCCGCACTCCCGCTCCCCGGCTCGCAGCGGCAGGCTCAGCTGCGTGGCATGTCGGTGGCCCTGGTCGCCGTAGCGGGCCAGCAGCCTGCCGCCGGAGTCTTCGACGGTTGCGGAGCGGACGCCGAGCGTGCTGCACATCTGCGCTAGCGCGGTGTGTATCGCCCTGTCCGGCCGCTGAGAGGTCACGAGCTCGTCGCCCATAGCTCGCAGGAGCTGGCTATACGAGATGTCCCCCGAACCCAGGCGACGGTCCATCCAGGTGCGGAACCTGAGGCGCACGGGATCGAACCATGCTATCGTCAGAACGAGCGCGAGCGCGGTCACGAGGGGTGACTGCACGTCGAGCACCGCGCGGCTGACGCGCTCTATGCCGAGCAGGAGCGCGATGTAGCCCGCCGTGACGAGGCCGGTGACGACGGAGTACAGGAAGGATCGGCGGGCGACATCCGGGGACAGGAAGACCCGTTGCACGAGTACGGAGTACGCGGCGAGGGCGAGACCGAGTGCCATTATGGTGGTGCCCACCCAGATCGGCCCGCGTAGCTGCGCCAGCAGGATCGTGAGCATCCCGCCCGCGGCGCTGCAGCCCACCGCCGCGAACATAGCCGAGAGCTGGCGCCGCCGCACGCTCTCTCTCCCGACCAGCCATACGCGCCAGGCCCACCAGACGGCAAGGCCAATAATCACCGCGCGTATGCCTATCCACGTCCATCCGACCACTTCTCCTGGCAGGCCGAGGAGCTCTCGGTTGGGGGCGCGTATGGCGAGGGGGCGAGCACGGTCGGATACGGAGAGGTAGCCTGCACCCATTCCGAAACCGTACGCACCGATGAGTGCTGCCCGCTCTCGAGCACTCCAGCGGCGCTCCTCTATAGAGGCGAGCACGATGTGCAGCAGTGCGGCTGGTAGAAGCGCCGCGACGGCGGCCTCTGCCGTGCTCACAGCGTCTCGTACCTGCTGCGACGAGGTGAGGTTGAACACGACCCGGAACGTGCCCCACAGCGCGAACAGCAACGTGAGCAGCACGAAGACGCGCGCGGCGCGGGCCGTGGCCGCGCGCGTAAGTACCGTCGCGCCTAGCCAGGCGGCGAGGACCGCGATGAGAAAATCAGGGATGATAGACATACGCGCCGCGTGCTCCCCCTACAAACGCACCCGTCTTGTGCGTACCAGTTGAACTCGTGATGCCGTCTGCGAGTCAGCGGTCTGGTCTGGCGCCATCCATCGCGCCCATCGTCATTCGAGCTTGCGAAAGGATCCGTGGTCCCAAGGGATGGACCGCTGCCTTCGCTCAGAACGGGAAGTCCACGCTCACGCCATACTCCTGGATGGCTCTTGCCTGTTCGTTGTCTCAGCTGTTTAGTATAAGCTAAAGAAAGCTGCCCTTCACCTTGCCCGCACCGATCTGTCCAGGAACTCGGTCACGCGCTCGATGTACTCCTTGGGGTGATCCGCGTAGGATCTCACATGTCGCGACCCCTGGTTGACCCATAGCTCGGCCTTCGGGTCTTTCGCGGCTGCGTACAGCATCCCCGCCTCATCAGGGCGTATGTGCTTGTCCTGGCCCCCGTAGATGAGGAACACCGGCCGGGGCGCTATCTCGTCAATACTGTCCATTGGCCGGAGCGAGTTCAGATCCATGCCGTACATTGTCCGGGCCATGAACATCGTTATGGGGGTGAAGACAGGCGGCAGACCGCTCTCCCCCGGCAGCTCGCGGTCGAGGATGAGGTGCGTGTCCGGCCACGCGCTGTCAGCAATTACTGCCCGTATCCTCCGGTCCTCAGCGGCGGCGCTTATGAGAGCAACCGCGCCGGTGGAGAAACCGAGCCCGGCGATGCAGTGAGAAGCGTCAGGTCTCTTGCTCAGGTAGTCGATCGCGCCGAGCACGTCACGCCGCTCGTAGTATCCCAGGGAGAATCGCTCGCCTTCGGACTCTCCGTGCGCTCTCAGGTCCGGCATTAGCACGGAGTACCCGTGCCGTGCGAGGTCGGCGGCAACCTCCATCATCTGAATGTTCCGGTCGTTGCGGTGGTGGTCCTTGCCATGCACCATGATTACGGAGCACTTGGGAACGCTTCGTCCAGGGTGAATGTACCAGGCGGCCAGCCTTACGCTGTCCTCCCTGGCTGGGAACTTCACGTTCTCGTATCGCAGACCGTGCTGCGACGGTGAGCCGGTGACAGCCTCCGTCGGAACCGACGTAAGCTTCGCCGCGACGTAGCCCGATACCGCGAACATGCCAGCCAGCACAAGCAACAGCACTCCTGCCAGCGCGCCGGCTAACCGCTTCCGCCCTTTTGTCCCACCTGGTCTTATGAGCCTCACAGCGACACCGCCAGCAGTCTCAGTCCGTATACCAAATATCGCATGTACCCTCTACGGCTGCACTGCGGTACTTCGAGGCCGACGTGTTTACATACCCTGAATCGGGCCGTTAGCGGTTTCGGAGCGTTGCATGCAACGTCTCTACGTGATGCGGCGCGACCACCCATGAGTATGGCACGGGTCAGCCGTACACGTCTCCCCCGCGTTGCGCGGGCGTAGCCGCTGTGATATACTCTGCTTGCGGGACACTGTGGGGATATAGCTCAGTTGGGAGAGCGCGACACTGGCAGTGTCGAGGTCAGGGGTTCGAGCCCCCTTATCTCCACCCGTGCCGAAGTGGCGGAACCGGCAGACGCGCTACGTTCAGGGCGTAGTGGGCATTCGCCCGTGAGAGTTCGAATCTCTCCTTCGGCACCGTCCAGGCAGTACAGACCGAGACCTACCAGGTAACCTACCTACTTCTCTCCACGCCTGGCTTGGTCTGTACTGCC
>JADDPP010000391.1 GCA_016781845.1 Rubrobacter sp.
GCAACCTCGACGACCGCGGCATCGTCCGCATCGGCGCCGAGGTCGGCTCCGGCGACCTGCTCGTGGGCAAGGTCACGCCGAAGGGCGAGACGGAGCTCACCGCCGAGGAGAAGCTCATCCGCGCGATCTTCAAGGAGAAGGCGCGCGAGGTCCGCGACACGTCGCTGAAGGTCCCCCACGGCGAGGGCGGCGTCGTCATCGACGTCATGACGTTCCGCCGCGACAACGGCGACGACCTGCCGCCCGGGGTCAACGACCTCGTGCGCGTGTTCGTGGCCAAGAAGCGCAAGATCTCCGAGGGCGACAAGCTCGCCGGGCGCCACGGCAACAAGGGCGTCATCTCGAAGATCGTCGACGTGCAGGACATGCCCTTCCTCGAGGACGGGACGCCGGTCGACGTCATCCTCAACCCGCTCGGCGTGCCGAGCCGCATGAACGTGGGCCAGATCCTGGAGACGCACCTCGGCTGGGCCGCGGCCCAGGGCTGGTACGACGACGGGACGCAGGCCTACCGCGAGGCCCACGCCGACGGGGGCAAGGTCTACACGGCGACCCCGGTGTTCGACGGCGCGAGCGTGGAGGACGTCGACCACGCCCTCGTGCAGTGGCAGAAGGAGCACACGGGCCGCATCCGAATGGACATCGACGAGGCCCGGCGCCCCGGCGAGCGGGCCTCGGGCAAGCTCACCCTGTTCAACGGCCGCACGGGCGAGCCGTTCGCCGAGCAGGTGACGGTGGGCTACATGTACATCCTGAAGCTCCTGCACCTCGTGGACGACAAGATCCACGCGCGCTCCACCGGTCCGTACTCCCTCGTCACCCAGCAGCCCCTGGGCGGCAAGGCGCAGTTCGGCGGCCAGCGGTTCGGCGAGATGGAGGTGTGGGCCCTCGAGGCCTACGGCGCCGCCTACACGCTGCAGGAGATGCTCACGATCAAGTCCGACGACACCGTCGGCCGCGTGAAGGCCTACGAGGCGATCGTGAAGGGCGAGAACATCGCCGAGCCGTCCATCCCCGAGTCGTTCAAGGTGCTCCTCAAGGAGATGCAGTCGCTGGCGCTCGACGTCAACGTCGTCTCCGAGGAGGGCACCACGGCCGACGTGCGCGACGAGGACGACGACCTCCTGCGCGCGGCCGAGGAGCTCGGCATCGACCTCTCCGGCGTGCGCGCCGGCGACGGCGCCGGTCCGGGCGCGGCCGACGAGCAGGTCGAGCAGATCGACGCGACGGACACCGGCCCGCCCGAGGTGGTCGACGTGCAGGACGCCACGACGACGGGCGACGAGGAGGACCCGGCGACGGAGCTCGCCGAGGTCGGCGGCATCGACATGGACTTCGACGGGGTGCCGGACGTGCCCGTCAGCGACGAGGACTGAGGAAACCAGCGTGATCGACATCAACAACTTCGACGCGATCGAGATCGGCCTCGCGTCCTCCAAGCAGATCCGGTCCTGGTCCTCGGGCGAGGTGACGAAGCCCGAGACGATCAACTACCGCACGCTCAAGCCCGAGAAGGACGGCCTGTTCTGCGAGCGCATCTTCGGTCCCACGAAGGACTGGGAGTGCTACTGCGGCAAGTACAAGCGCGTCCGCTACAAGGGCATCGTCTGCGAGCGCTGCGGCGTGGAGGTCACGCGGTCCAAGGTGCGCCGCGAGCGCATGGGCCACATCGACCTCGCCACCCCGGTGAGCCACATCTGGTTCTTCAAGGGCGTCCCGAGCCGCATCGGCTACCTGCTCGACATGGCCCCGAAGGAGCTCGAGAAGGTCCTGTACTTCGCGGCCTCCATCGTGACGTGGGTCGACGACGAGGCGCGCCAGCGCGACCTCGCCGACCTCGAGGCGCGCGTGAACGAGGTGCTCGAGGGCTACGCCGCCGAGCGCGAGGAGCGCGTGCTCGAGCTCCAGGAGGCGCGCTCGCGCCGGGAGAACTTCCTCCAGGAGGGCGGCGACAAGACGGGCTTCGACCCCGAGGACGAGCTCTGGGCCGAGTCGCTCGAGGTCGACGTGGCGGCGATGGACGAGGACGAGCGCGCGAAGATGCTCAAGGAGCTGCGCAAGTCCTTCGACGCCGACATCTCCGACACGGAGGCGTACATCGAGGACGCCGCCGAGCGCATGCGCCAGGTCTGGGAGCTCTTCAAGGACATGGAGCCCAAGCGCATCGAGCACGACGAGACGCTCTTCCGCGAGCTCAAGGAGCGCTTCGGCTCGCCCTACGGCTTTGGGGAGTACTTCCGGGGCGGCATGGGCGCCGAGGCCATCCGCGACCTGCTCGAGCAGGTCGACCTCGAGGCCGAGGGCCAGGAGCTCGAGGAGACGATCCGCACCGCCAAGGGCCAGAAGCAGCAGCGCGCGGTCAAGCGCCTGAAGGTCGTCAGCGCCTTCCTGCAGTCCGGCAACCGTCCCGAGCAGATGGTCCTCGAGGCCGTGCCGGTCATCCCGCCGGAGCTGCGGCCGATGGTGCAGCTCGACGGCGGGCGGTTCGCCACCTCCGACCTCAACGACCTCTACCGGCGCGTCATCAACCGCAACAACCGGCTGAAGCGGCTCCTCGACCTCGGCGCGCCCGAGATCATCGTCAACAACGAGAAGCGCATGCTGCAGGAGGCCGTCGACGCGCTGTTCGACAACGGCCGCCGCGGCCGGCCGGTGACCGGGCCGGGCAACCGCCCGCTCAAGTCGCTGTCCGACATGCTCAAGGGCAAGCAGGGCCGCTTCCGCCAGAACCTGCTCGGCAAGCGCGTGGACTACTCGGGCCGCTCGGTCATCGTGGCCGGCCCCAGCCTGAAGCTCCACCAGTGCGGGCTGCCCAAGCTCATGGCGCTCGAGCTGTTCAAGCCGTTCATCATGGCCCGCCTCGTCGAGCGCAAGTCGGCGCAGAACATCAAGGCGGCCAAGAAGATGGTCGACACGATGATCCCCGAGGTCTGGGACGTGCTCGAGGAGGTCATCGCCGAGCACCCCGTGCTGCTCAACCGCGCGCCGACGCTGCACCGCCTGGGCATCCAGGCCTTCGAGCCGGTGCTCGTCGAGGGCAAGGCCATCCAGGTCCACCCGCTCGTCTGCCACGCGTTCAACGCGGACTTCGACGGCGACCAGATGGCGGTCCACCTCCCGCTGAGCGCCGAGGCGCAGGCCGAGGCGCGCATCCTGATGCTCTCGAGCAACAACATCCTGTCGCCGGCGCACGGGGCGCCGCTGACGACGCCGACCCAGGACATGGTGCTGGGCGCCTACTACCTGACCTACGGCCCGGAGCCGAAGGCGCTCGAGGCCATCGACCCCGCGACCCACCAGCCGCGCCCGCACGTGTTCCGGACGGCGCAGGAGGCCGAGCTCGCGTACGAGTTCGGCACGGTGAAGCTCCACGACATCGCGGAGTTCCGCCCGCTCGGGCGCCGCGGCGGCCACGTGCTCACCACGGTGGGGCGCATCGTCTACAACGACCGCATCGAGCGGGCGCTGCTCGAGGCGCTGGGCGACGAGTTCGACCCGAACGAGTACGAGTTCATCAACCAGTCCATGAAGAAGCGCGACTCCGTGCGCGTCATCGACGCCCTCGTGCAGCGCTACGGGCCGTCCACGGTGTCCCAGGTCCTCGACGCGTTCAAGGACCTCGGCTTCCAGTACGCGACGCAGGCCGGCATCACGATCTCGAAGAACGACGTGGTGACGCCCCCGGAGAAGGACGAGATCCTCGCGCGCTACGACGGCGAGGTCGCGGAGATCACGGACCAGTACGACACGGGCCTGATCACCCAGGAGGAGCGCCACGAGATGGTGCGCGACCGGTGGACGGCGGCGACCGACGAGGTCGGCGACGCGATGACGCGCAACCTCGACGAGCTCAACCCCATCTTCATGATGGCCAACTCCGGGGCCCGCGGCTCGTTCAAGCAGGTGCGCCAGCTCGCCGGGATGCGTGGCCTGATGGCCAACCCGAAGGGCGAGATCATCGAGCGCCCGATCAAGGCCAACTTCATGGAGGGCCTGTCGGTGCTCGAGTACTTCATCTCGACCCACGGCGCCCGCAAGGGCCTGGCCGACACCGCCCTGCGCACCGCCGACTCGGGCTACCTCACCCGGC
>JADDPP010000079.1 GCA_016781845.1 Rubrobacter sp.
CTGGCGTGGATACTACCGCTCCCACGACACCTGCAACCGGGAGTACGCGAAGTGGCAGCGCTACTGTCAGGAGCAGCGGGTACTCCTGCGAGAGCTGGAGGATCTCAACGCCGGTGAGCGCCAGATGTGCGAGCTGGACGATCGGAAGGACCAGGTGATGACGGCGCTGAAACTCGCACTCGCCAACCTCGCGATGTGGGTGCGCGACAACTACTTCCCGCCTGAGTATGCACGTGCTACCTGGTCGCGGCTGGCTCCTTTCTTCCGGCTGGCCGGCCGGGTGGTGTGGGGACCGGACTGTGTGGGCGTGGAATTGAAGGGCTTCAACGACCGGGGGCTGAATCGCGACCTGGAAGATCTACGCGCGCGGGTGAACGAGTCCCGATCACGGCTATCGGTGGGCATCGGAGTCCTCTTCGCCGGTGCGAATTCCTCCCGAGCCGCAGGGTCTCCCGGCGATCGGTGTATCGTATAGGCAGCTCGCCTCGGCTACTCTCGCGTGCTCGTCAGACAGTGCTCTCGACGGGCGGAGTGCCCACTTTCCGTTCCCCGATCGGCATTATCGGCTGTTCGAAGGTCGACTCCACGATGGCTGCAGAGTAGAAGCCGACGCACCGCGCCGTCTCGTCCCCGATGTTGCGGACGCCGTGCGGTACCATCGCCGGGATGAGCACGGCTTGCCCTGCCGACAGCTGCCCCGTTTCATCCCCCAGGCTCGCCTCGACGGTGCCGGATAGGAGCAGCACTATCTCCTCGGCGCTGTCGGTGTGCGTCCCGAGGTAGTGGCCCGGCTCGATCTCGAAGTACACCACCGAGGAACTCTCGTTGCCTGTCGCCGCATAGAAGGGGTAGCTCGCCTTGACTCGCATGGCCGGGTCTTGCTCGTACCAGCCTTCGAACATCTCTTGATTGTTCATATCCGCAGTGTGCACGCGTTACCTCCTGTAATTTCTAGTTGTTCGGCCAGCATCTAGGCCCGTCGGAGATCCTATCCGACTCCAGTAGCCGATCGGCTTCACCAGCTATAGGACCAGTCTTCGTCTTCCGGCTCGCATCCCTCGCAGCACGGCTC
>JADDPP010000453.1 GCA_016781845.1 Rubrobacter sp.
CAGCAAGCCGCTTGATTTCAATGACTTATTTCTTGTCATGTGCTTAGATGCGCCGCAGGAGCCCGCCCGACGAGGATTGTGACTTCGGAGCAAGATGCAGGGAGAAGGTTTGAGGTGGTGTCGGAATTATGAGCAATGAGACCTCTGGGCGCGGCAGACTGGCGGGGAAGGTCGCCCTCGTCACGGGCTCGACGAGCGGGATTGGCGCGGGCATAGCGGGCCTGTTCGCGCAGGAGGGCGCGCGGGTGCTCATCCACGGCCGCAACGAGGAGGCAGGCCAGCGCGTCATCTCCCAGCTGAAGCAGGCAGGCGTGCCGGATGAGCATCTCGCTTTCCACGCCGCCGACCTTCTGGACGTGGAGCAATGCCGGGCGCTCGTTCGCCGGGCGGGAGAGGTCTTCGATGGGCTGGACGTGCTGGTGAACAACGCGGGAGACTTCACCCGCGGCACCATAGATGACACCACGGTGGAGTTGTGGGACTTCCAGATGGCGCTGAACCTGCGCGCGCCGTTCTTGCTGGCACAGGCCGCCGTGCCGCTGATGCGTGAGCGGGGCAGCGGGTCCATTGTGAACATAGGCTCCGTGAACGCATACATTGGCGGCCAGAACCTGACATCCTACTCGGTGACAAAGGGAGGCCTGATGACGTTCACGAAGAACGTGGCTCGGCAGCTCGCCCGCGACCACATACGGGTGAACCAGCTGAACGTGGGATGGACGCTGACCGAGGGGGAGCACCGGGTCCAGACGAAGGAGATGGGCCGTGAGGACTGGCTGGAGGCGGTGGCGCTGCCCACTCGCCCGTTCGGCTGCCTGCTCAGCCCGCGTGATATAGCCTTCGCCGCTCTGTACTTCGCGTCCGACGAGAGCCAACTTGTCACGGGCTCGGTCCTCGACGTGGAGCAGTCCCCGGTGGGCGGGTCGTAATGGGTATGAGGGGCCGGACTATGTCCTGCGAACGCGCTTGCCCTGGCGCAGTTCCCTGTTTCGGTCCGGGTAGGAATTAGCATCCAGGATGAGAGGGGACATACTCGTGCCGATGCGCGTCATCGGCATGATGTCGGGCACGTCGGTTGACGCGATAGACGTGGCTGTGTGTGAGCTCGCACGGGACCCACAGGCTCACGCGGACGGTTTGCTGCTGCGACTGGTGGCCTATCGGGAACAGCCGTTCCCATCCCGGCTACAACGGCGGGTGCTGAACCTCTTGCGCGAACAGTCTACCCCACTTGCTGACCTGACCGAGCTGAACTTCCTGCTGGGGGATGCGTTCGCGGATGCCGTCCTGGAGACGCTCTGCACTGAAGGCATTGGAGCAGACGAGGTTGACCTGGTCGCTTCTCACGGGCAGACTATCTATCACCTGATGGAGCCTAGTCGCCGACCGTCCACACTGCAGCTAGGGGAAGCCGCTGTCATCGCGCGGAAGGTCGGCGTCACTACCGTGGCGGATTTCCGCGTCGCCGATGTGGCCGCCGGTGGGGAGGGAGCGCCCCTGGCCTCCTTCCTCGACGTGCTCCTGTCGAGCAGCCCTGACCGCACGCGGGCGCTACAGAACATTGGGGGCATTGCCAACGTGACATTCATCCCGGCTGGCTCGGGCGTAGATCGGGCGTACGCATTCGATATCGGTCCCGGAAACGCCCTGATTGACTATGGCGCGCGTCACTTTTCGGGGGGGCGCGCGCACTTCGACAGGGACGGAGCAATGGCGCGCGCCGGATACGCGGATACTGAGCTTTTGGAGTCGGTGCTCCGTCACCCCTACTTCAGCCGACGTCCGCCGAAGACAACCGGACGGGAGCTGTTTGGGGACGAGTTCGCGGCGGAACTGATCGCCCGTGCCGCGAGCCGCAACCTCTCTCCTGAGGATACAATGGCGACGCTGACGGCCCTGACGGCTGAGACCATAGCCGCCGCGTACCGCGACTTTGGCCCGCCCCGCGTGGATGAGTTGGTCGTGAGCGGTGGGGGCGCGCACAACCCGGCGCTTCTGGATCGCTTGCGAGCAGCACTGCCTGATGCCTGCATCAGGTTGTACGATGACTTCGGCCTGCCGGGAGAAGCGAAGGAGGCTGTGTTGTTCGCCCTGCTTGGGTATGAGGCGCTGCATGGCCGCCCCGCCAACCTGCCCTCATGCACGGGAGCTGCTGCCCCGGCCATCCTGGGCAAGGTTACGCCGGGCGCAAACTATCGCCCTCTGATGGAACGCATCGCCACTGACATCAGGGGGAATGCGAGCATGGCTACCCAGACCCTTCGCGTACTGCGGTAGAGCTGGTGATGGAGTCCAAACAGGGAATCGAAGGGACGAGGTATGATCCAAGAGATGACGTCCGAGGAGCAGATCGGCCAGTTATTCGTCGTGGGGTTTCACGGCCTCACTCCATCGTCGGAGGTCGCCGACCTGATACGGAACCATCACGTCGGCGGCATCATTCTGTTCTCCCGCAACGTGCGGAACGCCGGACAACTGCTGGCGCTGACGAGCGAGCTTCAGGAGATCGCAAGGGAGGCTGGGCACCGTTACCCACTGCTTATCAGCATTGACCAGGAGAACGGCGTTGTGCGCCGCCTCCGGCAGGGGACGACAATCTTCCCCGGCAACATGGGGCTTGGCGCCGCAGGTTCGGAGCGGCTGGCGCGTGAGATCGCCCTTGCGACCGGCAGGGAGCTTCATGCTCTCGGTGTAAACATGAACCTTGCTCCCGTCGTGGATGTCAACAACAACCCGGCCAACCCTGTTATCGGCGTCCGCTCGTTTGGGGAGGACCCCGCCCGCGTGGCGCGCCTGGCCACAGCCGCCGTGGAGGGGTATCGTGAGGCGGGAGTGATCTCGTGCCTCAAGCACTTTCCTGGGCACGGGGATACCGCGACGGATTCGCACGTGGGTTTGCCAGTTGTGTCCCACTCCCTTGAGCGCCTGGAGCAGGTCGAGCTGTTGCCTTTCGGTGTGGGCATAGATGCAGGGGCCGATAGCGTTATGGTGGCGCACTTGTATGTGCCGGAGCTGATGGGGGAGGAGATGCTGCCGTCCTCCGCATCCTCCCATATCATCCGGGGTCTCCTGCGCGAGCGGATGGGCTTCGAGGGTGTAGTTGTGTCGGACGACATGGAGATGGGCGCGATTCTGGAATCAGTGGGCACGGAGCGAGCAGTCGTCAAGGCCCTGGCTGCCGGGACCGACCTGGTATTCGTCTCGCACCTGTATGAGCGGCAACAGGGGAGTATTACGGCGGTGCGAGCCGCGCTGGAGGGCGGTGGCGTCTCACGGGAGCTGATTGCCCAGGCGGTCGAACGTGTGGTGAGGCTGAAGGCTCGCTACCTCTCGTGGGACGGGTTGCCCGGACGGTCCGTGCCTGACTGGGTGGGCGGCGGCGAGCACCACGCGCTGGCGCGCAGGGCGTATGAGTCAGCCGTGACCCTGGTGAGAGACGACGCCCGCCGGATACCGCTGCGGTTGGGGGCAGGGGAGCGCGTGCTCGTGCTCTACCCCCGACACGAGTCGCTGACCTTCGCCGAAGAGGAGAACCGATACCCGCGAGGGTTCGTCGTGGAAAGCATTGCGAAGCGGCATGCGGCTGTGGAGGGGATGCCTGTATCGGCCAGCCCAACAGAGGAGGAGCGGGAGCAGGTGTCGCGGAAGGCGGTGGGAGCAAGCGCTGTAGTGATGTGTACGATGAACGCGAACCTGTACCCTGGACAGGCCGAGTTGATGCGACTTCTTCTGCGGTCGGGTCGCTCCGTAATCGGCATCGCCGTCCGCAACCCCTACGACCTGATGGCGTTCCCGGAGCTGGGTACATACCTGGCTACGTACGAGTACACGCCGCCGGCGTTGGAGGTGGCGGTGAGAGTGTTGTTCGGCGAGATCCAGCCGCACGGTCGCCTGCCCGTGAGCCTGCCGGGGCTGTACGCGCCAGGCGCAGGGATCGAGGGGTTGAAGTGAGCACAGCAACCGGGGCCGGCAAGAAGGCGGTTGCCATCGTTAGCGGGGGAATGGATTCGGTCACGCTCGCGTACCTGCTGCGCTCAGAGGGCTATGACCTGCGCCTGCTCTCTATTGACTACGGACAGCGACATGCTAAGTCTGGAATTCGCAGATTAGCCACTTGGGATAG
>JADDPP010000049.1 GCA_016781845.1 Rubrobacter sp.
GGGTACAAGACGCCGGCAGAGTTCGCTGAGCAATACGAACGATCCCAGTAGGTAGCATTGGCAGGCTCAGGACTCTCCTAAAACCTGGTACGAAAAACGGGGTCCGGTCAGTTGGACGACCCGGGTCGGTGTCTCAGTTGAGTGCGGACTCGGATGGAGCCGAGTCCGATTCTACATGGGCGGGATAATCACCGGGCCGAGGTCCTGATAAAGGATCACCTCCCTGGAAGGGCTCTCTACAGAAGACTTCTCGGCTCTCCTGCTTGCCTCGAGGCACGGATAGTCGAGCTCCTGGGGCTTGCCAAAGTCCTGCGATGGTCTCGCCGTAGTGCTACCGCAGGGGGGCTATGCGATGTTACTCTCAAGTGGGCCAGTCACCGACGGTAATATCGGCGTCGACGAGGACCGGGGTGAGTTAGCGTTCATACAGAGCGGGAGGAATGAGATGGCAGGCGTTAGCACACAGGCCCATTCAGACCTACGAGCTAGGTCGTGTGGGCTACTCCACAAAGAGGGAGCCACGCGGATCACCATGGCTTGCATCCGGTGCTCCGTCTCACGAGCGTTCACACGCCAGCAGATTTACAGGCGGTACGAATCATGACAGCTGTGGTTAGCCCACGTCCTCAATCGGCACGACACATTTCGCGGCTCGGTGTGGGGAGTTGGGTTCTATACGACCTTGCGAATACCATATTCAGCATAAACATCGTCAGCCTCTACTTCTCGCTCTGGGTGGTTAGTGCGATGGGTGGGACGGACCAGGCCTACGGCAACGCTAATGGCCTGTCCATGCTGCTAATGTTTGTCAGCGCGCCCGTTCTCGGTGCCCTCTCCGATCAGGCGCCGCGACGCTTGCCCTTCCTGGCAGTATCGACCGTCGTCTGCATCGGGTTCACCCTGCTTCTGGGCACCGGCGGCTTGTTGCCATCGCTCGCGTTCTTCGTCATCGCCAACTACTTCTATCAGGGTAGTCAGATCTTTTATGACTCGCTCCTGCCAGAAGTAAGCACTGAAGAGAATCGGGGCAGGGTAGGCGGCCTAGGGGTCGGCATCGGCTACTTTGGCTCCATCATCGGCATCGCAGTGGGGATGCTCTTGCTGCCCGAAAGGCCGGACCCTGGAGATTACACGACGGTCTTCCGAGTGACAGGGTTACTCTTCCTCGTGTTCGCCTTGCCCGCCTTCTTCTTGATTCGAGAGCGGCCCCGTCGCGTGTCGCCTTTTGGAGTTGGAGCGGTCCGCAGAGCGTTGGTCGAGACCAAGCAAACTGTACAGCGTGCAAGGCAGTACCGTGGTTTGGCCAGATTCCTGTTTGGTCGCGTCTTTTATACGGACGCGGCCAACACGCTAATCGTCTTTATGGGCATTTATGTGACCCAGGAGATGGCGTTCTCGACGGACCAGGCGCAGTTACTGCTGCTCGCGAGCATACCGGCCGCAGTCGTGGGCGGCCTCGTTGCCGGAGTGAGCGTGGACCGGTTCGGGCCGAAGCGCACCCTGAACGTCGTGTTGCTCCTGTGGATGTTCGTCCTCGCACTCACCATAGCCATACCTGTCCTTGATCTGCCACCCGCCCTGTTCTGGGTAGTCGGTTCGTTGGCGGGCGTGGCTCTCGGTGGAACATGGAGCGCCGACCGGCCGTACATGCTGCGCCTGGCGCCACCCAGGTACCTAGGGCAGTTCTACGGCCTCTATGCGATGGTAGGACGGTTTGCAGCCATAATCGGGCCGTTGCTGTGGGGGTTTGTCGTCAACACCCTGGACCTGGGACGCCCTGCCGCAGTCGGCAGTCTGCTCGCACTGCTGGTAGTCGGGTACGTGGTCCTGCAGGGCATATCAGACGAGCCACGCTCCTGGAGTGTGGACGAGCTAGCACCGGAGTAGGTTGGAACGCCGATCTAAAGTGAAGGCGATCCTTCGGGGGCAGGAGGCATTCGTTGACGGGGAGGTGCGGTGATGGCGATGCTCGGCACGCTGCTGCCACCGCTGCGGCGCCTGAAGCTCTCCGGTGTGCTCGACGCCATCCCGGCACGCGCCAAGGAAGCGCGCAGTCGAGATCTCAATGTGCTCGACCTCCTGTTGTTGCTCCTGGAGGACGAGCTGGCGCGCCGGGAAGCCGAAGTGGTAGCACAGCGGCTCCGGTGGGCGAGGTTCGATGAGATCTGCCACCTACGGGACTTTGGCTACCACCCGGAGATTCCCAGGGCCCGCCTCTGGGAGCTGGCGAGCGGGCGCTACCTCGAGGAGAGGGCGTCGGTGTGGCCATCGGGGCCGACGGGAGTGGGCAAGGCATTGTGGCCCGGCACCTCCAGCCGGCGGACGAGCCTGCGCTCCACGGCCTGGCGGTTCCTTTGTTCGAAGTGGTCACCTCCTGGTACCCTTTGACGGTCGATTTGTGTGTCGGGTCGGGCGAGGGTATGCCTATGCACGCCATGAGCAATGCTGGGCGAGATTGCTGCGATGGTTGCTGTCGACCACCTTCTTCTATAAGGTCTATGTCGGGAGATGACAGATTCACCATCACCTGGCCGTCGTCGCGTGGCTCGAGACAGGGAACTCCTCTCATAGGCATAGGGGGATTACGATATGAACCTCCGCAGGCTTCTCCGACCCAGGGTCGTGCTGGCGCTACTCGCCGTTTGCCTGCTGGTGCTCTTCGGCAGGCCGGTCTTCCACCTCGGTCGCACGGCAGTGCACGACCGAAACACCCAGGAGCCGATTCCGACCGGCTTCGTCGATGATGCCAGTCGGCTCAACCAGACGCGGGTGAAGGAAGTATGGGACATTCCGTCCGATCCCGCCGCCGCGGAGCGACAACTGGCCGCGCTGTTACGCCGTGCGAAGGCGGAGAAGCTACCCGTCTCGATCGCGGGCGCCCGCCACAGCATGGGAGGACACACCATTGTCCCCGATGGGACCGTGATCAATATGCTCCCCTTCAAGGCGGCCACGCTCGACCCGGGGACGAATATCCTGCACGTCCAGGCGGGGGCCCGGTGGGCAGACATCATCCCCTACCTGGATCAGCACGGGCGCTCCGTGGCGGTGATGCAGTCGAACAACACCTTCAGTGTGGGCGGTTCCATCAGCGTCAACGCCCACGGCTGGCAGCCTAACCATCCTCCGATCGCCTCGACAGTCGAAGCATTTCGCCTGTTACGGGATGACGGCTCGATCGTCCGGTGCAGCCGCACAGAGAATGCTGAGCTCTTCTCCCTGGTGCTCGGCGGCTACGGGCTCTTCGGGGTCATCCTCGACGTCGACCTGAGGGTAGTCCCGAACACCCGCTACCGCCTCGGGCACTTCGTTATACCGAGCGATCGGTACGTAGATCTATACGAACGGGAGGTCAATCAGCGCTCAGATGTCGGCATGGTCTTCGGCCGTCTCGATGTAACCCCCGACAACTTCCTGCGTGAAGCCACCCTCAATGTGTTCTACCGCGATCCCGAAAACGAGATACCGCCGCTGACGCCGGCACAATTCGAGAAGATCAGGCGTACCGTCTTCCGGGGAACCGTGGGCAGCGACTACGGGAAAGAGCTCAGGTGGGACCTGGAGAAGCGGCTGGCGTCGGCGATCGAGGGGAAGGTATTCTCGCGCAACCAACTGATTAATGAGGGGATAGAGGCATTCGAGAACCGTAGCGCCGAGAGCACGGATATCCTCCACGAGTATTTCATCCCGCCGAGACAGCTGGGGGCATTCCTCGAGCGACTCCGCGTGATCATCCCAGAGCATCACGGCGATCTGCTGAACGTAACGATCCGGAATGTGCATCCCGATGATGATAGCTTTCTTCGCTATGTCGATCAGGAGGTCTTCGGGCTGGTCATGCTCTTCAACCAGAAGCGGACCCCGGAGGGGGAGAAAGCGATGAAGGCGATGACGCAAGCGCTGATTGATGCTGCGTTGGACGAGGGCGGAACCTACTACCTGCCCTATCGTTTGCACGCTACTCCCGAGCAGTTCGCCCGCGCGTACCCGCAAGGGCAGAAATTCTTCGAGCGCAAGCGAGCATATGATCCGGACGAGCTGTTCCAGAACGAGTTCTATCGGATGTATGGACGCCCATAGCACGGAGACCAATCGGGTTGGGACATTGCGGCCGG
>JADDPP010000182.1 GCA_016781845.1 Rubrobacter sp.
GTCCTCCGGAAGCTCCCCCTCCACGTACTGCCTAGCCGTGAGCTCCAAGTCCTGGATGTCGCCGTCCCAGGTGTTGGTCGCGTAGTACCGGCCGTCGAAGCCTAGCTCATCCCACGCGCTTACCAGGTAGGGCAGACCGCGGAGCGTGCTGCGCAGGTTCTTGGGGGAGACCACCATGACCCGTTCCCGCCTCCCTCTCTCTTCTCTCACGTTAGCCATCTAAGGTCCCTCCGCTTGTCTTCCTCGGCCTGGCGCTCCACGTGCGCCGCGGCGTCGGACCGCTGTAGGGCGGTGGCGATGTGTGCCCTGTCTAGTCGGAACTCGACCAGCACGTCCTCCCGGCCTTCCGGCCCCCGCATATACCGTCCCTTCCTCGGGTCCTCGCTCTTACCTATGAAGCCCAGCTGTGGCCTGAGCTCGCCGGTCCGCTCGTCGCGGAACCGGTTCACGAACATCCGGCTGTCCGGGTCGAGCACGATCTCCTCTGCGTCGCGATAGTACATGTACTCGGGCATATCGTCCGGCCACTCCCCCCGTTCGAAGGCGTGGTCGAGGAAGTGAACGGTGCCTGTCAGCTCCCGGTCGCCCGGCCCGTATGTCTTCCCCTCGTACTCTATCCCCCACACGTTCTGAGGGACCGGGATCTCGAGGGAAGGATCGAACCCTCGCCTGGCGACGTACTCTCGCACGACCTGTTTCTCGCGGTCGCTGAGGTCCCGATCCCAGGCCTGCCAGATAAGCCTGACTGGTTCGCGCCGCTCCGTGCTCAACGCCCGGGCGCGTTCCTCGGCCCATCGGGTATCTTCGTCGCGCGGCTCGTCCTCGCGGCGATCATCCTCTCCCCTGTCCATTCGAGCGCATCATATCCCAGGAGCTAACCGCTGTCCAGGTGGACGGCAGGCTGTCCAGGTGGACGGCAGCAGATATCCGTTCAGAA
>JADDPP010000377.1 GCA_016781845.1 Rubrobacter sp.
CTTCTCTTGAACTCCAGGGTAGCCGAAGCATTGGCGTTGTCATCTCCGGTAAAGAACAACTCCACGCCGACACTGTTATACGTGGCAGTGAGCTTCAGGATACCGGGGGTTACAGAGTCAGCGGTCAGGGCTGACACTGTCCGCCCGATGCCAAGTCCTGCTGTGGCAAGCATTAGGGTAACAAGAAAGCTGTTGAGTGCGCGCATGGATCCCCTCCCTGTGCATGGGGACCCGACACGCGACCGAGCAGACGCGTACGTTGTACGCACCTGGCTCCTCTAGCGAGCTTGCCTTCGGCAGCCTGGCTGTCTCCGAAGAGACCCACGGCTTTGCGTCCCCGCCTCGCGACGGGTTTGCCCTTTCGGGTCCGCTGTTCGTTCTTCGCGTTAACTATATCAAAACGTATACCAGCACGCGTCTCAGCAACTAAAGCTAGAGGCAGTGGGTGCGAGGCTCATCACGGTGGGCAGCAGGTAGGCGCCCGAGAGACACAACGGTTGGACGTTGCGAACGCTGGCGGAGACGGAGCTTGTGACACACTCGGCATCGCACACGACGGTCTATGAGGAGATGGACAGCCAGAATCAGGCTGTGTTTGAGAGAGCGACCGCGCTCGATCCGAGGAGAGCGATAGATTCGTGTGGTGGACGGAGGGCGCGACCGAGGAGCATCGAGGGATCAGCTTACAGATGGCTATATGGTTCGGCTACTTGAAGAGCGCAACTACTTCTCAACTGTGTGTCAACTTAAAGCCACCCCACGGTTTATACAGTTATTGGCGGATGGGCAGTAAATCTTCGCTTGGCATGGCCAAGTGAGAATCACCGCGAGTAGCGTCTGCCTGGTCTACTCGCAAGAAGGATTGGAGATTACGTGGCCCCTAACCACCTCCCTGACCCCCAAGGGTACGCCAGTGCAGGGTCGGCTGCCGAGACCAACCTTTCTCTACCTCGCCGTGACACCGATCAGCGGGTAGGTCGTCTCGATCCGAGTGTATCCTCGGTGTCGCGTTCTGGTGATACCCTGGGGAAATCCGGTTCGGTGGAGCGTAAGGCCGCGGGTGGCGCTGTCTGGGTCTTCCTGGGCCTTGCCCTTGGTAGATCTCTCGGATTCGCGACCAGCCTGATCCTGGCTCGAATGCTGGCCCCGGATGACTTCGGCCTGGTTAGCTTCGCAATGGTTCTGATCGGTGGACTCACCGTTCTTCAGGACCTCGGCGTCCGCTCCGCGATTGTGTACTCCGAGCGAGACGTGCGAACAGTCGCCGGCACCGCCCTAACCATAAACGTCGTGGTCGCCGCCCTGATGTTCGGAGCGTCGGTCCTGCTTGCACCGATCCTGGCGAGCCTCGGGGGAAACGAAGCTATCGGGCCTATCGTGATCGTCCTCGCCCTCGGCCTGGTCATCTCGTCCCTGGACTCGGTCCAGCGCGCTGTACTGGTGAAAGAGCTTGCATTCCGCCGAAAGTTTCTGCCCGATCTCGTGCCACTGTTCGCGTCCGGGATTTTGTCTATCTTACTGGCCTTTCTGGGATTCGGGGTATGGAGCCTGGTGTACGGCTATCTCACCAAGTCAGTCGTAACGACCCTTCTCCTGTGGTATGTATCGGAGGTTCGCCCGCGCCCAAGCTTTGAGTGGCCTATTGCGTGCGAGTTACTCAGATACGGTAAGCACGTGTCCCTGGCATCTATCATCGGCTTCGTCGGGATCAACGCCGACTACTTTATTGTGGGCCACAAGCTGGGCGCGTTCGAGCTTGGTCTCTATACGTTCGCATTCACTCTCTCGAGTATCCCGTGCATCGTGATAGGTCAAGTTCTGTCAACGGTGATGTTCCCCGCCTATTCACGAGTGCGTAGCGATATTCAGCAGCTAGTGAGGCTGTTCGAAGACACTTTTGGCCTGGCGTGCATGCTCGCGATCCCAGCGGGCATCGGCATCTTCGTGTGTGGTCCCGCGTACATTCCCATTCTGTTCAGCGATAAATGGGCCGGTATCGATAGGCCGCTACAGATCCTTGCCGTCTATGGAGCACTACGTACCATCGCGATGGGCTTCGCGCCGTTCTACAATGCTGTCGGTCGCCCCGGCCTGGAGTGGCGGCTCAACGTGGCCAGGCTTGCGGTTCTCATACCCTCGATGGTGTTTGCCGTGCGCTACGGCCTGGCTGGAATTCCCGTGACCTATCTCCTCGGCGCGAGCGTATTCGTGCCTCTGAACGGCATTATGCTGGCCCGGACCGTCGGTCTTCCAGCTCGGTGGTTCCTACGGCTCGGTGCTCCGCATGTTGCTGGAGTGCTCCTTGCCGGACTGCTGATAGCTACATGGGGTGCTCTGCCGACGCTCCACACCGCCCTTAGTGATCCCGCCGGCTCCATCTTACTGTCCGTCCTTTGTATCGCGGCTTATGTAACGGTGGCAATGTCGCTGAGTCCTCGCATTCTTGCACGCGCTCGGACGGCGGTGTTGGTGGTTCCAGGAACGCGGCGATGGGTAACCCCATGACGACGTGGAAGTTGGCGCGCCATACGAACAGCTCCTCGTACGATCCGCCAAGCACATCCAGAGCGGTCTTTATGCAAGTGATTCGACCTGATTAAGGAGGAGTAGAGACACTAATGCTAGTCTCAGTTGTCGTACCCGTATTCAACGCTGAAAGCACTCTACAGGGATGCCTCGATGCCCTACTGGACCAGGATTTTCCGGGTGAACAGTATGAAGTCATTGTTGTGGACAATGGTTCCAGAGATGGAACTTGGAGCCTTCTCGAGAGGTACAGTCCGAGGGTACGCCGCCTGCAAGAGACACAGGTGCGTGGATCCTATGCAGCCCGTAATGCAGGAATCCGCGCTAGTAAGGGAAGTATCATTGCCTTCACAGATGGCGACTGCGTTCCTGACCGTCGGTGGCTGAGCCTGCTGGTGGAAGGCTTCAACGATCCGGAGGTGGGCTGTGTGGGAGGCGAGATCTTAGCTCTAGTCCCAGCCACTTCAGCGGAAAGGTATGCAGAGGCAAAAGGTATACTCCGCCAGAAGCAGACCCTTAAGAATAGCTACCGACCGTTCTTTCAGACAGCGAATGTGGCCTACCGGTGCGAGGTCTTCCACGACATTGGACTGTTCGAACAGAGCTTGGAGTCCGGCGGGGATGCTGACCTCTGCTGGCGTTTGCAAGAGCAAACCTCCTGGAAGCTCCGCTTCCAGGAGGCGGCCACGGTCCTGCACCATCATCGCACTAGTTGGCGCGAGCTTTGGAAGCAGTTTGAGCGATATGGACGGGGCCGGGCCTCCTTGCAGCTCCTCCATCCGGACTATCCCGCCGCCTCCTTCGGATTCCTCAACGAATCGTTGCGCCTGCTGATAAAGCTGGGAGTGCATGCTAGCAGGTATGGTATCTCTACCTTGCTGTCACCTATCTTTGGTGACACCAATCGCGAACCCCTGGAGTTCAGCTTCTACTCGCTCGTCACTCAAGCTGCCTTTATGCTAGGGAAACACCGCGGCCCAAGGCAGAAAGTAACGCGAACTCTCTATGCCACTCGGGCCGAAGGGTAGCCGAACCATGCAAATCGAGAACAAGACTGTGGATACTGCGGGTGACTCCTCATCGACGCACCAGGGCTACTACAGCTCTGCCGGCTGGGGTGTCAGCGTCATTCTCTGCTGCCACAACAGCGCCCGCCGCCTGCCAGAAACGCTGACACACCTCGCTGCGCAACGGGTCGAGCAAGGACTTCCCTGGGAGGTCGTCGTGGTTGACAACGCTTCCAGCGATGCGACGTCGGATGTGGCCCGCGCAACCTGGCCGTCCGAAGCACCCGCTCCCCTGCGGGTCGTATACGAGCCCAAGCCCGGCCTGAGCAATGCGCGCCGCAGAGGGGTCGACCAGGCTAGATACGAGATTATCAGCTTTGTAGACGACGATAACTGGGTCTGTCCTGACTGGGTTCAGCTCGTCGTGGATACCATGGACCAGCACCCCGAGGTTGGCGCTTGCGGAGGTCTTATCGAGCCTGTGTACGAGGTTACTCCCCCATACTGGATGGAGAACTTCGTCCGGCGCTACGCCGTGGGCGCGCAGGGAGAGACAGAGGGCGATATCACTTCATCGCGAGGCTGGCTATGGGGCGCGGGACTGACCATGAGGAAGTCCGCGTGGCAGTGTCTGGCGAACAGTGGCTTTCGCACCCTCCTTTTGGGGCGTGAGGGGGCAAAGCTCTCAGCAGGTGAAGATGTCGAGATTTGCTGGGCTCTGCGCCTGGCGGGATGGCGAATATGGTACAACCCACGGATGAGGATGCGCCACTTCCTGCCGGCTGGACGCCTAAACTGGACCTACCTGCGTGGCCTGTACTACGGGTTTGGAGCGGCTGATCTGGGCCTTCTCCCCTACCAGTACGCCCTCGACGAAGATTCTGGCGGGCGGCTGAGGCAGCGGTTGAAGCGAGTCTGGCAGATGCAGGCGGTGATGTCGCTGGCACGACTGCTCCGGCACGGACACAAGCTGGCTCTGTTCCCCCTGCGCAAGCCGGAAGGTGATGCGGACATCCTTCAGATAGATCGCGACCTGGCCAGGCTGCTTGAGCTGCTCCGACAGCGCGGAGCATACAATCGGAGGATCCGAGAAATTCAGGACGCACCCTGGGCACGGCTGCGGGGAGGAGCGACGCACACCCAAAGCCACGCACACTCGAGCAGTCGCCCGGTGGCGGCGATGAACGGCGATAACGATTGAGGCGTCAGAACAACGGACGTGGCCTTAAGAGGAATCTTCCCACACATACCATGTTGGGGCACGAAAGGGTTTATAGTGGTTGGTGAAGACGAGGCATTGCCAGGTGAAAGCACCAGGGAGCAATCCCGCACAAACACTATACCGAAAGTCTCCGTTGTCATCCCGTGTTACAACGGCAGTGCCTACCTGGAAGAGTGTTTGCAATCCATTGCTGCCCTTGCCGATCCCGACTGGGAGGTTCTCGTCGTTGATGATGGTTCCACCGAAAACATCCGTGAGGTTGTCGAACGTTTCGCGCCATTAGCTCGCTACCTTTGGCAGGCAAATGCCGGCCCGTCCGCCGCTCGGAATAACGGCTTCCGGGCCACGTCCGGCCAGTACGTACGGTTCCTGGACTCGGATGACTACTTTCTGTCCGTCCGAGGACTTAGAGAGCAGGTGACCTTGCTCGATGCGCATCCAGAAGTTGGCCTTGTGTACGCTCAGGCCACGAAAGTCGATACACACAGACGACCGCTCGGTGTGCGCAAGTCGCCGTGGGCACGCCAGAGCTATATTCATACGGGCGACACAGAGCTCACCAGGCTGCTGTTCTACAACTACATCACCACGTCAAGCACTCTTGTGCGCCGCACTGTGTTTGAGCAGGCAGGATCTTTCAGAACGGAGATCTCTAGCGGTGAGGACTGGGACTGCTGGCTCCGAATCGCGCACATCTCCTCAGTTGGATACGTGGCCGAGCCCGTAGTCGCATACCGCGTCCACGAAAAGAGCCTAACAGCGCGCTACAGCTCGATGCCCTGGCTACCCACACATCTGAACACTCTGGACACGCTGTTCGCCGATCCCGAATTCGCCCTACGGCACTCTCGACTACGAGAACCCATCTACGCATATCTAGACGTTATCGCGGCCTCCGAGGCATACCGTACGAGGAACATGAAGTTGAGCCGTCTCTACGCCCTCAAGGCTCTTCGCCGCACCATGAGAAGCAGGCGGTGGGGCGATTCCATGCAGTCCTTCTGGATACTGAGCAAATCACTGATACCATCGGGAGTCCGCGAGCGACTGAAGAGCCTTCGGAAGCAGCAACGACTGGTAACCATGCGGACACTCCTGCTGTTGCGCCGGGGATGACGATACCCAGCCAGGTTCCAGCATGATGGCTGGCCCAAGCTCGGTCTCGGTCCAACAACTGTGCCTGTCCCCCGGACTCCTCTTTCTGCCCTACCTTCGCACGCTTAGGAGGAACGCACTCATGAACCCACGGAGATTATGCACGTCTCCGCCTTGCGCCGTTCCTAACTGGTACCCCTTCCCAAGCCCAGGACGGACTACGCACTCCCCATTCGGCGCAATCGGAATGTCGGTGCTTACTGAAGATTCAGGCAACTCTAGCCAACCCGCTCCTTGATGAGGTCCGGGAGTCCTGACGCTGACTCACCACTTCCATGCTCGGCAAGCAGCGCAGCTCGCAAGCGCGCCGGGTCACTAGTGACATCCGGTGGGTAATACGTGCAGCGTGCCGCGCTCCGCTCGACGAACTCTTCCGTCCTGCATATCACACGTGCGGGAACGCCAGCGACCACGGTGTCCGGAGGTACGCTCTTCGTGACAACCGAGCCCGCCCCAACTACGGAGTTCGGGCCTATCCGTATGCCGGGCAGAAGGATACTCCGCGTGCCGATAAAGCAGTTATCCTCTATATCAATGCGGCCAAACCGCTGTAGACCACGATACTCTGGACGGTGACGAAAGATCCAGGTTGCGCCATCGTGCGTCACGAAGGAAACCTCAGAGGAGATAGTGACGTGGTTGCCGATGCAAATGAGGTAGGGCTCGCTGCCGAACCTGGGAGTTCCCATGATGCGCACATCTTCCCCTATCGTCAGGCCGTCGCGGCGTGCGCGCCACAGGGTCCACCTGTTCCGTGTGAGTCTTAGATATTGGATCAGATTCACGCCCTGAACTCTCCCTCTCAGTGCTGTTGTTATATCACTTCCCTGCGAAGCGCCCCGGAAGGCTTGACCTGTGCCAGAGCCGTATATAGCTCCTCGTAGTCACGCACCATCCGCTCCAGGGCGAAGCGTGATTCGATCATGCGCTTCGCGCGCTCCACCACTGCTCGGGTCTCGGCTTCCTCGCTCAGGGCGGCGAGGATTTTCGTGGCGAGCGCTTTGTGATCACCCACAGGTACCAGGCGACCCGTAACACCGTCCTGCACCAGCTCCCGGTTGCCGCCGATATCGGTGGCAATCACTGGTACACCCAGGGCCATCGCCTCGAGTACCGAGTTAGAGCAGCCTTCATTGTCGCGCGACGCCGAAACCACCATGTCGCACGTGGCCAACAGGTCAGCCACGCCTCGCTGGTAGCCGAAGAACACTACCCGTTCCTGCAAGCCCAGATCCGAAGCCAACGTCTCTAACTCCTCCCGGAGCGGGCCATCCCCCACGATCGCATAGCGCACATGAGGACACTCTGAGTTGATGCGTGCAGCGGCGCGTAGGAAGGTGTCATGACCTTTTGGCCTGGTGAGGCCGGCAAGTATGCCGACCACTGCCCCTCCCTGCGGTACCCCAAGCCTGGCGCGGTGGCCCGCTACCACCGTCGGGTTCACCCTCAGGCGCTGGAGGTTGATACCGTTGTAGATCACCCGGATCTTCGTGGCGGGAAGCCCTCGCTGGAGCAGGAGATCCTGCCCTGCCACGCTGTTAGGAATAATCATATCGGCATATCGGCTCAACCAGTCCTCAATCGTCCGATAGAGCTTATAGCCGAGGCCACGCACCCTGCGCACGCCACACCGCTCGGTCACCACCTTTGCCGATGTACCCACAAGCATGGCCGGCAGCAGCCCAAAGAGTGTCGCTGGGCTCAGAAACGGCTGGACGAGGTCTATACGCTCTTTGCGCAACAGCGAAGCGATGCGCCAGAAGGTGGAGAAATCGTATTTCCCCTTGCGGTGAAGGTCTATAACCTTCACTCCCGGCACAGCGCGGAACTCCGCGTCCAGCGCGCCGCCAGGGTACAGCGGCGCAACTATTGGACGGAAGCGGCTCTTATCCAGGCCACGCACGAGTTCGAGCAGTTGTTGCTCGGCGCCCCCTATCTTCAGCTCGTTGACGGGATACAAGATGTTATACATAACCGTCCCTATACAACCTTGCGGAGGCACGCGGCACCGCACGCGCCCCTCGCGGATACACTCTGTTCCGAAGTTGAACGATTGTTTCCTCGTGGGAAGGCAGGCGCGCCAGCGCAACCGACGCACCAGCATACAACCACAAAGTCGTGCTGCTATCCATGTAGTTATGGTAGGCGGAGTTGAGGGCATACGTAGCGAGCCCGCCTGCACAGCCCACCGCAAGGCCACGGACCAAAGTGTCCGAGTTGCCCGCAGCTACTGCCAGATTCCTCAACGCACCTACAAAGATACCGATATACGCCACGAGCGCCAGAATGCCCCAGGATGTCCACACGCTCAACCAGTCGTTGTGAGGACGTTCCTGGCCTATAGACCCTGCCCCCCCCATGGCGATTAGCTCTTCATCTAGCACGTGAAGATATTCCAGAGAGACCTCCTCAAAGTGCTCGTGACCTATCCCCATAATCGCATTATCCAGCGCTACGGCGAGTCCCACATCCCAGAGCGCCTCGTGACTGGAGGCACTCCGGTCCTCGCTGGCGTCCTTATAGTAGCGGCTGCCTATAAGGCCAGTGCCCTCCAGCATCTGGAACATAACGAAAAGACCAACGACCATGCCGAGGACGACTACCCTGCGCCGACCTCGCAGATACAACCCCATAAGCACGAGTCCTGGGCCGATGGCGAACACTGCGGAGCGGGTGTAGGTGAAGTTTAAGCCCGCGAACACTACGAGAACAGCGGCACATAGCATCATTCGAGCCCGGTCACGGCGCATCGGCCCTGCAGCAAGGACGCCCAGCAGGGGCATCAGCACGAATGTCAACTGATTCCCGACAGTAACGGGCGAATCAGACAGCCCCACGGACCGGCCCTTCCAGTCCTTGATGGCACTGGGTTGAGTGTTCCCGTAGATCGCTGACTGCGCTCCGTAGTGTTGCCAGACGCACGCTACCGCAGCCACCAGGCCAACTGCTAGCGCCACAAGAGCCACCCGCTTCAGGTCACGCCGGCTACTGATGACCGCCGCCGCCACGAGGAGCACCAGCACCTGCACCGTCTGATAGCGAAAGTACTTGATGACGTAATCGCTGTCGGAGAAGGTGGAGTCAACAACGGTAGCCACGATGACGAGGGCAACGCTTGGCAACAGCACTCTACGGAGCAGCTTGCGGTTCGCTGAATCGCGCAGCCGCAGGACGAGCGGCAGGGAAAGCCCCATAGCCGCGACCGTAACCAGGAAGCGAAGGCTCATGGCTACTTCCGGAAGCATATACGAGGCGAGCGACAACTCAGCAATCGTTATCGAGGCCAATGTCCACACCTTGCTGTTGGGCAGGAGCACCAATGGTGCGAAGATAAGCCCGAGCAGCCACGGCACATACGGGTACTTCTGGTTGGGCAACGCAAAGGCTACACCCGCGACAATAGCCAAAAACGGTAAAGTCAGGCTACGGAGCGGCGTCGCCCGCACCATCGCAGACATCCGTGTAGCTGGCAGGGAAATGGTCACTATCGTACCTCTGGAACGAAAGGTGACGCCAAACGAGTAACGGCGAGGATCATCCTAACCTTCCCTCTCCCACAACTTGGAGGATGCCCTGCGCTCGGCCACCGCCTCGTCTGTGATACCCAGCCGGTCCAGTCGTTCCATCAGGTCAGGCACGCTTACCTGTTCGGGCATGCTGACCTGGTCGGAGGCAGCCAGTTTCGACCGCCTGCTGCGCCTTATCCGGCCCAGCAAATCGAATGCGTAGCCCAGGCCACCAAAGAGGGCTACCCCCGCGGCAAAGCCTAGCAGCAGCGTCTTCTTGCCGCTGGAAGCAGACACGGGATCGGAGGCCTCGCCGTAGCGCACGAGGGGCGTCGTCGTCTCCTGACCGTTCAGCTGCAGCTTTGCGAACTCCTGGGTAAGGGCCTGCAGCTGATCGCCGTACGCACCGGCCAGCGCCGAAGAAACCGTTGGGTCGGCGCTAGATGGGAGCTGTGCGAGTCTCTTGCGCACATCGGCAAGCTCCGTGTTCAGGTCCGAGATGTTCCCCTGTACGTCCTTGATCTGCTCATTTACGATCCGCTGCCACTCGGACTGCAACTGCCCCAACTGGGGTTGCGGCGCACTCGGCTTCTCGGCCTCACTCGCGATCCGGGCCAGATTGGCCTGGTTCTGCAGTTCCTGCTGATAGCTCAGCTGCAGCTGCAGCAACAGGGTGCGCTGGTCCGCCAAATCTTCTTTCAGACTATCCTCACGCCCCTGCAACTGTGCTGTGGTAAGGCGATCCCTGGTCGTCTGAATCTGTTGATCGAGTTGCTTCATGCGTGCCTGTAGCCGGGCCACAGCACGAGCATTGACGTCCTTTACAAAGACCGCAGCTATCGTATTAGCTAGCAGCTCGGCGCGTTGGGGGTCGGGGTCGGATACGGCGATACTTACAAGGTTGGAGTTCTTGACACTCTTGATCTCGATAAGGCCGTCGTCCATCATTGTTGACAGCTTGCTGGCGCTCACACCGACCTTCGCCCCGAGTGCGGCGCTGACCAACTCGAACATGCGCGAGGATGAAGCTTCCGCGGCATAGCCGGAAACCGCCCGCGCTCCCTCCCGGTTATCCTGAGTCGGATCACTGTTGGACGGTGGCAGCACCTGAACGAGAGCCGCGGTCTCATAGGACTTGGGCCCGTACTTCAGGTAGGCGAACGCGCCAACCGAACCGAGGATCGCTCCTATCAGCAGCAGCCACCACCAGCGCAGTGCGAACGCCATGAACGGGTCGCGCGCAGGCGGCTGGGTTTCAAACTCAGACAACCAGTAATTGTCTCGGCGCTCAACTGACAACGGCCAATCCCTTCCTGTTGCAAACACTGCGCAGATGATCCGCAACGTACGACAGCTGCGCCTGCTCCAGCTCCGAGTACATAGGCAACGAGAGTATGCGCTTCGAAAGCATTTCAGTCACTCGTAGGCTGCCAGCAACCCGCCCAACCCCTTGTGACGCCGTCTGGCGATGGATAGGTATCGGGTAGTGGACGCCGCTCGCGACCCCGAGGTCTCCCAGCGCGCGGCGCACCTCGTCCCTGTTCTCGGTCTGGACGACGTACAGGTGGAACACGTGTGTAAGCCCCGGACGGGTGACTGGCAGGCGAACGTCCACATCCTCCAGCAGCCGAGCGTACACCTCGGCGTGCGCCTGGCGCTGGCCGTTCCACTCGTCAAGGCGCCGCAGCTTGATGCGCAGCACCGCCGCCTGAAGCTCGTCGAGTCTGGAGTTGATTCCCATCTCCTCGTGATGGTACTTGCGGGAGGAGCCGTGGTCTCGCAGAACCCGGACGCACTCCGCTATCGCCTTCGAGTTGGTCGTCACAGCCCCGGCATCGCCGTACGCGCCAAGGTTCTTGCCCATATAAAAGCTGAACGCCGCGGCATCACCGATGCTGCCCGCGCGCCGACCGTGTATCTGCGCGCCGTGGGCCTGGCAGGCATCCTCGATGACCACCAGTCCGTGCTGCCGCGCGATAGGCATGATCGCATCCATGTCCGCCATCTGGCCATACAGATGCACAGGTATGATGGCTCGCGCGCGCGGACCTATCGCCGCCTGGAGCTTCGAAGGGTCCAGAGTGTACGTCTCAGGGTCCACGTCGACGTACACCGGTATCGCGCCGAGTTGCACTATTGCCTCGGCAGTGGCAATGAAGCTGTGAGAGACCGTGATTACCTCGTCTCCCTGGCCGATGCCGCACGCTCGCAGCGCCAGGTACAGCGCATCTGTGCCGTTCGCCACACCGATAGCGTGTTGCGCTCCGCAGTACGCCGCGAACTCCACCTCGAAGCCACGAACGTTGGGGCCGAGGAGCAGGTCCATGCTTTCGAGCGACTCATCAATTGCCCGCTGGACTTCGCCTCGGATCGTCCGGTACTGAGCCTTTAGGTCTACGAATGGAACCTGCATAATCTGCTCTCTCTCCACGTTGCTATGAATGTTCAGTCTACGCGCAGGCTGTCGAGGCAGCCGTTGATTATGTCCGCTACCTGCGGGATCACACGCTTCTCCAGAGGTCCGGAAGACGGTATCGGAACATCGCGCGCGGCGACCCGCACTACCCGCCCCTTCAGGTAACTGCTGCAGCGCTCCATCACCTGAGAGCACACCTCAGCTCCCACCCCCCCCGTGCCTTCCTCCACGAAGACAAACCTGCCGGTGTGCTGTACGGAGCTTGTCAAGGTGACGATGTCGAGCGGCTTGAGGGTTCGCAGGTCGATGACCTCGCAGTACACCCCCTCGGCGGCAAGCAGGTCCGCGGCTTCCAGCGACATGTCGAGCATCCGGCCGTAGGAGGCGATCGTGATGTCCTCGCCCTCCATGCGGATGCGCGCCGAGCCTAGTGGGATCGCTGGCTGTGAGTCGTCTATCGGCCCTTCCTTCGGGTACAGCAGCTTGTTCTCTATAAAGACGACCGGGTTCTCGTCCCGGATAGCACTCTTGAGCAGTCCCTTCGCGTCCGCCGGGTCGCTTGGAGCAACCACCTTGATCCCCGGCACATGCAGCAGCCAGGACTCAAGGCTCTGCGAGTGGCTCGCGCCGTAGCCACGGCCAGCACCCGCGGGGGTGCGCACGACGAGCGGCACGTTGTACTGGCCAGAGTACATATAGTGGATCTTCGCGGCGTGATTGACAATCTGATCCATCGCGAGCGTCATGAAGTCCATGAACATGATCTCGACCACCGGTCGCAGGCCCGTCATCGCCGCGCCCACACCTACACCAACGTAGCTGTTCTCGGAGATAGGAGTGCGGATCACGCGTTCCTCACCGAATCGGTCGGGAAGGTCGCCCACGACCCCGAACGCGCCGCCGTTCGCGAAGTCCTCACCGATCAGGACCACCGAGTCGTCGTACTCCATCTCCTCGCGCAGCGCCTCGTACAGCGCCTGGCGATAGCTGACGGTCCTCGTCTCGGTATACGTCGCAAGAGTTGTCACGCGCTGACCTCCACTGCCATCGCGGCGTCACGGCTGGAGTTGAAGAATCCGGGCAGGTATCGCCGCGCCGACTCGTCCGCGTACACTCCTTCGAGCGCCTCGTACTCGGCGTACGGACTATCAAGCGCGAAGCGCGTGGCCTCGGCCATCTCGAGCTCCACGTCCGCCTCCAGCTGCTCGATCTCGGCCTCGGACACGCCTTCCTCGATGAGCCTGGCTCTCCATGTGCGCAAGGGGTCGCGCTTCTCCCACTCGGCGATCTCCTCTCTCGACCGGTACTTGGTGCCGTTGTCGCTCTTGGAGTGCCCGCAGAACCGGTACGTCTTCACCTCGAGCAGTGTTGGCCCGTGGCCGGTGCGCGCGCGCAGGATCGCCAGTTGCGCAGCCTCGCGCACGGCCAGCAGGTCCATCCCGTCCACCTTCACACCAGGTATCCCGTACGCGGCCCCACGAACGGAGATATCCACTACGCTTGTTACGTCGCACGTCGGCGTGAACATCGCGTAGCCGTTGTTCTCGCACACGTACACAATGGGCAGCTTCCAGGCAGCCGCCATGTTGAGCGACTCGTGGAACGTGCCCTGGTTGGAGGCGCCGTCACCGAAGAAGGAGAGGACTACCTGGCCCGTCTTTCGGGTCTTCGCGTACAGCGCCGCGCCGGTTGCGACGGGCAGCCCACCACCCGTGATGCCGTTCGTGCCAAGGAAGTTCAGCTCCCTGACCGCTATGTGCTGCGAGCCGCCCTTGCCCCGGCAGAATCCAGTCGCGCGGCCGCAGATCTCCGCCAGCATCATCGCGGGGTCCGCGCCCTTCGCGATGAGGTGCCCATGTCCTCGATGCGTGCTGACCGCGTAATCATCGGGCCGGGTGGCAGCCATCACGCCCACGGCGGACGCTTCCTGCCCAATGGACAGGTGAGCCGTGCCCATGGTCAGACCGCGGCTGAACAGCCAGCCTATCTGCTCCTCGCAGCGCCGAATGCGCAGCATTTGACGGTAGTAGTCCATGTGTTGCTTCATCGCGATGCCACCCCCTTCGGCTCTCTAGCACCGAACCGAATCTGTGCTACGTGTACAAGTTGATGTTAGGGGTGTGCAGTGAAGCATCTATTCAGGGGATGTCGAGATCGGGTTGAGATGACGCACGCTCTCTTCACCTGGGGCCTGTGCATAACAGGCGGGGAAAGTGGCGGAGGTCGAGATCTACTACTGGGCGGATGGCCCGCTGGAGGTAAGAGAGGCACGAGCGAGAGAGTAGACACGTAACCGCGCCCCTTACACCCGTCATACTACTCTCCCTATAACCCGCTGTGGATATGCGGAGGGAAGGACACGTGCCACTCGCCCGAGGTAGCTCCGCAGGGACGACTAGGCCGCAGCGTCTCTACCCGGTGGTTGTCGAGCTGCTTTCGTCACGCCTTCAGGGGGTCTCGCGCAGGATCTCCTCGAGAGCATCCAGGGTGCGGTCGTTCTCGGCCTCGGTGTTGTAGAAGTACGGCGAGAGCCGCACCAGCCCGTAGCGGTGGTCCGCTATCACGCCGCGTTCCGCCAGCCCCCGCACGACCGTGGACGCATCCGGCACGTCCACCATCGTGATGGAGGCGTGATGCTCAGAGTGTTCGGGCACACGCAGTGTAAGTCCCCTGGAGCGCGCCTTACTCACCAGGTCGCGCGTGAGGTGACCTGTCCGCTCGCGGATACGCCGTACGCCCACCTCCTCTACCAGGGAGAGACCGCCAAGCGCGGTGTACACAGTAGGGATAGACGGCGTGCCGTACTCAAAGCGCCCCGCGTCCTCCCGCAGGCGCAGCTCTGTGTTATCAAAGCTGAACTGCGAGTCCACCGCGAACCAACCTGTCACGGTCGGCTGCAGCTCCTGTACGAGCTCCGGTCGCACCCACAGGAATGCCATTCCCTGCCCACCAAGCAGCCACTTTAAAGAGCCGCCCACATAGAAGTCGCAGTCCAGGGCATGAACATCCACGGGAATCTGTCCGGCGGACTGGTAGCCGTCCACGAGGCAGAGCGCGCCCTTCCGATGGCATATCTCCGCGATTGCGGCCACGTCCTGTATCTGCCCGCTTGTATACAGCACGTGCGATGTGGCAACGAGGGCAGTGCGCTCGTCAATCGCCTCTTCCCACCGTTCCACCGGAACGTGAACGCGCCCCTCGCTCGGCACAGTTACAACCTCGACGCCGAGCCCGGCCTTGGCAAGCCATTGGTGGGCGATTGTGGGAAAGTCCACGTCGGCCACCACCACCTTCGGACGCCGGGAGTAGTCCAGACAGGAGGCCACCATCGTGAGCGCGGTGGAGACGTTCGGCGAGAGGGCCACCTCCGCCTCCTTACCGCCGATGACGCGCCCGTACGCCGCGCGGAGCTCGCCGAGCTTCGGTATCCACGTCCTGTACCACGCCGACGCTCCGTACTCATTCCAAAGCTCCTGAAACTCCGCAAGCCCGGCCATTGAGCGGCGAGAGAGCGCTCCGAGTGAGCAGCTGTTGAGATACGTCTTACGTTCCAGGATGGGGAACTCCTCGCGGTACGAGAGCAAGTCATCTTCTGCCGCAGGTGTCATGGCTGTCACAGAGCGTCTCCTTCGGTATACCTGGCATCTGCGCGCTGGAGGAACTCCCGCAGCGCAGCACTGAAAGCAGCGGGGTTGTCGAGGTTCGAGATATGACCGGCATCGGGAAGCACAAGTAACCTTGCGCCAGGGATGCTTGCGTGCAATTCCTCTGAGACCTCGCGAGAGGTGAGCGTGTCGTGCTCTCCCCACAGTACGAGCGTGGGCACGCGCACATCAGGAAGCATAGCCCGGAAGTCAGGGCTCCAGGTAGCGGCGGAGCTCTCGGAGTACACTCTCTTGTCCTTGGCAGCCATCTGCTCGACGGCTTCTCGCAGCTTCCTCGGGTCAGGGGCGGGTTTGAGGCACGCCGGGATGCGCTCCTCGGCGATCTCGCGCATGGACATCTCCCGCAGGTCGCGCTCCCGCCGAACCATCCCATCCTCCCATCCTGGGAAGTGTGCGAAGGTATCGGCCAGCGTCAGTGAGAGCACGGTGTCCGGGTACAGCTTGTACGTCTCAAGCGCGACTACCCCACCCATCGAAAGCCCGACCAGGTGCGCGGGGCCGAGGCGAAGAGCAGAGAGCACTCCGACCACGTCCGCGGCGAAGGCGGGGCGGTCTATTCTCTCGACCGGGATCTGGGAGTCACCGTGCCCGCGAAAGTCAAGCGCGAGCGCACGGTGGTCCCGCCCCAGGTCATCAATCTGGTCCCGCCACACGCGCCGATCCGAGCCCACCCCGTGGAGAAAGACGACTACCGGCCCGCTCCCTCCCACCAGGTCGTACCCTATTCTCAACCCGTTCGCTTCTACTGTGGGCAAGCGCGCTCCCTTCTCGTCCCCTGGATTGTAACCCAGGAAAGGAGCGCGGGTACAGGCAGATGTACGCTGGTAGCACGGCCTCCCTGGTACATCGGATGCAGAGCTCCGCACATAGCTCGCAACCATCGCCCCTGCCTCGCGCGCTTGCACAGAGGTTGAAACGAACATGGTTCCAGCGAAAATGAGGGGTCAAGCTGCAAGAGTGAG
>JADDPP010000393.1 GCA_016781845.1 Rubrobacter sp.
TCCATCTGAGTGGTCAAGAGCTTATGGGAATCTACATGGGTGTGTCGGGCGACAACTGGTACGTATAGCTGACAGCTCTGGCGGACGGCTTCACAACTACGATTGCCTCTTTCGCGAAGGCCATGTTGACCCGGAAGCCCGGCTGAGAGTATGATGCGGGACCGTGAGCAGCCGGAGCCGGGGCGCTGATTGATTCGAGATCCGGCGAGTGCGGTGAACATCCTGGCGCTGCCCCGCCGGTCGTCACAACCTGCTGCTCCGTCAGGATGCGCGGCGCTGGCAACCGGGTAGCTATAGAAGAAAGGAATCCTCCATGCACGAACTCTTTCCTCTCCTGGCAGGCGTCTCTATCGCTCTGCTCGCGCAACACGTTCCGTCCCCGCGCTTGCGGAACGTGGGCCTTGTTGGAATGGCGCTATTGCTAGGGCTTATTGCCAGTGTGATCAGCGGCGAGATCTTCGTGAGCGGACTCTTCGCATTGGTGGATACGGCTTTGGTGCTTCTGGCGGCGGTTGTAACCACAGTTGTAATCCGCGTCTGGAAGAGCAACTCCAGGCGTCTATACTAAAGATCATCCCGCTGGGGTGCCGGTAGAGGCAGTCGCCTGCGACCGTAGACACTGTCGAGGCACCCTTTGCGCTCACATGGTCAACATACGGGATCGCGGCAACCGATGAGTTCTGGCATGCCCGTTTATCCACGAAGGAACAGGTGAAGCACAAGATGCCAATCAATGCGAGTAACGGGGTTCGGCAAGATGTCTATGCCTCCAGTAACACTGGAGGCATAGACCTTTCAGGAGTGCTAGACTGGCGACTGGTCGGCCCACACCGTGGAGGCCGCGTGGTCGCGGTCGCAGGCGACCCTCAGAGTCCGATGGTGTTCTATTTCGGGGCATGCGCTGGTGGCGTCTGGAAGACGACGGATGGCGGCGACTACTGGGAGAACGTGTCCGATGGCTTCTTCAATACAGCTGCCATCGGCGCCATCGCCGTCGCCCCTTCCGACCCGAACGTTATCTATGCGGGCACTGGCGAGACGACGATACGCAGCAATGTCTCCCACGGTGACGGGGTGTACAAATCTACAGATGGCGGCAAGACCTGGAGGAATATGGGGCTCGCCGCGACCCGCCACATCGCCAAGATCCGCATACACCCCCAGAACCCGGACCTCGTCTACGTCGCCGCACTGGGGCATGCGTGGGGGCCGAACGAGGAACGCGGCCTGTACCGGTCCAGAGACGGCGGGGAGACATGGGAGCGGGTGCTGCACCGGGGCGACAGGGCCGGCGCCATTGACCTCTCTATGGACCCGAACAACCTGCGCATCCTGTATGTGGCTTTCTGGGAGGCGCAGCGCTTCCCTCATGCGCTTAGCAGCGGTGGTCCCGGCAGCGGCCTTTTCAAGTCGAGCGACGGCGGGGATACATGGACGGAGCTCACGAACAACCCCGGCCTGCCTGATGGACTCAAGGGCAAGATCGGCGTGGCAGCCTCTCCAGCGCAGGCCGACCGCGTCTGGGCGCTGGTCGAGGCGAAGGATGGCGGGCTCTTCCGCTCTGACGACGGCGGGCAGACGTGGCAGCGGTTGAGTGAGGACGCGGAGCTGCGGCGCCGCGCCTGGTACTACATGCACATATACGCCGATCCCCAGGACCCTGAGACGGTCTGGGTGCTGAACCTGCAGTGCTGGAAATCAACCGATGGCGGCAGGACGTTCACCGCGGTCGCCACCCCGCACGGCGACAACCACGACCTGTGGATTGACCCCCGCAACCCACAACGCATGATCGAGGGTAACGACGGCGGCGCGTGCGTCACTTTGAATGGCGGCGCTTCCTGGTCCACGCTATACAACCAGCCCACGGCCCAAATGTACCACGTCACGACTGATACTCAACTGCCGTATCGGGTTTATGGATCTCAGCAGGATAACACGGCGATCAGCATCCCCAGCCTCTCCTCCCGCGGCGCGATCACACAGACGGAGTGGTATGAGCCGGGCGGAGGAGAGAGCGGGTACATCGCGATACAGCCGGACGACTCCAACATCGTCTATGGAGGCGCGATCGGTAGCGGTGCATTCAACGGCCGCTTGTTCCGCTACGACCACCGCACGGGGCAAGAGCGCAACATCACGGTCTGGCCCGAAGAGACGGGGATGGGGGACGGCGCGATTAGTCTGAAGTACAGGTTCCAGTGGACATTCCCCATCGTCATCTCGCCGCATGATCCGAACGTGCTGTATGTCGCTGGGAATATGCTCTTCCGTTCGACAGATCGGGGCGAAAGTTGGGAGGCGATCAGCAGAGACCTTACACGCGACGACCCCGAGAAGCTGCAGCCGTCCGGCGGGCCGATCACGAAGGACAATACCGGCGCGGAGGTGTACTGCACCATCTTCTCGTTCCAGGAATCCCCTATCAAGCAGGGGCTCTTTTGGGCGGGTACGGACGACGGCCTGGTGCACATCTCTCGCGACGGCGGGCAGACCTGGCAGAACATCACCCCGCCGGATCTTCCCGAGTGGACGCTTGTCACGAGCGTGGAGCCCTCCAGGCACGATCCTGCGGTCGCATATCTCTCCGGCACTCGCTACAAGCTGGACGACTGGCGCCCCTACCTGTACAAGACGGCGGATTACGGCGAGAGTTGGCAGGAGATCGCGGCGGGGATACCCGATGGAGAGTTCACCCGCATCCTCCGCGCCGACCCCGTGACATCGGGTCTTCTCTACGCGGGCACCGAGACGGGCGCATACGTCTCGCTGGATGACGGCGCCTCCTGGCAATCGCTCCAGGGTAACCTCCCGGTCGCCCCCGTCTACGACTTCGCGGTGCGGGATGATGACCTGGTAGTCGCGACCCACGGACGCTCCTTCTGGATACTGGACGACGTGACGCCTCTGAGGCAGTTGGTGGGGAATCTGGACGGCGCGAGCGACCGACTGTTCCAGCCAAGAGTCACAATCCGGTACAAGGTGTACGAGGGGTACGGAACGAAGCTCGGCGCAGGGAAGGATTACCGCCTGTCCGGGACGGTCGGGGTGACGTTCAAGCGGCATATCGGGTCCAACGGTGAGGTTATCGAGAAGTTCCTCGATGCGGGTAAGAACCCTCCGTCCGGCGTGATCGTGACCTACTACCTTCAGCAGGAGCCGGAGGGGGAGGTTGTCCTTACCTTCCGCAGCCAGGAAGGCGAGGAGATTCGGCGGTTCACGAGCAAGACACAGCCGCGCAAGGTCGAGGATGCGTCCACCGATGGCCGGACAGTCGCGGAGAGCGTTACGGAGCAAGGGGCCGAAGGCCTGGAGACTTCCGCGCGGAAGGATGCCACGGCGGCTGAGGAGGATCTGCACGTCTCAAAGCAGGCTGGAATGAACCGGTTTGTATGGAACCTGCGGTACCCCGATGCCCGCAAGCTGGAGGGAGACAAGAGTACGGAGGAGTTGCTGTCCGGTCCAGCAGTTCCTCCAGGGAAATATCAGGTAGAGCTATCGGTTGGCGGCCGGACGCTTACGCAGCAGTTCGAGGTCCGCAAGGATCCGCGCGTAAATGTCACCCAGGAGGATTTTGAGGCACAGTTCGCCCTGCTGATGCAGATTCGGGACAAGCTCTCGGAGACGCACGACGCAGTCAACACGCTGCGCGACCTGCGGGAACAACTGGAGCAGTGGGGACGCCGACTCCCGTCCGAGAATGGTGTCCGGGCACTGAGAGAGAGGGCGGAGGGAGTGCGGGAGACCCTTTCGCGCATTGAAGGGGAACTCGTCCAGGTGAACGCGGACACGCCGCTCGGATACTCCGCTCGATTGAACGAGAAGCTCGCGATGCTCGCCACCTCCGTGGAGAGCGCCGACGGAGCACCGACGCGGCAGGAGCAGGATGTGTTCAGGAGCCTGTCGGAGCGCATCAACGCGCAGTTGGACAGGCTGCGGAAGCTTGTGTCAGAGGAGCTTCCCGCATTTAACCGGATGGTTCGGGAGGAGGATGTCCCGGCGATCACGCCGACATCTGCCGCACTGTCTCGTACGTGACCACGACACCCCGCTCGTACAGAAGCTCCTCAACATCTCGGAAGGTG
>JADDPP010000026.1 GCA_016781845.1 Rubrobacter sp.
CTTACGACCGACTCGATGCACCGGAGCGGCGGCCAGACCGCCCGACTTTACTGGAGACAACGCGGGATGAAGGAACCCAGGCGTCACACGCAGCAAGAGACCGGGACACATCTAGAGAAGGGCGGCCCCGCCGGCTCCTTCTACACCTGGTGGCGCGGCGACCCACTGCCCCGGATCGCACCACTCACCGGCTTGACCGCTGAAAGGACGGATAGATATGACCTGGTAGCCAGGCTCGCCGACTTGCCGCTAGACGAGGTGCTCTCCCGCGTGCGGAGCGAGAACACGCCGTACCTCGTGCTACTGGACTCGCGCCCCGCGGGGTATGGCTGGTCCGCGCGGGGGGAGGCGGAGATTGGCGGGCTATTGCAGTTTCAAGTACGGGAGGGAGAGCGATACCTGTGGGACTTCGCCACGTTGCCGCCGTACCGGGGGCGGGGCATATACCAGCGTCTCCTGCAAGCGATCCTCGTGCAGGAGAGTGAGTCCGCGGAGCGCTTCTGGATAGGGCACGACGCACCGAACGTGGTCTCTGGGCGTGGCATCCGCAAGGCGGGTTTCTCCAGAGTGGGCGATGTGGTGTCGCTGCCGGACGGTGCGCTCTCGCTCACGCCCGCCGGTTCGCCGGAACGCGCCCGCCTCGCCGCGGACCTTCTCGGCATCCCACTACTTCCCGCGGATGAAGGCGGCGCGTAGGGATGGACGCGCTTGCTTCCATCCCCACTCCTGCCCCTGCTCTCTGCGCAGAGTGATTGCAAGGCCGCTATCGCTGGACGTGGACAGGTCGGGCAGACGTTGCGTGTAGACGTTGCGTGCAACGTCTCTACAGTTGATACGACCGCCATACAACCGCCGGAAGTGGGAGGCGGCGAGCTGCCATGCCGACTCTGCGATCACCCTGTCTCTGTGTGCTCTGTGGTGAAAAGGCGTCCCAGCTATCGCTGCACCGTGGGCTCCCCATCCAGCTCCTGCACGAGCTCCAGAACGTTCCCGTCGGGGTCTGTGAAGAACGCGATGCGCACCGTCTGGAAGTCCGATGGCTCCCGGAGTACCGACACGCCTTTCTCGACGAGCTCTCGGAAGGCCTCTTCCGTGTTCCCTACCCGCAAGGCCAGGTGATTTATACCTACGCCCTGGCCGATAGGCCGTGGGTGCTGCTCGCCCTCGATGCTCTCGCGTCCGATAAGCTCTATCTGAGTGCTGCCTACGTCTATAAAGATTATGTTCACATCGTCCCATCTCCGGGTGACCGGCATACCAAGAGTCTGGGTGTAAAACTCCTCCATCCTGGGCAGGTCGCGCGTGAAGATCGCTACGTGGTGGGTGGACAGCAGGTCCAATCGGTTCTCCTCTCGTTTCGGCTATCTCTGGTCGTGGGCTGATATAGAGCGCTTCCCTCGGTGATGCCCTCCGCTCACTGGTGCCTCTCCGTGCCGCGCACGTACGCGCCAAGCGTCGCACCGTACACCCAGTGGACCAGCAGCATCACTGCGTGGCGATCCCGCCGGTCGCGCGTGGGTGTGGGCATGATGCCCAGCGCGGGCACGACGCCGATATAGCTCACCGCCCACACGCCGGTCGCGTAGATAGCGCCGTGCAGCACGGGCGGGATGGGTAGCCGCAGGCGACGGTGCAGCACTGCGAATAAGGCGCCGCCGACGGCGCCGAAGCCGAAGTGCGCTATCACGGAGAGAGCATCCTGGGTGCCTTCGTTCCGCTCATCCACCCCTGCAGCGTCAAGCGCCGCCGCGGTGATTATCTCCGGCGGTGGGCCGCCGAGCAGCCCGGCCCGATAGGCAACCCACATGCCGGTGCTCATAAGCGTGGTAGCCAGGACGCCGCCTATTGCCCCATCGAGAACGGACTTCAGGTCCCGCTGCATCCTTCCCTCCTGTTTGGCGTGATGAGCATTGGAAACTGCTCGCTCTCGCGACTGTAGCACCAAGCGTGCCCGTGGCCTGGAGGGGATGGAGGGCGCTCGTGACCTACACGGTAAGGTCCGCAGCTTCTACTTACGAGGAGTGTCCAAAATCGTGTGCCTGCGACTCCGCCCAGCGGATGCGCTCCCCGATGGTTGGATGGCTGTGCAGGAGCAAGCGAACGACGGCCGGAGGCTCGGGGTCGGACAGGTTCGTTCGCTGCAGCTGCCGCATTGCGCTTATGAACGCGCGAGGATTCCCGGTCAGGCGCACCGCGTAGGCATCCGCGCTGCGCTCCAGCCGGCGCACGTAGGCGTTCGCGAGCGGCATCGCGAGCAGGCCGAACAGACTCGCCACGAGCTCTACGAGCGGCAGGCTGGCCACCTCGCCGAGCGAGGCCGAGCCTGTCCGGGTCCTGGTGCGTCGCAGGACCGTGGGGAAGATTCTGTGCAGCGCGTACGCGCCTGCGAACGTGCCCACGCCCGACAATCCCACCAGCTTCAAGGTGTCGCGGTGTACCTGATGCGCCAGCTCGTGCGCCACGACGACCTCAACCTCCTGCGGTGAGAACCCGTCGAGCAGCGTGTCGGCGAGCACGATGCGCTTCGTTCGCCCCACTCCTGTGAAGAAGGCGTTCGCCTTGCTGGTCTGCCGGCTCATGTCCATCCGCAGCACCTGAGAGACCTTGACGCCCTCCCGCTCCGCCATAGCCCGCACACGCTCCGCGAGCTTCGGGTCGTCCAAGGGCACGTACTTGTTAAACAGGGGCGCGATGAGCACGGGGTACAGCCCGGCGAGCAGCACCGTGAAAGGGAGAGCGAGTGCGGAGACCACGAGCCACCATGTGCGCGGGAAACGGCGCACGAGCGCGTAGAAGCCGGTAAGCAGTGGGGTGTTGATGACCGTGCCCACCGCCACTCCCTTCAGCTGTTCCGTGAGCCAGCTGCGCCGTGTGTGGTGGGAGAGGCCGTAGCGGTGCTCGACTACGTACCCGCTGTAGTAGGCGAGCGGCAGCCCGAGCAGCCAGTCCTGTGCGGACCAGATGAGTATGAAAGCGGGGGTGCGCAGGCGGGGGCTCAGCCGGGATTCCAGGGCGCGGGAGAGCCGGCCAGGGGCTCCGGACGATACCGAGAGCAGCCCAGTCGCCAGGCCGTAGGCGGTCCCTGCGAGCCACAACCTCTCTCGCTCCCGGCTGTAGCGTACTGCCCTTTGTAAAGCCTCCGGGGCATGCGAGGCAGCGCGTGGCTCAGGCTCCGTCCCCGCCAGCGATAGCCTCGGCGGCCCGAGTCGGTGCGCGGCGAGCCCAGCCAGGCATGCCACTCCCACTCCCACCTGTAACGCACGCCGCATCTCGTGTCTCCTCCTTCAGCGGGCGATTCCCGCGCCCGCCTGTCTAGCAGTATAACGCGGACGCAAGGGAGCCATCAGGGAGGCGTTGCGCGGGGGCGGCTCTGCGGGCGTGGGGGGCGGGGCAACCGAACGGTGGAAGTGCTAACATGCATCCACCGCAACTACTACAGGAGATACGAATGGTGCGCGCGCAAATGGACGGTGGGGCGGACACGCCCTCGACGGTCACATCTATTACCTTTGGGGAATCGCCGATCGTAGTCCGCAACCTCTCGAAGACGTACAGGGTGCACGAGCGGGAGGCTGGGCTACGCGCCTCGCTGAAGAGCCTCGTGCGCCGCAAGTACCGTGACGTGCGGGCGGTTGACGACATATCCTTCGAGGTGCCGCCGGGCGAGATTGTCGGCTTCCTCGGGCCAAACGGCGCGGGCAAGACGACCACCCTCAAGATGCTCTCCGGGTTGCTGCATCCCACCACCGGCAGCGTGCGCGTGCTTGGCTTCGAGCCGTTCAGGCGCGACCGAGCGTACCTGCGCCGGATGAGTATGGTGATGGGCAACAAGGGCCAGCTCCAGTGGGACATCCCGGCGGGTGATGCATTCCTCGTGAACAAGGTCGTGTACCGGCTCTCCGACGCGGAGTTTCGGGCCGCGCTCGGCGAGCTGTCGGACCTGCTCGACCTCGGCCCGCTTATCAAGAAGCAGGTGCGCTCCCTCTCGCTCGGCGAGCGGATGAAGTGCGAGCTCGCCGCCGCGCTGCTGCATCGTGACATCGAGGCCGA
>JADDPP010000051.1 GCA_016781845.1 Rubrobacter sp.
CTGGTGCCCCAGGTAACGTCGTATGGAACCTCACCCACAACATACTCGATGAGAAACCAACCGATGAGATCCTGCGCCAGGTCTTGATCGATGCAGGTCAAGGCTTCCTGCTAGGCGGCACCGCGAAGATCTTTACCATCCTTTGCTGCCATCCTCGGGGCCATCCTCGCGGCGGCGGCGGCAGTTTTGCTGGGTATCCTGTTCAGTGAGCTGAACGGCCGTGGAGTGGGGGAGTCAGTAGTCTCTACCGTCGTGATAATGGAGATGATCTACTGGATGAGCGTGCTGGGAGGTAGAAGGGGGCGATGATCGCCCCTCATACCTCCGGAGCGTGACAATATCAGCGGCAAGAGTGTGAGCTTGGGCTATGACGCTCTGGCAAGTGGGGAGCGGGCAACGTGATGCCTGGATTCAATGGTGCTCTCGGAGCGATCGGCCTCGTCGCGTTCTTCGCTAGCGCTGCCATAGTACAGTTGTACGACAAGCGCAGATCCCCATTCGATCCGCTAGTGCCGACGCTGATCTGTTGGCTGCTCTTGGCTGTCTCGTATGCGCTCGTCATGATTGACTGGAGGATTTACCAACAGGGGGGTTTATTTGGTATGTCCTTCTTCGGAGCCGCCTGGTTGTTCTTCGCCATATTCGTACGTGTGGCCTTGTATCGCCTCAGCAGGCGAGCGGGTGGTAGATAAGTGGCGATACCGCCTTCATATACGGACGCGGATTATAACGCTGGGGTACCGGGAAGGCAGAGAGACAACGGACGGTACGGGCCGGGGACCTCGCCGCGGTGCAGGAGCCAACAGCGCAGGGTTTCGAGTGGCGCATCATGCCCGACGGGGAGCGCGCTGCGGGGCGCGCGGGCGAAGGGGGAGCGACCGGACTACTGGCCGCGGACGGTAGCGGCGGCGCTGCGGGACACCCCGCCGAGGCGGACGGGCAGCCCCCCACTGTGTATACCCCCAGTAACCCTGTATCAGACGCTCTCAGGTCGCCTCAGAGTCTCAAGGAGGGGCCGTGCGAGTGCGACCTGT
>JADDPP010000140.1 GCA_016781845.1 Rubrobacter sp.
AAACCTTTGTAGCATGGGGTGGAGAACGTTGTCATGCCAGAAGTATTCCACACCTGCCTGCGTGTCGTGTCCTCCGCATCCAAGTTGACAACGCCCTCCGACCAGCGGAGGATCGCGGCAAGCTCGGCGCGTGTGGCCCTCGGGTGGGCTTCCAAGGCTAGCAGAAGCTGGCACTGCTTAGGGCTCAAGCGTATCGTCCCGAGACGTGTCTCGTCCTTGTCGTCGGAGTTGACGCCCCCCAGGCAGATCTTCGTGCCCGCGGTCCCACAGATGGTCCGCGCTGCGGTCTCGCCGTAGCGGTCCTGCACGACCATAAAGAAGCCGATTCTGTATGGCCCGGAAGTAGTCCTGAAGCGCCTGCGAAGGCATGAGTCGCTCCCTTTCCTGGCGAGACCCGCATTGACTCGTCCTCATTCGTCGGCTAGAGTAGATTGTACAGCTTTTCTGTACGTCGTAGGAGGGATAACGGATGGCAACGATCGAGGTGAGCTACACGGAGGCGCGCGAGCGCCTGGCCGAGTTGTGGGATCGGACTCTTGCAGACAGAGAAGCGATCCGCCTCACGCGCCGCGGCTCCGCCCCGGTGGTACTGATCGCCGCCGACGAGTACGAGGGGCTATTGGAGACCGCCCACCTGTTGCGCAGCCCCGCCAACGCCGCCCGCCTGCTCTCCGCGCTGGAGCGCGCACGAGCTGGTGAAGGCACGCCGCAACCGCTCGACGAGCTGCGAGCCGAGTTCGAGAGTGCCGCGGAAGGGTAGATCGAGGGATCGCGATCCCGCGCCCCCGGCAACCTCTGCTACCGAACGCCTCGCGGTGTTCCAGCCGGAGTTCCGCGAGGATCTGCGCTGGTGGACCCGGGAGCAGCCGAGGGTTGCGGATCGCATCTGGGCATTGGTCGAGGAGATCATGCGGACGCCGTTCACCGGGACCGGTAAGCCCGAGCCCTTGCGCTTTCTGGGCTCGAACGTGTGGTCACGGCGTATCACTCAGGAGCATCGCCTCGTCTACCTGGTACAGAATGAGAGGATCGACT
>JADDPP010000118.1 GCA_016781845.1 Rubrobacter sp.
GCAGATGGACAGGCTGTTTCGCGGCTCTGCCCTGATGCGTCCGAAATGGGACGAGCGTCGGGGAGCCCAGACGTACGGCGAGCGCACCATCAGCAAGGCAATACAGACCTGCCACAGCGGGTACGACCCGACACGGCAGACAGCCTGTACAAAGCAGTGTACTGAGAGCGCCGGTGAGGAGTGCCTCAGCCGAGACACAACCCATAACGCCTCCGCCGAGACGGACGTGACCCACGTGGAAAGTCTGCGGGCAGAGCTCGCCGAGGCGCGCGCGCAGATCCGGCAGCTACAGAGTGAGAAGGCGGGACTCGAGGCGAAAGTATGCGCCCAGGCGCAGATAATCCAGACGCAGCGAGAGCGTCTGCAGTCGATGGAGCTGGAGGCGCAGGCGTGCCGAAGCGCGAAGCTCAAGCAGGCAGCGCCGATGCTCGTGGCGATATCGCGCAAGGTCCACGAGCTCAGAGCGAGGGGCAAGGCGGACGAGCAGGGGTACTGCCACGTGTACGTGCCCGCCCTGGCAGAGGAACTGGGCATCTCCCGCTCCTCTGCTGACCGGTACATAGCACTCGGCGTGGACCAAGGTCTCATCACGAAACGTAAACCAGCACCAGGGGAGCTCAAAGAGGTGGTGGACAAGAAGACCGGGGAGATCAAGACCGTGCCCGCCAAAGAGGTCTGGCTCGGCTACGAGGGAGCCTACCACGAACATCTGCGGCGTATCGCTGAACACGACCCTTTGGAGCGACCACAGGTGGTCAAGAAGAAAGGGGCGAGTTGCCCGAAGCACCCGCAGGCACCAGTTGTCCGCTTCACTATCTACAAGTGCGGCCAGTGCGGCGAGACTCTAGCAGGGGGCTCTGAGCTAGATACCGAGGTCAGAACATCGTATCGTCACAATGACGATACCGGACAGGCAGCAGCTGCACACAGGCACAGCTCGTGTCGCCAGGTTGACGACGTTAACTCTTCCACAGTGGGGGTGGTAAGGAGTCGTCACTGTGACGATACGGACGCTGCCCCCAAAAC
>JADDPP010000125.1 GCA_016781845.1 Rubrobacter sp.
ACATACCTCAAGGCTCAGTTGTTCCTTAAATCGCTGTAGTAAGGGTCACTGCCTGCACCGCCATAGTAGTGTTAGGCAGGACACGGCGCAGGCTCGGCTCAATCCTGTAGTGGCCGCTCTCCCAGCGAGCCCGCACCCAGTGGTGGGCGTGGCCAAACTCCTCGGAAGGCGCAAGGTCCGGCGGAGGCAGGAACTCGACCAGCCCCGACGCGGAGAGCGCCCTGGTGTCATCAAGCACACCAAGTGTTCGCCAGTCCGAGCCGTTCCAGTACTCCCAATCGAGGCGAGGCGGCTGCGCTTCCCTTCTGTCGGCAGGGGTTCCAGCGTTGCCGCTGTACAGCCTATCGGCAACACGGAGATACAGGCTGAGAGTGGTCCCGAGGAGTTCTCCTCCCGGAGCCGGGTCGAAACCGAGGTAAAGTGTTGGCCGGATGTCGCGCGATGGACGAAACGGCTCGAACGGTTCCAGAGCATCCCCGTCGGTGGGCAAGTGTTGCCTGTACTCCCAATCGTTGCCGCTCAGGACTGTGTCCGGCGCAGTGGTCCGCTCCAATGTGTAACGAGCGCCGACCGCCCGGATGGAAGGCGGGGCGAATGTCGCGGGAGCGAGTACGTACTGAACGACGTTGCTCACGGTCTGGGGTGTGTAGCGCGCCTCGACACCGTAGTTGCCGGCGACGATACGAACCCTGAACCAGTACCCTTCCTCGCCATTTACCGTCGTCGGAGACGGCTGATCGGGTACCCGGAAAGTGACAACCCCGCTCCTGGTGAACGCACGTGTCGTGTCCTGGAAACCGGTAGCCGTGTTCGCACGGTCCTCCGTGGGCACCGCCGAACCCAGAGGCAGCCATCTCGTATCGTTGCCGAGCTCCCATTCGAGGCGGAGATCGGACGAAGGCACACTCACGGCAAGCGGCGGCTGCGCTGGTCTCAACGCCGGCTCGCTCGCTGTGATCTCAAGAGTCACCTGCGCGCCTGCTGTCGAGAGCGCCTGATCAGCCCTCACGTACAGCGTGTCCCCGAACGCTGGCCTCTCACCGAAGGGGTAGAAATCCTTGCTGAGATCAAGCGGCAGCACGTTCGTAAAGCCCGTGTCCGGCTGTCCAGCGCCCGTATCCCACCTCGCCCTCGCCCCGAGTGCCTGCACGCGCGGCAGCTTGCTCGCCCGCACCGCACCCTCTCGGGGATCGGAATCAAGCGTGATGGGTGTTCGGAGCCTGCAGCGCAGCCATCTACTCCCCAGACCCCGCACCGCGGCGAGCGGTATCTCGGGAAGGTCGGCAAACGTGACGCTTCCACTGCGAGTGATGTTGCCCGTGTCATCGCTCGTCACCACAACGGGCACACCGCTAGCACCGTCCCACACCTCCCACTCCAATGCTCGCGCGTCCGGGTTGGGTATTGCCTCCTGCAGCGTAAAGTCGAGACGGAGCTCCTGAGGAGGCTGCCCGCCCAGCAGGTTGCCGAGCCCTATGTACAAGGCGTGCTCGATGGGGTGCTCGCCCCGGAACAGAGGCCGCTCAGGCGCCAGTCCGTCCGCGCCAGCGGCCACGCTCAAGTCAGCGTACAGGTCCTGGCTGCCGTCACGGGTGTAAACCGCCCCCAGCTCGCTCGCCGTCACTACCAGGTCGCGCTCCGTCTCAAAGACGACTGGCTCCTCCCGGCCCTCGGACGGAGGCGCAGCTACCTGTGTCCCTGCGGGTACTACGGCGTCAACTGTGCTGCCCTCAGCCAGATAGAAGGTAAGAGGCGCGCGCGCAGGCTGCGGGGGCAGCGGGGATGCGCCGATCAGGTCGAGAAAGGCAAGCAGGTTCTTGTCCGGCGCGCGATCCAGCCGCTCCACGACGAGCTCCGAGAGGCGGGCGAACGCGCCGATGAGCGCGGCCGCGGGTCCTCCAGCGGCACCATCCCGCACCTGCCACTCCGGCGCATACACTCCAAGCAGGTTATACACCTGCCTGGTCAGGTCGGCAGCAGTGCGCCCGTCTACTTTCGGAGCATGCTCCCTCATCGCGCGGCCTCACCGCTCTCCAGGTAGAACGGGTAAACCATGTTGAACACGCTGTTCGTGCTGAGCACCTCGTACGTTATCGAAATCAGCATCACTGATCCGTCGCCGTCCGGGCGCACCTGCACGTCAGTGACATCTATGCGTGGCTCCCAACGCAGCAGAGCCCCGCGCACCTCGTCCGCCACGAGGCTCGCGGTCGTCGCGTCGCCGAGGCCGAACACAAGGTCATGAATCCCGCACCCGAAGTCGGGACGCATCACGCGCTCCCCTCGCGCCGTGCTCAGGATCATCCAGATAGACTGGCGGACGGTCTCCTCCCCCCTTGCCAGCGCGGTATCCGCTGACACGGGGAACGCCCAACCCGCTCCCAGAAACCCTGAAGTAGACATGGTCGCCACCTCGCCTCCTCGTCCCTCCATCAGCCGATGAAGACCGTACCCACTGCTATGACAGTTCCCACGGGCAGATCTGCCGGGTCGTTGCACGTGTTCGCGGTGTCTCCGTTGCGGGCCGCGGGTTTGCCGTTGATCATCACCGTCGGACTGCCGGTCACGATGGTGCCCCTGTTCGGCGGCGGCTTCTGGAAGGCCGTGCCCGGCGGTGTGGGAATGTGGGCAGGCGTATTCTCCGCCGTGCTGCCGACCGTTGCGGCCGGCTTGCCCAATGATCTTGACGTTTGAGCCCAGTCCTCCGTTGATGATTCCTGTGAAGGGGTGTGGCAAGGGCGTGGGAACGGGCGACGGGCCCGGCACCAGCACGATGTGAATATCTATCGCTGTCACTCTTTCCCCTTGCTTCGCCGCTGGCTGCCCCATCTCGATCACTACCTTCCTGCTGCGATCACGTCAACACCATCAGCATGTCATCCCAAGCCCGCGAGCCATCTCACAGGGCCCGGCGTGGTGCATCGGAGGCGATCCCTCCGCTATGCGCACCTAGTTTATATTCACCACCCCGCCCTTGATGTTCGTTTGTGCGTTCCCCTTCAGGTCCAGGTTCTGGCTGGCCTCGAGAGTTATCCCGGCCTGCGAGGTTACCTGCACCCCGTTCCCTGACAGGCTCAACTTACCGCCACTTGACTTGATTGTGATGTCGGCGTCGGCGCTGATCGTGATGGTGTTCTCAGCAGTGCTGATAATGATGCTGTTCTTGCCGCTGCCGTCGGTGATCTCTATCTTCGCCTCGCCTTCCGTGTCGTCAAGCCGGATGATGTGCCCACTGCGCGACTTAATCGTGCGACGGTTGTTCTTGCCATCCTCATTCTTCTCCGGCGGCTCATCCTTTCCGTTCCACAGAGCCCCCAGAATGTATGGGTAGTCCGGCTGCCCGTGCTCGAACGCGACGAGCACCTCGTCGTCTACTTCAGGCAGGAAGTAGAGACCTCGCCCTCTGCCTGCCATCGGCGATAAAACCCTCGCCCACGCACTCTCGTCCTTGTCATGCAGCCAGGGAAACTGCACCCTCACCCGCCCCAGGTTCTCGGGATCCTTGTTGTTCGTCACGATCCCCACCACCACCCCAGAGAATCGCGCCCCGTCCACATTGCTCGGGCCGAAGAAGCTGGTAAGCGCGCCCGGCTCAATTGTCATGTCGCGTTCCTCCTCGCGGTGAAGGCGGTCCTGTACCCCTGCTCGGGGGTATACGTGTGTGTGGCCGTGAGCACGTAGTACTGTCCACTAAACCGGCGACCGACGCCCGTGATGCCCACAACCTTGCCGGCTCGAAGGTCGGGTCGCCCGACGCATATTCCCTCCGCTCGGATGTACGACAGCGCCCCCTCGTCGAGGCGCCCCTGTGCCACCTTGTCAGCCTCCGGCCTGCCCGAGACCGGCTGCCCCACACTCCTGTCCACTGCACTCGGGAACGCCTGCTGCGCCTCGGTCGGCCCCGTAGTGATTCCTCCCATCACGGAACTTGTCTGACCCGCGCGCGCCGTCGATACGATTGCCGCCTTCGCCTTCGGGTCCCAGCCTCGCACCT
>JADDPP010000500.1 GCA_016781845.1 Rubrobacter sp.
GATGCCTGGTATGATGCCCGACGACATGATGGACATGATGGGCGGTGGTGAAGCGCCTGATATGCCGAACACCGGTGCGGGCAGTATGGCCGGTGGTGGCGTGCCGGTGGGCAGCATCGCTGGTGGAGTATCACTGCTGCTACTGAGCGGCTACGCGCTGCTGCGGCGACGGTAGTCTGCCTAACGTCTTCAACGCACAACTGGCCGGGGCAAGGGTGTAAACCTACCCACCCCGGCCTTTCTGCCCGTCCTGAGCCCGTACAGCGCGCGTGGGGCATGGTACACCGTGACCCCGCGACGTGGCTTAGACTCCCATGCAGCAGCTCTCCGAACCGGCCCGCGCTATCTTATGGGACCTACGCGCGGGCCTCTTTGCGCTATTGGCATGGCTTTGCAAGTCATGGCACAATGCTGGACACCATGACGTCTTCTTGGTGTCTTCAGCGTCATGGTGCATCTCCTCGGCCCGTGCCCACCTACCTACAGGGCACGGGCCTTTTTGTTGCTTGCAGAAACGTCGCGTACAACGCTTCCAGACGCGCACATGGGCATGGGGGCGTGTGTCCAGAGCTCGTACATCGCGCGTGGGGCATGGTACACTATGGGCCTGCGGCGTGGTCTAAAGACCCCTGCGCCGCAGACTCTCTGAGCGGGCCCGCGTTTGTAGCCATGGACGCGGGCCTCTTTGTGCCCCTTGTGCCCTTCATGGAATAATGCCAGGCGTCGTGACATGTCACAGGCCATGCCACGAGCATCCTCCAACGCCCACGCAGGGCTCACTCAGTCTGCGTGGGTCTCTCTATGTACAGCGCGCAGGGCGCACATATACGGGTGTGCTAGGAAGCCGCTGATTTAGTCAGTCGGAGGTGGGTGTCGGTGCGGGTGGGTGGACGTCGCGGCGTGAATGAGAGCTGTTTGATTGAGGTGAGCGCTCTACTTTCGAGCGCTTGCCGCAATGCCTTACCGGTCTGCGGCTCCGCGGCGACCAGCGTAAGCAGCCTCTTGGTATTCACCAGCGTCG
>JADDPP010000202.1 GCA_016781845.1 Rubrobacter sp.
CCCCGACAGCAGTATGAGTTATGTTATGGTGGTCCCGATGGGGTCCGGCTGCGCCCCTACTTGCCAGAGGATGCCCCTGCGCTGTACGAGGCGATTGACGAGTCGCGGGAGCACCTCGCGCCCTGGCTCCCGTGGGTGGATCGGCACACCTCCCCTGACGACTCCCGAGAGTTCGTCGCGCGGGCCCGTGCGTGGTGGCTGCTGCGTCAGGACCTGATCGTGGGCATCTTCGAGTGCGAGGGAGGACGGCTTCTTGGTGGCAGCGGGCTACACCGAATCAACTGGGACATCCGCGCCTTCGAGATCGGTTACTGGCTGCGCCGTACGGCAGAGGGCCAGGGGTACATGCGTGAGACCGTACAACTCCTGACACGTCTCGCGTTCGACACGCTGGAGGCGAACCGTGTGGAGATCCGTATGGACCCGCGAAACGTGCGGAGCCGCAGCGTCGCGGAGAAGCTGGGATTTGTGCTCGAGGGTACCCTGCGCAACAGCATGGCCGACCCGCAGGGCATCCCCCGCGACCAGCACATCTTCGCCCTTACCACAGAGGACTACAGAAGCCAGCCGTTCCGGGAGCTCCGCTCGCTTTCAACCTGAGACGCGGGCGGCTGTCATCCTGCGTGCAGCCAGCAATCCCAACGCATCAGGCATCAGCGAGCCGCGAGTAGCTGGATGTGCGGCCTGACCTCAAAGGAGAGACAGCGGTGGGCCTCGCGTAGGGACTCCTCGACCGTCATCGGATCATCACCACGCGCGAAGATGAAGCCGAGGTAGCTGGCGCCCTCCGGCAGAGGCACGAGCGGCTGGTGCAGCCTCGCCGTGATCTGCACGTCCTCCACTCCCGGTACATGTTTCGCCTCCTCGACTCCGTGCACCGCGGCTAGCATGCCCGCGCCCGGTATCGGAATCATCATCACACCTGCTGCCCGAGCCTCGCGCGAGTAGTCCTCGATCTCCATCCCCACGGCGTGCCGCAGGATGAGCTCCTCGAGGCACATACCCGTGCCGAACTGTAAGATCATCGAGCATAGCCCGCCAATCGAGCGCCCGGCGATCTCCACGATCCACGGTCCCCGGTCGTTCACGCGCAGCTCGGCATGCACCGGCCCCGTCCATAGCCCGAGCGCCCGCGCCGCCTCCGCGGTACACCTCGCAACGGCGTCCTGCACTTCCAGAGGCAGGCGCGATGGAGTGACGTAGATCGTCTCCTCGAAGAACGGACCGGCGAGTGGGTCCGGCTTGTCGAACAAGGCGAGCACGCGCAGCTTCCCGTCCGTCAGGATGCCCTCAAGAGCCACCTCGAAGCCGGGAATGAACTCCTCGACGAGCACGTGGGAGGTGTCGGGCTGGTTGCCCTCGGACACCAGCAGCCGACGCACCCTCTTCCACGCGGCCACGAACTCGGCGGCGCTATCGGCACGGATCACGCCCCGGCTGCCCGAGAGCCGTAGCGGTTTGAGGACGCACGGGTAGGCCACCCGTCCGGATACCACGGCAGGGTCTTCGGAGAGGAAGAAGCGGTCGTAGTGCGGAACTGGCGCCCCCCCTGCCGAGAGAAGGTCTCGCATGACGCCCTTGTCGCGCGCCGCTACGGCGGAGTCCGGGGAGTTGTGCGGCAGGCCTAGGGCCGAGCTCGCACGGGCCGCGAGGATGGTCGCGCTATCGTCCACCGAGAGCACAGCATCAACGGGCGTCCGAGTGGCATACTCCACGATCCGCTCCACGGCGGCGTCGGGGTTGCCGAAGTCCAACCCGAGCGGGACGTTCCACTGGCTCGCAAGCGCATCGGGGAGATCCATGCCCTGCACGACCTCCAACCCAAGCTTTCGAGCCGCCTCGAGAAACGCCGCCGCCCTGTAAGTCGCGGGCGAGAGCAACAGTAATACCCGCCTCGCACGCGAGTCGCTCGCCACCAACGCTCGCCCCTCTCTCTACTGCCCATACAAAACAGCCGCGATGTGCAGCGTGCTCCACTATATCAGAGCGGCGTGAAAGGACAGCCACACCAGCCAGTGGCAAGCGGAGATGCATCTAGGTCGCGATAACTGCCGGTCGTACAGATGGCATGGGCTCCGGACCCGCCAGGGCGTATTTGACCGCCTGCTCGGCCGTCATCTTCCTGCCCTCGGCCCACGCGGCCTCGAAGGACTGATCGCTGGCTTTCGAGCGTGCGTCGGACACTGCGCGCTCGTAGAGGGAACGGTCGGGCGTGTGGGCATAGACCGCGGCTTCGCCAGTCGCCAGCAGCGTTTCCGCGGCGCCCCAAAGTCGCGCGGCACGCTCCATTTCCCCCTCCGCGGTGGAGACTCCGGCCAAGCCTTCCAGACAGTAGGCAGAGTTCCCCAGGTCACCCATCTCCATGGATAGCACGAGAGCCTCACCGAACAGCCGCGTCGCCTCCCTGGAGTCGCCGCGCGCTTGCGCTATTGACGCCAGGTTGTAGAGGGAGGCGTAGATGCTTATCCTGTCCCCTATCTCCCGCGACAGCGCCAGACCTTTCTCGGACAGTTCCGTGGCACGCTCGAAGTCACCCTGACTGAGGGGCATCGCCGCGAAGTACGTGATCAGCACCGCGCCCCCCCAAGTGTCGCCTTCCTGATGGTAGCGCCGCAGGGCTTCCTCAACGAGGGCGGCTCCACGCTCATAATTCTTGCGGGCGATCTCAACGGGGCCGGCCATACTCGTCGCCATGGTGATTGCGCGCTCGTGTCCGATACGCCGGTACAACACCAGGCTCTCCTCGATTGCAGGCGCCGCCCTCTCGTAGTCGGCCTGTCCATACGCCAGCACGCCCAGGGTCAGCTGCGCCCAGGCGCGAGCGGACGGCGGTGGGTCCTGCGCCAGCAGCATCTCCATCCAACGGCGTCCCTCGGAGAAGTGACCACGCATCCACCAGAACCGCGCCAGCCCCCATCCCATACGCGCGGCGCTCTCCGTATCGCCCCGGTCGAGCAGCCGCGCCATCGCTGCGCGGAGGTTGTCGTGCTCCCATCCCAGGCGCTCTAGCCACTCCACCTGATCGGGACCCTTTAGCTCAGACTCCGCGGCTTCACCGAGCGCGAGGTAGAAACGGGCGTGGCGTTCCCGTACCTCCTCAGCCTGGCCGCTCTCCTCCAGAAGCCTCAGGGCGTACTGCCGGATGGGCTCCAGCATCCGGTACCGCATCACCTCACCCGGCGTGGCGATCACCAGCGACTGCTCCACCAACTCCGACAGCAGATCGAATACTGCCTCAAGAGCTACGGGTGGGGTCGAGCCAACCACCTCCGCTCCTTCCAGCGTCCACCCCCCTGCGAAGACGCTGAGTCGGCGGAACAACTCCTGCCCCTGCGTCCCCAAGAGGTCGTAGCTCCACTGTATCGTGGCCTGCATCGTCCGCTGTCTCTCAGGCAGGTCCCGAGCACCACCGCGCAGCAGCGGCAGCACCGAGTCGAGTCGGGCCAACAGCTCCGTGGGACTCATCGCGCGTATCCGCGCGGCCGCGAGCTCTACTGCCAGGGGCAGACCATCGAGACGCCGGCAGATAGCGGCTACCGCGGCGGCGTTCGCCTGGGAGAGCCTGAAACCAGGGGCTATCGCTCGCGCCCTCTCTACGAACAGCTCGACGGCCGGGTTGGACTCCACCTCCCGCACCTCCGGCACGCGGGTAAGCTCGGGCAACTTCAGCGGTTGCAGGGGGCACTCCCTCTCACCACGCAGCCTGAGCGGTGCCCGGCTTGTCACCAGCATGCTCACACCGCCCGAAGACATCACCAGCTCGGCCACCTCGGGAGCAGCAACCATCACGTGCTCGAAGTTGTCCAGCACCAGCAGCATCCTCTTGCCTCGCAGGTAGGAGTGGAGAGTGTCACGCAAGCTCTGCCCGCCCGTCTCCGTCAGACCCAGCGAGCGCGCGATGGTGGCGATAACCAGCCCCGCATCAGCCAGTGGGGCGAGAGGGGCAAACGCCACACCATCAGGGTACATCTCAGACAGGTCACCTGCGAG
>JADDPP010000463.1 GCA_016781845.1 Rubrobacter sp.
AGCATCCGAGCACTCCGCCCGCTTGAGCGTCATTCACTGTCATTGTTCGGATGAGGCTATTTGGAAAGCTCGAATGGAGCCGCGCCCTCGGTACGTTCCCGGTTGGACACCTGTCGGGTGGGAAGAGGTCGAGTGGCTGCGCGCCCGCTACGAGCCGTGGGACCAGGGTGAGGCTCTCTTCGTGGATGCGGTAGAGAAGCCGGAGAAGAACCTTGCGGTGGTGCTTGAGTACCTTCGAGGATGATATTCCGGCCCCTGGCCGATGGTGGCCGAGTCAGCGAGAGACCGTGCCGCTGCCTGGACCCCGGCAGGCGGGCTTGATGGACGCGATCTACGAGTCGGCTCGCACGGGCAGGTGCGTTGTCGAGCAGGCGGACATAGACGAGGCGGAAGACCTGCCGGACCGCTTCACCTGTGGATATGGGCGGCTACCTTTCCTCCTCGTACTGGGGGAATAGATAGGAGCATTCCCTGCCGATGAGGCCACCGACGGCGAGGGAAGTTAGCATCCGGGACGTGACTGCTTCCCCGCTGAAGAACCGAGGCAGCAGCAGATCGAGCGCGGTCATCTGGCTGAACATGCCGCAGGAGGCGAGGCCGAGCACCGGAACGCCCTGAAGATCGGCGAGCCAGTAGGTGCTGCCGGGGTGGGCGGGCACGCCGAGCCGTAAGACTTGGCCGCCGAGGCTGCATATCGCAAGGAACATAGGGTCCAGAGGGTCAGTGGAGCCGGTTCCGCCGACGAGCACGAGCTCCGCGCCGCCGTGGATGAGCTCTTGCAGTCCCCGCGCGGCGGCGTCAGTTCCCGCGCCGACGTAGCACACCGTCGGTGCGCTCGCGCCGAACCACTCCAGCTTCATCCTGATGCTCGCCTCGAACTTGTCCCTGGCCCGCGAGTCCATCTGCTCGCGTACGAGCACGGACACCGCCCTGTCCCGGTACGGCACGACCCGAACCAGCCCGCCCGCCGCTTTCTCTTCCGCAATCTCAACGTCCTGGCGCGGCACGGCCAGGGGCGCAACCTTCGCGGACGCCACGTGTCTGCCTTCCTCGACCGGCACACCGGCCTCAAGCGTCCAGACGAGTATGCCGTCCAGTCCCACGACCTGCGCGAGGCGCTCCTGGTCTACGTGAAGCACCCCGCGTTTGGTTGCGACGAGGCGCACCTGGCTCTCGGACTCCCCCGCCACCTCGACGTTTGACCCCGCTGCAGCCGAGCCGAGCCGCAGGCCCGCCTCGGTCTCTCCCACGTCATCCGGCCCGAGCTCTAATAGATGCAGGGGCAGGTTCCCCAACCGCTCGAGGTGGGGGCGGTCGCCCGGTGTAAGCACCCTGCCCTTGCGCAGCAGCACGCTCTTGGGCTTCTCGGGGTCAAAGACGTTATGGCAGAGCACGAGCCCGGTCAGGCTTGCCGCCTCCTGTGCCGTTACCTCTACCGCGCGCACTCGTCTGCCCCCCGCGATTCCCACCAGTTCGCAAGTAACTCCGCGTCATGACCGAACGCCATCTCCGGTATCTCCTCCCTGCCGAACCAGCGTAGCTCCGTCATCTCTTCGCCCGGCGTCAGCGCTCCACCGACCACCTGTGCAGGGTATACGGCGAGAACCACGGGGTCGCCGGTCTCCGAGCGCAGCGCGAAGAGGGAACCGAGCGCGACCCGCAGGCCCGTTTCCTCGCGCACCTCGCGGGCGCCGGCCTCCTCCAGCTTCTCACCACGGTCAACGAACCCCGCGGGGAAGCTCCAGCGTCCCCTGCCCAAACCTCCCCCACGCCTGCCGAGCAGTACGGTATCGCCCTGTGCCACTATAACAGCCACAGCCACCTTGGGGTCCTCCCACAGCACCCAGCCGCACGAGGGGCAGCGAGACCGCTCCTTGCCCTCTACTGTAGCCAGGACGGTACGCTGCCCGCACTCCATACAGAACTTCAACGCGCGCCGCTTCTCGCCACCAGCCGCTCGTACTGCTCGGGGGTGTCAATGTCCTCCGGTGCGCCGAGATGACCGGCCTCTATCTCGCGCACTAACTCTGGATATGCATCGAGCAGACGGCGCGCGCCGGTGTCGCCGGACAGCGTGTCCACAAGGGAACAGAAGGTCCGGCCGAGGAGCACCGGAGTGCTGCGCTTCCCGCCGTACGTTGGGACCAGCGCGCCGCAGGGTTCGCGCTCGAACTCCGCGATGAGGAAGTCTATGAGCCGCGTTGTGACACCCGGCTGGTCGCACAGGAGAATCAGCGCGCCGACCGCTTCCGGCGAGACCGCGGCCAATCCCAGTCTGAGCGAGTGGCTCTGTCCCTGCTCCGGTACGCGGTTGAGGACAGGCACGACGGACGGATGCGCGGAGAGGTCCAGTTGCTCAAATACTGGTGGAGAGAGCACGACCACGACCTCGCCAAGACGCGAGCGCGCGGCCACCGCCAAGGCATGCCCTAGCAGCGTGGTCTCGCCGTCGAGCGAGAGCAACTGTTTTGGGGCGCCCATCCGACGCGATAGCCCCGCGGCAAGCACGACGCCAGATATCACTGGCCTGCCGACCCGGATACTGTCTGGACGGTGGTTCGTAGCGAACCACCCGGGCGTCCGTGTCGTGCGGCCACTATCTCGGCGAGGATGCTCAGAGCTATCTCAGCTGGCGTGGCCGCACCGAGATTGAGCCCAATGGGGGAGTGTACGCGGTCGAGCTGCTCTGTGGTGAAGCCGAGGGAGCGCAGGCGGACCGCTCTCTCCGCGCTCGTCGCCCGGGAGCCTATTGCGCCGATGTATCCGGCCCCGGACCGTAGGGCCGCGGAGAGTGCGGGCTCATCGAACTTCGGGTCGTGGGTAAGCACGACGACAGCAGTGTTGGAGTCCGGCCTTAGCTGTTGCAGCGCATCGTCGGGCCACTCTACGAGCAGCTCGTCCGCCTCGGGAAAGCGGTCCTTCGTGGCGAAGGCCGAGCGCGCGTCCACGACCGTTACGCGGTATCCCACGGTTCGGGCGAGCGAGACGAGCGGGATGGCGGTATGCACCGCGCCGATGATGACCAGCCGTAGCGGCGATGGGTACGGCTGCACGAATATTCGGCTCTCCCCGACCTCCATGAGTCTCGGCTCACCGCTTCCCGGCGGGATTCCGCTGAACGCCTCGATGAGCGCATCCTGTATCGGTCCAGAACCGCCGACTACGCCACCCGGCCGCAACATCATCTTCGCGCCGGCATGCGGCCCGGCGATAACCGTGCAGAGGGTGGCCGGAGTTCCCGACAGCACAGCCTGTCGCAGTGCGTTGTAGACGGAGTCCGGTGTGAGCACCTCCACCCACACGCTTATCTGCCCACCGCATGCGAGGCCGACATCCCAGGCGAGTTCGTCCGCGACGCCGAACTCAAGAAGCTGTGGCGTGTCGCTGCGGAGCACCTGAAGCCCGGCCTCAACGACCGCCCCTTCGACACACCCGCCGCTGACGGAGCCGACGAACTCGCCGTTCGGGCTGACGACCATGTGCGAGCCCGCCGGACGCGGGGTAGAGCCCCAAGTGCTCGTGACGGTCGCGAGCGCAACCCGCCCCCACCTCTCCAGCCACGCATCCAGCACCTCGAGCAGCTCTCTCATGCATCTCCCATGTCTACCGCGCCCTCAACTGATGGCGTGATTATAGCAGCGATGAGGGAGGAGCAGTCGCGAACAGACGCGCGGCTGGTCACCTCAGTTGCGCGCTCGGCATACCCCCAGTAGTATCTCTATATGAGGATGAACACGGAGTACGTGGTGGTTGGCGGCGGGGAGTGGGGATGCTACCACACCGAGCGGCTGCTCCGCGCGATGACGAACGGAAGGCTCGCACCCGCCACGGTTCGCATCGTGGACAGGAATGCGTCCTGCCGGGCGTTCGAGCTGTACGGAGAGGTTGCTGGCGTGCGTTTCAGCGTCGCGGAGTGGGCGCCTTTCCTGCTCGGCTGGCTCGATGAGAGGGCCGCTGGCTCCGGCTCCCACATCGTGCCCAGTCCACATGCGCCGCACCTGTTCCTGGAGTGGCTGGAGATGTTCCTAGCCTCCAGGCGACCCACGGCGGCACTGCGGCGCGAGCCGTTCCAGGCGGAGTTGAACCTGCCGTTTCAGTACCCGGACGCGGCGGGGAGCCTTTATCTGAGCGTGGCGTCATGGGAATGTCCCCTCTCCTGCCGTGAGCCTGCCGTGTGCCCCGCCATCAGGGCGCGACGCAGCTGGGAACTGGGCGACATCATCCGCAGCCGTTCGGCGAGTCCTGCCGCGTCGATGACCCCGCTAATCTGGAAGAGCGAGTACATCTGTCCCGGTGTAGCGGGCGTGAGCGCGCGGGCCATGCTGCGCGGCGCGCACGACCTGCTGGCGGGGGGCGCGACAGGCAAGGCGGCGGTCGCAACTGTTTCCGCCTGCCATGGAGTGGTAAGCGTACTGAGCTACGACCTGGCGCCGGAGCGGTCCACGTGCGTGTAGAGAACTTGCCACTGTTCCCGCTACGGACGGTGCTCTTCCCCGGAATGATCCTGCCGCTGCATATCTTCGAGGAGCGGTACAAGCGGATGATTGCCGACTGCCTGGCGGGCGACCCGCGCTTGGGGGTGGCGCTCATCAGTGAGGGGCTGGAGGTAGGCGGCCCGGCTCAGGTACACGATGTAGGCGCGGTAGCACGTATCGTACGGGTAGGGCGGTATGAGGACGGGCGGATGGACCTGATAACCGTGGGGATGCAGCGCTTCCACGTGCTTGAGGTCAACGACGAGCTGCCGTACCTGCGCGCCACCGTAGAAGTGCTCGACGATGATGTGGAAGAGCGGGAAACGCTACGGGCACACGCGCTGACCGTGTACGAGCTGCTGCTGCAGTATCGCGAGATGCTTGGGCTTGCGAATCAGGAGACACCGTGGACACCCGACGAGCCAGAGGCGCTGTCGTATGTGGCAGGTGGGCTGGACCTGCCGCTGGTCGAGAAGCAGAGTATGCTTGAGACACGAACCGTCTCGGCGCGGCTGACGAAGCTGGCACACGCGCTGGAGCGCGAGATCCAGCTCTTCGGACTGATAGGGCCGACGCGACCGGCGCCCGGTCCCAGAGGCGTGCCGCTCAACTGATAGAGCCGCCCCATAGCCGCCAGCCCGAAGGTGGGCTAAAGCGCGAACGGGGCGCGGTCGTGAGACCACGCCCCGTCGAGGTGACTGTGTTTAGCTGCAGCTGCGCCTGGTGCCCGCGTTAGCGCCGGTGTCGAACGAGTGGCCGCACGCGCACGTGCTCACCGCGTTCGGGTTGTGAATCGTGAAGCCCGATCCCATCAGACCGTCCACGTAATCAATCTCCGCACCCTTGACGTACGGGGCGCTGTAGCTGTCAACGAAGATCCTGATGCCTTCCATCTCGACGACCTGGTCGTCCTCTTCGGGGTTCTCGTCGAACGCCATGCCGTAGTTTAGACCGGAGCATCCACCGCCGGCTACGTACAGGCGCAGAGCCTGCTCAGCGTTGCCTTCGCGCTCCATCAGCTCCTGCACCTTGCTAGCCGCGCTGCTCGTGATGTTTACCATTGGGACCATTTCTCCTGCTATGCAAAGCTATCTCGCCTGTTTTCAGCTTGCCCTGAATTATATCAACGCTCACCATGCCAGTCAAAATTCCCGGCAGCGCTCACAAACCCTGCCTCGGGTGGGATCAGGACAGAAGTAGAGGCTGAGAACGGGCGATGACCTCTCCGGGGACACGGACGGGGCCACCTAATCAGTAAGCGCGTGTCAGCGGCGGAGAGGGTCCATGCCCGTCTGACGGACGGTGAGAGGGTGCCCTTCGCTGAGTACGGTGGCGCTCGTCGGGCTGCCGATGACGAGGGTACTGTCCCTTCCGGTATCGAGCCTGCCCGCCGCATCGCATTCAAGGAACACGAGCGCCTCGGAGAGATACGGGCATCCGTTGCGAGCACGCGAGCTGGGCTGTCCCCGCAAGGGCTCGCCCTCCAGTGCGGGCTGCGAGAACAGGTCCGCAAGTGTCTTCTGCCCTGCCTTGAGAACGTTCACGACGAAGGGCGCGCCTCCAACCAAGAGGTCGTGCGCGGGCAGGTCGGACGCAACGGAGAGGGCGAGCAGAGGCGGCTGTAGTGATACCTGCGAGAGCCACGGCGTCAGGAAGGCTTCCTCCTGTCCGTCCTGCGCGGTCGTGATCACGTACACGCCGTACGTCAGCATCCTCAGCGCCTGGTCCAACGGTGTCTCGGGCACGGCCTCTCCTGCTCGTTGTGTCCCTTTACGGGTGATGTAGTTGCAAGGCACGTACCACTGCGGCATGGTGACACGGGGCGCCCCAGGCGAGGCAGCGTCAGCGGCGCAGGTATCGCTGTACGTTGCGCTCGTGCTCGGCGTAGGTGCGGGCGAACTCATGGCTCCCATCACCTCGCGCGACAAAGTACAGGTAATCCGTATCGGCGGGCATCGCCACAGCCTTGATAGACGCAATGCCGGGGCTGCAGATGGGGCCGGGCGGCAGGCCCTCGTGGACATACGTGTTGTATGGCGAGGGGTCCCGCAGATCAGTCCTGGTGAGTCCGGTCTTCCACCAGTCGCCCGGCTCGCCAACCGCATACTGCGTGGTAGGATCAGCCTGCAGACGCATCCCCTGGTTCAAGCGGTTCAGGTAGACGGAAGCGATTATTGGCCTCTCGCGTGGCACCTGAGCCTCACGCTCCACTATGCTGGCGACGGTCAGACCTTGGTGGATGCTGAGTCCCTGCTCGCGCAGACCGGCGCGTATCTCAGGTGTCAGCTGTTCTTCCAGGCTTGCCACTCCCTCGCGCAACAACTCGGCGGCGGGGTTCGAGCCATCTGTAAAGGAGTAGCTACCGGGATAAACGTAGCCGTCCAACCCGGCGTTTGGCGGACGGGACTCTAGCAGGGGTGATTCTGGGGGCGAATCCAAGGCCGAGGACCACTCCTGCGGCGTTACGAGCTTTTTCGCGACCATTGCCTCGCGGATCTGCCCGAGCCGCCAGCCTTCAGGTATGACGAGCGTGAGCGGGTTACTGGGATTCGTGAGTGTATTGATGATGTCGCGGCTCCCCGTGCCCTTAGCGATCTGGTAGCGTCCGGGCATCAGATTGCCGCGCTCGCCGGAGATCAGCACTATCGCCTTGAACACAAGGGGACGGCGCACAAGACCTTTCGCGCGCAGCTGCTCCGTTGCCTCGTTCCAGCCCTCGCCCTCGCGCACGACGACGGTGGCGGGCCGCGAGCCTTCCGCGCTGGGTGTCGGATCGAGGTACATCCACGCGGCAACTGCGCCGAGCAGGAGCGCGACCAGGACAGCGAACCGGGGCCAGTGGGCATCCGGTCGCTGTGTCTGAGCGGGGCGTGGTGGGGTTGGGGTATATAACTCTCTTGCCATCGCATCCGATTGTATCAACCGGACGGGGGCCTCACAACGCGAGAGAGGCTTTGTACGCTTCCATCCGGCCTTTCAGCTTCCGATTCAGGGCTGACAACCACTCCGGATACGCCTGGTCATTGGGGAGATCCAGTGCGCGTGCGAGGCGGGCGTAATCTATGAGATCCGCCATCCGCAGGAACACGGGCAGCCGGGACAGCAGCTCGTCATCAAGCAGCTGATGCGAGGAATACCCGCGCACAAACTCGCGAACTGATGCCTCGTCCAGCTTCACGCCAGCACCGAAAAGGTCCCCGAGAGCGAAGGCTATGTCGGCCACATACCAGTAATGCGAACAGTCGTCGAAATCGAGTATCCCTATCGTGTCGTTACGCCAGTAGAGGTTGTCCAGCTCGAAATCGAAGTGGATCAGACCGTAGTTGTCCCGATTGACCGGCAGCACGGCCATCACCGACGCTATCTGGTCTAGCTCGTGGCGCACAGCCAGTTCATCTTCGGGTACGTACTTTCTTGCGAAGTCCAGATGATCCCTCCACGCGCCCCGCGCAACCCGACCAGAGCCAGGGTAGGCCTTCAGCGCGAAGTGCAGCCTGCCCAGCGCGGCACCCCACTCGCGAAACCGCGAGTCGTCGAGGTCTTCAACATCGAGCTGGGAACCCTCGAGTCCGGCGAACACGACGGCGTGGAAGGCGCCGGCAGGGGTTGCGGTCGTTTCTACAAAGCGACCGTTTCTGGACTGAAGAGGAGTGGCGACGCTGATTCCCGCTCCAGCCAGCCAGTTGACGATGTCCACCTCCGCCTCGATGGTCTCCCTACTCCGCTCGGAGCTGTCCGCGAATCGCAGGAAGTACCTCTTTCCTTCCTTGTGGAAGACGTACACGAAGTTGGCGCTGGACCTGAAGAACCGTACCGAGCCGGGATCGTGCTCCCAGTTCCGCAGGATCTGCTCGGCAACCGGGCTACTCCCCTCGGCGGTCACCGTACTGTCAACTTTCCACATCGTGCCCAACTTCATCACTTGACGTTCTTCCTTCTCCCACGTGTGGTCGTCGGTACTTTGTAACACTTATCCTGCACGAGCGGCGAATCACACCCCCCGCCCTCGCTTCAGCCCCGAACCATGCGGGGTAGGAGCAGGTGGGATTGGAGCGCAGCCGCGGGGTGGGGCAGCGTGCTACGATGTCTGCGTGATGCAATCAGGCGAAGACACGAAGGTGCTCGTCGTGCTGGGGCCGACGGCCTCGGGCAAGACACCCCTGGCCATACACCTGGCGCGTGGGTACGGCGGAGAAATCATCAGCCAGGACAGCCGGCAGGTGTACCGAGAGATGGACATCGGCACCGCGAAGCCAACGCTGGGGGAGCGCGCGCTCGCGCCTCACCACGGGCTCGACGTTGTCTCGCCGGACGAGACGTGGACACTCGCCCAACAGCAGCGGCTGACATACGAAATGGTGGCTCAGTTGCGGCGCTCGGGCAGGCTGCCGATGCTCGTGGGTGGAACGGGGCAGTACCTGCGGGCGATACTCGAGGGTTGGACCGTGCCTGAAGTGCCTCCGGACCTTGAGCTGCGGGACGCCCTGGCGAGGGAGGCGGAGCTCGTTGGCACTCCCACTTTGCATGCGCGGCTGGGGGAGGTGGACCCGGAGGCGGCGGCGAAGATAATGCCGAACGACCTTCGACGAGTCGTGCGCGCGCTCGAGGTGTGGCAACACACAGGAAGAAAGCTATCGGAGCAGCAGCGAGCGGAGCCGCCCCCGTACGACACCCTGCTAGTTGGCCTCACTATGGAGCGCGCCGAGCTCTACCGCCGCATAGACGAGCGAGTGGGGCGCATGCTCGCGGCGGGGCTGCTGGATGAGGTGACGGAGCTGCTGGAATGGGGCTACGGATGGGAGCTGCCAGCGATGCGCACGATTGGATACGGGGAGTGGCGGCCGTACCTTCAGGGGCACGCGAGCGTGGAAGAGTGCGCGGAGCGCGTGCGCCTCAACACTCACAACTTCGCGCGGCACCAGTACGTGTGGTTTCGCCGCTTTCGCGAGGTACACTGGCTGGACTCGTCCTCTCCCGCCCTGGAGCGTGATGCATCCTGTCTCGTGGAGCGGTGGATTGCAGGGACTCCAGGTTCATCCGACCACTGAGAGCCGATTGCGTGGTCTGGCGCGTCTGTCCGGTGTCAACGCGCTGCTCCTACCTCCGAGGGCTAGGTGGGGACGTGATATCCACGCGCAGTCAGGATGCCTTCTGGCTAGCGCGGGATGGCACGCAGCTCCCCAACCACCGCTTCTGTGTTCGCGACGCAACTGGCGAACTTGTCAACGAGCCGAGTCGGCTCCCGCCGCAGGTTGCCTGTGCCGTCGTCGCGCAGGTCCCACAGGCCCATGTGAACCAGGTACTCTCCGAGGATTTTGCCACCGCGGCGATACTGCCAGTCCACAAGGCTGAACATAGGCCACCAGGTATACCCGATTACCGGCACACCTTCCGCTCGCAGGCCACGCACGACCGCGAGCGAATCGTCCATCCAGTGCTCGCGGCGTGATACCGGACCGCGCGTGCTGCTTTCGGTAATCATTACAGGCTTGTGGTACCGTTCGTGGTACGCCCGCACTACCTCCTCGAGCCCCTCAATGCCGCCGTAGTACGGCTTGCGGGTCGCGACTCCGTTCTTTCGCACCAGGCGGTAACAGCTGATGCCGGGATAGTAGTTGTTGCCGAAGAGCTCGATGTCCTGTGGATGTTCCCGCAGCCACTCCAGAGTCCGCGGTGAAGCGCCCTGCTGGAGCAGCCAGGGCTTGAGCGGATGCTCGTCGTTTACCCAGCCTAGCAGCAGGTCGGTGGGTAGGAACTGGCGTCGGCGTGTAAACTCCAGGTCCGCGCTCAACGTCGGATCATTTGTAGTGTACGAGGAAGTGGCTTCCACGTGGACGATGCTCGCCCCAGGTTGGGCCTCCCGTATCGCCGCCACAGTGCGCGACATCCCCTCGGCGAGCGCAACCAGCACGCGCACGTAGCCGCGCCAGCCCCGCAGATACGGCGGCCAGTTGCCAGTGTAACCGCAGAACCGGGTGTTCACCAGCGGCTCGTTCAGGGGAGTATAGTACGTGGTCAGGCCCCGATACCGCTCAACGAAGTTACGAGCGTACTCTGCCACTCGGCGTGGGTACTCCGGGCTCACGAACTCGCGCTCAAGCCAGAGCGGGCACCCGTAGTGGACGAGGTCCACGATAGGCTGGATACCCAGGTCGCGGACCATGTACTCCAGCACCTCGTCCGTCCACGACCAGTCGAAGACGCCCGGAGCGGGGTTCACCCTGTACCAGGGGATGCCGTAGCGCATGAAGCGCACGCTGATAGAGGCCGCGAGCTACAGGTCTTCCTTCCAGTAGCGGTAGTGCTGGGTCAGCTCGTACTCGTCCAGCACTCGTCCAGTGCGCGTCGCCACCTGGGGGATGAAGGTGTCCTCGATGCCCACGGCCCACACGAACGGCCTCGGCCCGGCCTGCATACCTCGCTCTATGGCTGCGGAGCGTCGTCGTGGGGGATAAGCTCCACCTCATGCAGCTGGCGACGGCCAAGCGCAAGCAGGGAGACCCCGCCGAGAGCGAGCACAACGCCGGTCAGCAGCGAGGCGAGCCAGCGTGGCATCCGGGTGGCAAGGGCGTGTACCACCGCCTGTAGCAGGTATGTAGCGCCCAGGGCGACCAGTACACCGCCGCCGACTATCATCCCGGTGGATTGTGCCGCCGGCGCCAGCGCCTGGACACTCTGCTGTTTCACCTGGTTTAGCTCCTCGCGAGCCGCTATAGTGAACGCCCGCCGGAACATGTCCGCGCCGCCTCTAGCTACTTCGCCAAACCGCGACGTAGGTTGCTCGCTACCACTCGCGCCGCCATTTACATTACTCATTGGTCTCACCTTCCTGGGCACTACAAACTCGCATTCGGTGCAGGCGCTTCTCCTGCCCCCGCAAGCTGGTCAACCTGATGCAGTGAGTCACTATCCGCCAGTTTCGCGCCACCGCCACATGGTATTCTCGGAGGCAAAGCCAGACGATGACGGTAGTGTGATGTGCGGTAAGCATGGAGTATAATAGTCTTCTATGGGAAACAGTTTCATACGAGATTTTGACGGACAGCCAGAAGACAACGTGCTGAGGCAGGGCAGGGATGGGTCCATCCCGACGCGCCCGCCGGAGGAGCGCGCGATTCTGGTGGGGGTCGACACCCCTACCAGCCCGTGGAAGGTGGAGGACTCGCTAGACGAGCTGGAGCAGCTCGCGATGACAGCGAACGTCCGCACACTTGGACGCCTGACGCAGCGGCTGGACAGCCCACACCCCGCGACGTACCTCGGCAAGGGGAAGCTGCAGGAGCTAGCGGACCTTCGTGTCTCGACGGGCGCGAGCGTGGTGATATTTGACGACGAGCTGAGCCCGAGCCAGGAGCGTAACCTGGAGGAGAAGCTCGGCGTGATGGTCGTTGACCGCACGGCGCTCATCCTCGACATCTTCGCTCGCCGCGCACGCACCCACGAGGGCCGCCTGCAGGTGGAACTCGCGCAGTTGGAGTACAGGCTGCCGCGCCTGACGCGGATGTGGACCCACCTCTCCCGGCAGGGCGTGGGCGGCGTTGGCTTGCGCGGCCCTGGTGAGACCCAGCTAGAGGTGGACCGCCGCCAGGCCAGAGGGCGGATTACTCACATCAAAGACGAGATAGAGCAGGTGCGCCGACAGCGGAGGACGAGTCGGGAGCGGCGCAGGGAAGAGGGCTTCCCTGTGGTCGCGCTCGTGGGCTACACGAACGCCGGCAAGAGCACCCTGCTGAACAAGCTTGCGGGCGCGTCCGTGCTAGCGGAGAACAAGCTGTTCGCGACACTCGACCCTACCACCCGGCAGGTGCAGCTTCCCGGCGGCACCATCAGCCTCTGGACGGACACGGTAGGCTTCATACAGAAGCTGCCAACCGGACTCGTTGCGGCGTTCCGTGCGACGCTCGAGGAGATAGCTGAGGCGGATGTGCTCGTGCACGTGGTTGATATTACTCACACAAACGCCGAGGAGCAGGCCGCCACGGTCGCAGAGACGCTGGAATCGCTGGAGGCGGCGGATAAGCCGACCGTGGTCGCGTTGAACAAGGTTGACCAGCTGGTGACGGGAGCCGATTCGCCTCCCGCGGACCTGGAAGCGCAGACACCCGAAGGATACGTGCTCGTCTCTGCGGAGCGCGGTTGGGGGCTGGACAAGCTGCTGGAGTGCGTGCAGGACCTGCTCGAAGGGGAGTTGCGCGAGGTGCGCGTGCTGCTGCCGTACGCTCAGAGCTCCCTTGTGGACCTGTTCCACCAGCGCGGGCAAGTCCTGGAAGAGGAGTACTGCGAGGATGGCACCCGCATACGTGGTCTCGTTCCGCAGCGCTTCTACCCTCTGATACAGAAGTATGCTGACAGGGGGACCACCGTTTGAGCTCCCTGGTTGGAGTTGTGCGGCGTCGTCGCCAGGCCGGATCCCGGCTGCGGTTCGACACGCTCTAAGGGCAGGGGGAGGCGTTTGGCGGCGGCAAAGGGTGAGGTGTACCGGCAAGCAGGCGTGGACATTGACGCCGGAAACCGGGCAGTCGCCCTCATGCGCTCCGCTGTCCTCTCGACCCACGGCCCTCAGGTGCGCTCTGGCACAGGGCTCTTCGGCGGCGTTTACGCCCTCGACGGCGCTACCGTCCTCGTAGCGAGCACGGATAGCGTTGGGACTAAGCTGAGGCTAGGCGCGCGGCTTGGGCGTCACGAGGGCATCGGGATGGACCTGGTCAATCACTGCGTCAACGACATACTCACGCTCGGCGCCCGCCCACTCTTCTTCCTCGACTACTTCGCGAGCAGCAAGCTGGAACCAGAGGTTGTCGCTCACGTGGTGGGCGGACTAGCCTCGGCCTGCCGTGATGCAGGCTGTGCTCTGCTGGGCGGGGAGACTGCGGAGCTGCCGGGCATCTACCTGCCGGGCGAGTACGACGTGGCGGGCTTCATTGTGGGCAGCGTCCGCCCAGACAAGATGCTAGACGGCTCGCGCGTGGAAAGCGGTGACGTTCTGCTTGGTCTGCCGTCGTCGGGACTGCACACGAACGGCTTCAGCCTCGTCAACCACATCCTCGACGGCAGGAGTGGCGGGGAGCCAGTGACGGATGCACAACTGCTGGCGCACGACCACGAGCTTGGCGGAGCCCTGGCGGACGTGCTGTTGGAGCCTCATCGCTCGTACCTTCCCCTCGTCGCTCCGCTTCTGAAGACCGACACGGTAAAGGCGATGGCCCACATCACGGGCGGCGGCCTCATCGAGAACCTGCCGAGGTGCCTACCAGAAGGACTCTCAGCGCGAGTGGACACCTCTACCTGGACGCCGCCGCCCATATTCAGCTGGCTTCAGGAGCGCGGGCGCGTGTCCGCGCGGGAGATGTACCGGGTGTTCAACATGGGCGTGGGCATCGTCCTCGTCGTGGGACGGGACGATGCGGAGCAGGTTAGCGCCAGGCTCCCTGGCTCCTGGGTGCTTGGGGATGTCGTCCGGGACGATCAAACCCCAGACCTTCTGGGCCTGGACGGTGCTTAGGGTGGGTGTTCTCGCCTCCGGGCGGGGGAGCAATCTGGAGGCGCTGTTGCAGTGGCAAAGCTCAGGTGCGCTGGGCGGCGCCGAGGTCGTTTTAGTGGTCTGCAACCGCGCGGGCGCCGGGGCGTTGGAGGTCGCAGCCTCCCACAACGTAGAGGCTGTGCTCTGTGAGCAGAAGCGGCCGCAGACACGGGCCGAAGCTCAGATGCAGGTGTCCGCGCTGCTGGAGGAGCGCGCGGTGCAGCTCGTTGTGCTTGCAGGTTACGACCGCATCCTTGCGCCCGCGTTCGTGCGGCGATGGGCGGGCAGATGCATCAACGTTCACCCGAGCCTGCTGCCCGCCTTCGGTGGCAGCCTGCATGCACAGCGGGACGCGCTGGAGTACGGAGTCAAGGTGACAGGCTGCACTGTTCACTTCGTTACCGAGGACGTGGACCGCGGGCCGATTATCTCGCAGGCAGTGGTCTCGGTGCTGCCGGAGGATGACGAGCAGAGTCTGAGCGCCCGCATCCTCGTGCAGGAGCACACGCTGCTGCCCGCTGCGGTGCGCGCATACGCCCAGGGGCGGCTTTCGGTGGAGAACAGGCGCGTAGTATACGGATGAGGGGATGCGGGATGAGGGCGATACTGAGCGTCTCGGACAAGACGGGTGTGGAAGACCTCGGACGGCGCCTGGTTGGGCTGGGCGCTGAGATTTACTCTACAGGAGGCACGCTCGCGGCGCTGCAGTCTGCGGGCGTTGAGGCGCGGTCGGTGAGCGAGCTAACGGACTTCCCGGAGATAATGGAGGGAAGGGTCAAGACGCTTCACCCTGGCGTCCACGGCGGGATACTCGCACGCCGCTCCGAACCGGAGGACCTGGATCAGCTCGCTCAGCACGGCATCGAGCCCATAGATGTCGTCGTCGTCAACCTGTACCCGTTCGCCCGTGCCATAAGTGAGCCGGATGTCACGCTGGAGACCGCACTGGAGAACATTGACATAGGCGGTCCTGCCCTCGTACGCGCCGGGGCGAAGAACTTCACGGATGTGCTGGTGCTTACGGACCCCGCCGACTACGGGACGGTGCTGGACGAGTGGGCGGAGCACGGCAAAGTGAGCGTGCAGACCCGGCAGTGGCTCGCGGCGAAGGCGTTCGGTCATGTCTCCGCGTACGATGCGCTAATAGCCTCTTATCTGAGGGGCGGCGAGGAGTTGTTCCCCACCACGTTCACAGTGGCGGTGGAGAAGGTGCAGGACCTTCGCTACGGGGAAAACCCCCACCAGCGCGGGGCGCTGTACCGGGAGATTGGGGGCCGGAGCGAGGGGCTGGCAGCGCGACTGCGCCAGCTCGGTGGGAAGGACCTGTCATTCAACAATATTCTGGACGCGGAGCTGGCCGTGGCCACAGTATCGGACTTTTTGGGTCCCACGGTCGCGATTACGAAGCACGGAAACCCGTGCGGCCTGGCAACGAATGAAGACCTCCTGCTTGCGTTTGAGCACGCGCTGATGGGTGACCCCGTCTCCGCGTTCGGTGGCGTAGTGGCCGTAAACCGCCAGGTTGACCGGTCGCTTGCGGAGGTGATGAGCAGGACGTTCTTCGAGGTGATAGTCTCTCCCGCGTTTACCCAGGAGGCGCGCGAGGTCCTGCGGCGCAAGCGGAACCTCCGGCTGCTGGAGGTGGGGGCGATGGCACACAGCTGGGAGATCCCGCTGGGGCCGGCCGCGCTCGACTGGAAGCGCGTGAGCGGTGGCTTCCTCGTGCAGACGGCGGATGCCGTAGCACCTGATGAGATAGAGACACGTTTGGTAGCCGGGCCGCAGCCTTCGCTGGAAGAGACGACCGACCTGCTGTTTGCGTGGCGCGCCGTGGAGCACGTGCGATCCAACGCGATAGTGCTCGCAAAAGAACTTTCGCTGGTTGGTCTGGGGGCAGGGCAGCCAAGCCGCGTGGACGCCGTCAGGCTCGCGGTCAAGAAGGCGGACACTCGCGCCACGGGGAGTGTTCTCGCAAGTGATGCGTACTTCCCGTTCGCGGACGGGGTGGAAGAAGCAGCAAAGGCGGGCGTCACAGCCATCATCCAACCGGGTGGCTCCGTTCGCGACGACGAGGTAATCGCGATGGCTGAGAGGTACAGCGTGTCAATGCTGTTTACCGGCACACGCCACTTTCG
>JADDPP010000368.1 GCA_016781845.1 Rubrobacter sp.
CAGGCGTCGTTGAGCCTCCACACCATGTGCCCCCAGCACCGCCTGCGCCCGTCCGGCTCCCCGTCTGGCACGCCCCTGCGGTGGCGCTCCACCTGCCGGCTCAAGTACTCCCCGTGCGCCGTGCCCAGCGCGCGCACGAGCTCTTCAGGCGTCTTCGGGTCGCAAAACTCCCCCAGATCCCCGACCTTCTCCCACGAGCCGTCCACTGAGCGGTACGCCCACATAGGCGGCCAGGCGGGTTGGCCGGGCTGCCGGACGGCGGGATCGTGCCCGGGAGGCCACAGGTCCTCGGCATGGAGGAAGCGCCGCATCGAGGAGATCGCCGGAGGGCTCGCCCGGCCCGTTTCCGAGGCGAACAGGGGCACCGAGGACAGGGGGGAGAGGTCCTGCCAGGTGTAGTCGTGCCAGTCCCCCTCAAGAGGCCAGTTGGGCTCGCGGCCGCTGTACGGGGAGCTGGGGTGGTAATGACGGGTGCCGTCCAGCCGGGCGCACACCTCGGGTATGATCCCCTCGAACAACTCCCGACCGATGGTGGGCTCCCCCCCAATCTGAAAGTCCCACCCCATGTAGTTCTCGTTGCCCCCCACCCAGAGCAGGATGCACGGGTGGTTGCGTAGCCCGCGCACGATGCCTTCGACTTCTGCGCGGACGTTCTCGTTGAACCCCGGATAGCCGGCCGGGTGCATGCCGTACTCGAACATAAAGTCCTGCCAGACGAGTATCCCCCGGCGGTCGCACTCATCGTAGAACTCCTGCGGCGGCACGTACCCGCCTCCCCACACGCGCAGCACGTTCATACCGGCGTGCTGGGCGAGGTCGAGCAGTCGCATCGCCCGCTCACTGTCCCAACAATGCGTCATCCCCTCAGTCGGGATCCAGTTGGCCCCTCTGAGGAAGATCGGCATCCCGTTCACTTCGAAGCCGAACCTAGCCTCGCCGGTAGCAGGGTCCGAGA
>JADDPP010000151.1 GCA_016781845.1 Rubrobacter sp.
CTTGCCTTCAACTCTACTCCCCTAACCCCCTGTTTTCGGTGGAACCATCTCGCGCGTTCGGCTGTCATGGGGGTGCGATGTGACTCGTGCTACTTCCTTGACCTCCTCTAGTGGTCTGGGTGGTACGAGGCGGGGAAAGTTGATCTGCTGCTGTACAGGGATGGCGAGCATTCCAGAGTAGCCGCTGAGGGCAAGCATCATCGCGCTTGTGTCTTGTACCTTGCGGGCGTGAGCTATGATGCGCCCGCCCTCGTTGTGTGCCTTCAACCATTTACCAGCAGCTGCGATGTTGGAGTCTATAATCAGCGACGGGTCGCGCTTGCTCGCCGCGACGAGGCTCCGCTGTGCATCCTGAGCCACTACAAGCGTCAGGAACAACACCGCAACAGTGGGCGCCGCTCTGTCCCAACTGATCGAGCTAAGAGAGCGGGGCAAGGAGCGAAGGACGGTCACAAGGGTCGTACCGGCGAGCAAGCAGAGCGGCACGCCCAGGTCGCGAGCGAAGCGCGAGGCAAAGAAGGATGTCCGGCTGCCTATCCAGAAGGCCAAAGACCACGCTACAAGAAGCAGAATAGCCGTCAGTTGAGCGAAACTCATCCTCCTGATCCCTGCCGGAAGCAGCAGTAGCGCCAGCATGCCGAACCAGACAATGGGTTGAGACAGGTAGCGCGGGAGGGTCATGACGTCTCTGGGTTTATATCGGCCTGCTACCGCACCTATCTGACTCGCCGCGGCGGTGGCCTCGCTCCTACCGAGCAATGCACCTACGGTTCGCGGCAGGTCGTACGTGTCCCAGGCATAGAAAACCGAGACGAAGCTGAGCAGCGCCAGGGCGAGCAGGAGCGCCGCCCCCCTCGTCCGATCCCGCCACAGAAGGTACGGTAGGGCCAGGACAGAAACCAGCCCAAGCAGCAGGACCAGGTAGAACGTACTGATCGTATGCCACAAAACTATGGATGCTCCCAGAAACACGAACAGGACAACGTTACGGACCGACGGGTTGTTCAGCAGCATCACTAGCGACATGAGCGTGAGCACGAGCAGGAACCCAGCAACTATGATGTCCACCCACGTCGCATAATGCATCAGCAGTCCAGTGGTATTTAGCAGCACGCCCGCGAACAGGGCCGAAGCCAGCCCGTAGGCGGGGCCCAGGAGCCGCCGCCCGAACGTGTAGCAGGATAGCGCCGGGAGCAGAGCCAGCTCTGGAGCCAGAGCGGCGTATAGATCCAGAGTCTCCAAGCCGCTCAGTTGGACCATGACCGCGCTCAACGTGTGAAAGCCCGGTGGGTATACCTGGTAGGACTTGTTGCTCCCCTCCGTAATCATCAGGTTTGTCATCACGGCATGCGCGTACAGGTCGTATCCTCGGATGAACGGCCAGTCGTGGCGCACGGGGCCGAGATACCCTCGCACGAGCGTCAGCAGCAGCACCGCCGAAAGCAGCGCCCGGTACGACAGGATCGCGGATGTCCAGCGCGGCTGCTCAACACTTGGGGCCCGCCCGTAATCAGCGGCCGATGGGGGAACGTGCATGGCGTCGGGCTTGGCGCAATGTGACCGCCTGGCTCGCAACACATTCTCTCCCAGATAGAGTATCCCCGTAGCAAGAATGAACGGTGCGATGTACCCTGCCCAGGGCCTCATGGGCAGTCGTTGCAGGCTCACGATGAGTATCAGGATGGCAGCGACAGACAGTGGCACTACCGCCGCAGACCGCAGCGGCGGTAACTTTAGCTCTGAGAGACGGTGCACGGGCGCGCTGCCCGTCCTGAGCTGTAGCAGGAAGCCCACGACAGTAACTGTGATTACAGCAGCCATGGCAACAGGCAAAGTTATGCCAGTGCCAAACACACGGGCAATTAGCAGGGCGGCGGTTGGAACGAGAAAGAGCGAGAGGGCGATTGTAACTGTGACTTTCTCGACCCAGTCCAGGGAGGGAAAGAGCGTTCGAGCCCAGCAGTATCCTGGCACCACGAGAACCAACAGAGCAGCAGCAACTGCCTGAGCCAGGGTAGCACCCAAATAGGACCTCCGTCTTGACGTTCTGTTCTCGCTCGGCTCTAAATTGCCGCCAGCCGATTCCTCACTGTGCCGCCGAATTATAGCAGCCGATACCACGGGCGAAGCCGGGAAGCGAGACCGGAACAGGGCGCCTGCAACGCCGGCACGTGAGCTCTATCGCCCCACTTCTGGTAACTGACTGGCGGTTGTATCAGTACATGGAGCAGGATGACGCCCCTAGAGACGTTGTGCGCAACGTCTCCTCGCCGGACTGGATGCGCTTCCAGGCTGGATTAGCAGAAGCAGAAAGCAAGAAACCCCAGGTATTTCCTGGGGTTTCAATGGTCGGGGCGAGAGGATTTGAACCTCCGACCTCACGGACCCGAACCGTGCGCGCTATCCGGGCTGCGCCACGCCCCGTCCGACAACTGCAGGATAGCACAAGTTAGACGGTACTTTCAAACCTGGTGGTTCCGATTGGCCGACAGCGGCCGCTCACCGTATAATGCCCGCATATGACGAACCTTCTGCGCTGGTTCCCCGCCCTGGTCTGGATGAGCATTATCTTCTACTGGTCCAGCCAGCCGGTCTTGCCCATAGATTCTCTCCCCAACTCCAGCCTCGCACACTACCTCAGCCATATCGGCGCTTACGGCATCCTGGCGGTCCTGCTAACGTTCGGTACCGGTTCCAGTCGCCGTGGTCTTTGGCTGGCCTTCGTGCTCGCGATCCTCTACGGCGTTAGCGACGAGATCCACCAGAGCTTCACACCTGGACGCAAGGCGGGCGTGAAGGACGTGGCAGTAAACACTCTCGCCGCCGGCACAGCGCTACTGCTGCTCTCCAGGTTACGCCCGTGGGAGCGAGTGCCGCTCTTCCGCCGCGTATACCGCGTTTAGCCAGCGCCTCCGAACCGGGCTTCCTCATACCCCAACCGGCTTCCCCGATTCGTCGGGCTCAGCAGTCGGGTTCCTGCCCCGCGGCAGATAATGCTTGGGGCAGGAGGCAACGAGCGAGTAATTAGGGTCCACCATGTTGCCGACGTAGCAGCGCCCCGCCTGCGTGAGCAGTTGGTAGGCATCCAGCCTGTCGAAGCCATACTCCGACTCCATCCAGAGGACCAGTTCGCTATAGGCGATGCGCGCAGCATCCTCCATCGGCCGGGCACTTCCGACCGTCATAATCGCCTCCGGTGATTCGATCCGCGGCCAGTTGATCTCTTTGCTCTTGATAACGTCGAAGCTGAGGGTGACCCTAGCGGATATCTCCAGGGCGACGCCGCACAGCTCTCCCTGCCCCTGCCCCGCGTGGACATCTCCCGCGTAGAAGAGAGCCCCCGGATGGTGGACCGGGAAGTACAACGTATTGCCGACGGTCGCGTCCGGCACATCCATATTGCCGCCATGCGCCCCGGGGGACAGCGACGAAACGGCCTCGATGTGCGGGGCTGTACCAATTGTTCCCAGAAACGGCGCCCACGGAATCTCCCAACGGCCCTTCCAGGAGTAGCCGCCGGACCCCGTTCGCGCGTAGATCCAGGTCCTTTCCGGGAGGGGGGACTGCAGCATTGCAGTGAACCTGGTCGAGGTAAGGCCACCGAAGTAAGGGATCAGGCAGGAAACGGCCCAGTCGCGAGAGGGCTCTATCTGCTCGATGCGGACGACGAGTGTGTCGCCCGGCTCCGCCCCTTCCACGTAGATGGGGCCGGTCTGGGGGTTCAGATAAGGTCCGAGCACGGAGCTAGGTGACTGGTCCTCCGAGACAAGCTTGCCACCGAACGCATCCTCCGTATGCATGATGACGCTTTCGCCCAACCGGACCGTCGCGATAGGCTCAGCGTACGGTCCGAAAGTGTACTGGTACTCACCCGGCTGTCTGATCTCCCGCATCAGCTTGCGCCCCCCTCGACGCTCCCACTGCCACCACTCGCGTTCCTGTCAGCCCACCTCCGAGGCGACTACGGATGAAACCCCAGGCTCACGTGCAGCACGCTGCGCCCTCTGTGCCACGATGTCCCGCAGAGCGATGCCGACCAGGATGCCCACGAGGGTGACCAGGTTCAGCGCGCTGCCCGCTGCCAGCATCGCGGCAACAGTACCGGGACAAGCCCCGGTAACCGCCCAGCCGGTCCCGAACATGATTCCCCCGTAGATGTGCTTCCGCTCCGCAGGCCAGCGCCGCAGCTCGAGGCGGCCCCCAAGCGGTGTCCGCCAACCGCGCCGCTCCAGCAACCAAAGGGTCAGCATAGCCGTCCCAACAGCGGATCCCATTACGAAGAAGGGATCGAGATACTCCAGCAGAAGGGTTGCATGAACGATGTCGTACTGGTTGAAGCCGGCGGCGGCGAACAGAAAACCAAAGGCGAGTCCGAAGAGCAGTGAGGTGAGGTTGAGGCGGTTCACAGCGCGCCCCCGGTCAGCCAGTGGAGCAGCAACGTCACCATTACTGCCGTAAAGAAGAATGTGACCGTGGCGACAAAGCTGCCTCTCGATCTAGTCGAGCATCCAGACAGGCCATGCCCAGAGGTGCAAGCACCCATCCAGCGCGCCCCGAAGCCGATCAGCATGCCTCCGAGGAAGAGGACGGCGACCAGCGCGCCAATCGGGAGGACCTCTCCCAGCCGCCCATACCGCAGACCAAACTGCGGGGCTTCACCCAGGACAGCCACTAGCACGGCGCCGACCATAAGACCAGCGAGAAACCACAAGCGCCACACCTCCATCGGACGGCCACGAGCGCGATCTACGAACTGCACGTACGATCCACTAACCCCCAGATGCTTGTTGCTGACAGCGTACATGCCGGCGATAACGAGACCCATCAGCGGGCCGATAATGTACCAGGGCGCTGGGATGGATAGTACGTCGAGCATGTCTGCTCCTCCTCTGGGGTACGTCGAGGCGATTACCGTCAAGCATGGCGACCTTGGGCTTGACTTATCGTATGATGGGCCAAATGGTCGGGCTCGTCAAGTCGCACGTTCGCGGCCTGTGCAGCCTGTCCGCAATGCCAATCGTGCTGCTTGCGACCTTCTCTGGGCCTGCAGGTCGGTCCACTCCCAGGCAGTTTCAGAGGCAGTGTTGGTGGGATGGACACGGCGCGCAGACATTGCGTGTAGACGTTGCATGCAACGTCTCTACAGTGTTTCGCGCTGCGAACGCCGCTTGGCTGCCTCATCGTTCGGTCCTCATTTGCTATACTTTCACGGCTGCTGGCCCCGTAGCTCAGAGGATAGAGCAGCGGTTTCCTAAACCGCGTGCCGGGGGTTCGAGTCCCTCCGGGGCCGCTTATGAGTGATGAGCGACGAGTGATGAGTGTATAACGCTCATGGCTCGTTACTCATCACTCATTGCTGTTTATAGGAGTTGGTGTGTTGCAGAACAATACGATTGTCCCGAAGAGCGTGCTGGTGGTTGTCGCCCACCCCGACGACATGGAGTTTACGTGCGGCGGTACGGTTGCCAAGTGGGCCGACGCAGGCTCACAGGTCCATCTGGTACTCGCTACAAGCGGTGATAAGGGGACCAAGGATCGAGATATGTCTCCCCACGCCATGTCAGATATCCGCGAGCGGGAGCAGCGGAGTGCGGCTGATGTGCTCGGCATAGCGGACGTAACGTTCCTCCGACATCGCGATGGCGAGCTCGAGGTGACGATGGCGTTCCGCAACCAGATAAGCGCACTTATCCGCAAGTTCGAGCCGGACGCGCTCGTCACGCACGATCCGTGGCGGTCGTACCAGGTACACCCAGATCATCGCGCTATCGGCACAGTAAGCATTGACGCGATAGTCGCGGCCCGCGACCACCTCTACGTACCCGAACAGCTAGTGGCGGGGCTCGAGCCGCACCACACCTCTCACGTCTTCCTGTTCAGCACCGACGCGCCGGACCACCTCGAAGATATAAGCGACTACATGGACAGGAAGCTGACCTCGCTCGGCTGCCACGCCAGTCAGCTCGGACACCTGCCGAACTGGCAGGACCGCGTTATCCAGTGGGCGGAGCTCACGGGCGAGCGCATCGGTGTGCGCTACGCGGAGGCGTTCAAGCACATCGAGCTGCTGTAGGCGAGGAGTGAGCGCTCGGGACTGATGCACGAGCCTCACCTCTATCTCTTGGTTCCTCGCCTTGCAAGCCTGCGGGCGCTGCGTAGCAACACGCCCGTATACACCCTTCCGATGATATTGCGGCGGGAGAACCAGAAGAAGAGCGCGCCGGGGTCTATGAGCCAGATGCGAGCGTTCACGTCCACCAGCAGGTTGTTGCTGCGGCGGACATCGTGCATCCCCCAGCGCGGCGGTCCTCCTATCACGTCCGGAAGCCAGCCCAGCTCTCGCGAGCACCTGTCGAGGGCGGCGTTCAGACCTGTCAGCTCGCGGCGCATGCTTGGACCGTATAACTCGGCGTCAGGAACCTGCGAGAGCAGCCTTCCCGCCAGCTTTCTTTGCAGAATAACGCTCACGGGCTTGCCGTGTGCAGTCCGCATGCGGACGTGGTAGGTGGCTGGGACGCGCAGGTAGGGCTCGACCTGTACGTGCTCCCGCCGGTTGCGCAGCAGCCAGCTCAGCGGCTGGCGCAGCGGGCCGTACGGCTTCGCGACCTTGATTACCTTCTCACCGGCCAGGCCACGGACGTCGTTGAAGAAGCCTGATCCAAGCGTCTCCTCCTCCCTCGCTCGCAAGCCGAGAAGTCTCAGTCCCCTGGTGCTCCGTTTCCCTTGCATCGCGCCTCCTCGTAATACAATCTCTCGTCCGTCGTGCCGCTCCCAACCCGCGGAGGACGCAAACACCAGGCCTTTGGGAAGGCAGACGAGGTGGCGCCAGGCGTGAGCGCGGTCGCACCGCGATGAGAAAGTCTTGGCTATAATGCGGCGGATTGCAGGTTCTGCAGCGCTTGGGCGGCGGCTGCCTGCTCGGCCTCTCCCTTGCTCGCCCCTTGACCGGCTCCGAGGCTCGATCCGTTGAGGAGCGCCTCGACGTGGAAAAACTCTTCGGCAGGCGGCCCCGACAGCACGATATACGTGGGCGCTACCTTGTGCCGTGCCTGAGTGATCTCCTGCAGCCGGCTTTTCGCGTCCTTTTCGCTCCGCCACTCACCCTCTGGAAGCACACGCTCCAGCAGACACCGGTCAACGACGGTCTGACAGGCGGCCACCCCTCCATCGAGGTAAGTCGCGCCGAGCACTGCCTCGAAGGTGTCCGCGAGGATGGAGTCGAGTCTCGGCCCGCCCTCAGCCCTGGCGCCCTTCCCCATCAGAACGGCCTCTCCTAACTCAAGGGTACGCGCGACCTCAGCCAGCGTTCGCTTGTTGACCAGGTTTGCTCGGGCCCGCGTCAGCTCTCCCTCGCTCGCTCGCGGGTATCGGTTGTACAGACGGTCCGCGACGACGAAGGTCAGCACGGCGTCACCAAGGAACTCCAATCGCTCGTTAGTAGCCCGCTGACGCGCCGGGTCGCGCCCGCTCGTGCCCGCGCTGGAAGCTTTCCTTTGCTCGTTGGCGTAGGAGCGGTGTACGAGCGCGCTCCGCAGCAGGTCTGGCTCGTTGAACCGATAGCCCAGGCCATCCTGCAACCGCTGCAACAGGGCGGCGCGGCGATTGCCCTCGCTTACTATTGCGGTGCTACCTTACTTACTCGCTCTCGCGCTTGGGGTCGTCCAGGTCCAGGTTGTTCACGAACTCGCGGAAGACCATTAGCCTCTCCGTCTCCACCGGGTCCAACTGCTGACTGGGTGAAGGGGTCTCCTCAGGTTCCGTCGTCTCGGCGGGAGACTCCAACTGCATCGTGAATCCCGCCTGGTCAATGACGTGGTCCTCGACGTAGATTGGTGAGTTAGTGCGTACCGCTAGCGCTATAGCGTCGCTGGATCGGGAGTCTATCTGAATGCGCCGCCCGTTCAAGTCTATCTCGATAAGCGCGTGGAAGATGCTGTCCTTGAGGTCATTCACCACCACACGACTTACAGTGCCGCCCATCTCGTAGATAACAGAGCGCAGGAGGTCGTGTGTGAGGGGGCGGGGCACATCGGCGCCTTGCAGTACCAGGGCTATGGAGTTCGCTACCTCGTTCGTTATCCAGATCGGCACCACCCGCGGGCCATCCACCTCTTTTAGCACAACCACATGGTTGTCGTTGATGACGTTTACTCGTATCGCCTCGATCACAGCCTCTACCATTGCGCTACTCCTCTCGAGCATCGTGCCACACGCTATCCCCCTTTTAGGGTGAACAAAGCACACCGTATGCCATCTAGCGTGCCAGGCGCCCCAGGAGCGGTGGCAGCAGGGAGCCCGGCACCGCTCCTAGCTCCCCAACCGGCCAGTATGTGAATACAGCCTTTCCAACGACGTTGTCGTATGGAACGAACCCCCAGGTCCGCGAGTCGCTACTGCCAAGCCGATTGTCACCAAGCACGAAGAGATTATCCGTAGGCACCGTCCACTGCTCGCGCTGCCCTGGGTATCCACTCTCTGCGCGGTTGGCAGCGTCGAGGTATGGTTCATGGAGTTGCTGCCCGTTGCGCCATACGCGACCCTCGCGGATCTCGATGAAGTCACCCGGCACGCCTATGACCCTCTTTATGTAATCCTTCCCCGGGTCCCTCGGAGCATGGAACACGATAACATCCCCGTGCTGGGGTGGATGCAACACGAACCGTTCACTGCCGCCGGAGTCGGTCTGAGCGAGGAAAGCAAGCGGGGAGTCCTCGTCGGTGTGCCAATACACGGCCTTGTTGACCATCAGGAGCTCCTCCGACTGAAGGCTTGGAAGCATGCTCTCGCCCTCGACGCGGAACGACTGAACCACACCACGTACGGCGAAGAAGATGAGCGCGGTCAACACGAGGGTCTCGATAAGCTCCCGTGCTCGGCTCCGCTGCTTTCGCCGCGTCTCAACAGCCTTCGTAGCAGCTTGCCCCTGAGCCTGCGGGTCATAGGGCATGTTTGTCGGGTAATCCGTGTGTTCCTGGCTCAATATGCTACCTCGGGCGGAGTTCGGGGCGTCCTGTCGGCATTATAACGCAGATTTTGGGGAGTTGCAGGACGAGTGCGGGCAGCAACAGGGCATGCGGAGGATGGAGACATAGCCCACGACGCCTCCACAACGAGCGGCAGTGCAGCGAACACGAGCGTGGGAGCAGGGCAGGATACAGCAAACCGGGCAGCACGGTGATGCTGCCCGGTTATCACGCTGATGAATCGGTTGTAAGGCTTGCTTTAGCCCTTGAGCTCCGGAGTGCGGGGCTCGGTGTCGTCATCACCCTTGCCGGTTACGCTGTCCTTGAACTCACGTATGCCCGTGCCGAGGCCGCGCCCCAACTCAGGAATCCTGCTCGCACCGAACACGAGCATGACGACCAGGAGTATCAGTATAAGCTCCGGCCCACCTAGTCCAAAAGGCATCTCAGTCCTCCTATACCGGCTTAACGGGTAACCGCGGCGCTGAATACAGCTACCGCTACGAAAAAGGCCGCAAGGGCGATGGTGAGCTGGAAGAGCGTCTTCTCCAGCCCCCGGCGGCGACGATAGATCGAGCCCGTGTCACCCCCCATAGCGCCGCTGAAGCTGCTGCCCTTTGTCTGCAACAGGATCACTGCTATGAGGATGACGGAAAGGATGATCTGTCCAACTTCGGCTGCTTGCTGCAATGCTCAACGCTCCTTCATGCGGATTATAACAACGCAGGCGGTGGACTGCAAATCGAGTTGCGTTCAGTGGAGAACACCTCCCAGGGCAGCATGACGGCTGCAAGGGTAGCGTTGCGCGCCGGACCTTCGTCGCGGTTCTCAGGGAACCCACAGCGGGAACACGGAAGCAACGCCCGTACGAACCTGCTTTCCCTAGAACTGCGTTCGGGACGCGATCTCTACGAGGAGGGCAAACTGCTCGGCGTCCAGGCTTGCCGAGCCAACGAGCGCGCCATCAATGTCCGGCTGGCTCACGAACCCTTCGAAGGTAGCTGCGCTCACGCTGCCGCCGTATAGTATCGGCGTGTTCTCATCATCGCACCCCAACTGTGCGAGCTGCGAGCGGATGAGGCGCGCAATGCGTTGAGCTTCCTCGGGATCGGCTGGATAACCCCTGCCGATGGCCCAGATGGGCTCATAGGCCACTACGATGGGGCCGGAAGGCGGCTCGGGTAGGGCAGCAGCGAGCTCCGCACACACGACCTCCTCTGTGCGCCCGCTCTCGCGTTCTGCCGCGTCCTCGCCGACGGCGAGAATGGGAACGAGTCCCGCGGCGATTGCGGCGCTGCACTTCTTCCTGACCGCCTCGTACGTGTCGTTGAAGAGCGTGCGACGTTCCGAGTGACCAACGATGACGTACTTGCACAACTCTCTCACCTGTGCGGGGGACACCTCGCCGGTGTACGGCCCGTGGTCCTCCCAGAAGACATCCTGCGCGCCGAGCGCGATGTCCGTGTCCGCGAGGATACGCCGGACGAGATCGAGCCACACGAAGGGCGGGCAGAGCACCACCTCGACGGGAGAGGCAGAGGCGCGCTCGCGAATTCCCTGGGCCAGAGCCTGGGCCTCCGCGTACGAGGTATTCATCTTCCAGTTGCCGGCTACGAGCGGCCTACGCATGTGCTGGCTCTTCGAGCGCCGCTATGCCTGGCAGCAGGCGCCCCTCCAGGAACTCAAGCGAAGCTCCCCCTCCGGTCGAGATGTGATCTATGCGGTCTGCGTAGCCGGAGCGCTCGACAGCGGCTACGGAGTCACCACCACCGACAACGGAGAAGCCGGGGCAGTCCGCCACCGCGCTCGCGACAGCGTACGTTCCCCGCGCAAAGCGTTCGGTCTCGAACACTCCCATCGGACCGTTCCAGAACACGGTCTCGGACGTTCGTATCTTCTCACCGAAAGCCTGAACAGTGGCGGGGCCGATGTCGTACGCGGCCCCATTACCCGGCGCCTGCCCTACCTGCACGGTCTGGGCGGTCTCGGGCCGGTCCAGCGACTCGGCGAAGACGAGATCCGACGGCAACAGTATCTTCCGAGACCACTCACCCGACAGCAGCGAGCTCGCCACCTCGACGGCGTCCGGCTCGATCAGGCTCGCGCCCATCCGGTGTCCCTGGGCCAGCAAGAAGGTGTTCGCCATCGCGCCGCCTATCAGGAGAGCCCCAACCCTCGGCAGCAGGTTGTCAATTACCCCAATCTTGTCGCTCACCTTCGCCCCCCCCAGAACCGCCGTAAAGGAGCCACCAGTCTGCTGGAGCAAACTTGAGAGCACCTCTACCTCGCGCTGAAGGAGCAGTCCGGCCGCGGAGGGCAGCAGTCGCGCTACCGCGACAGTGCTCGCGTGCGCTCGATGCACGGAGCCGAAAGCATCCTGGACAAACAGCTCCGCCAGGGATGCGAGACGGCGGCCGAATTCGGCATCATTCGCGGTCTCGCCCGGATAGAAGCGTGTGTTTTCGAGCAGCAACACGCTGCCTTCAGGCGCGGCGCTGGCGGCGAGCCTTGCTTCGTCGAGCTCGACGGGGAGCAGCGCGACCGGCATGTCCAGAAGCTTCGATAGTCTGTCTGCGACAGGTCGCAGGCTACACCGGGCGTCAGGCCCTTTCGGGCGTCCCAGATGCGACGCGAGCACAAGCCTGGACGCGCCTTGCCCAACCAGCCAGCGAAGGGTCGGTACGGCTGCGCGAATGCGCGTGTCGTCCACCACCTCGCCCATGGGGCCGAGGGGCACGTTGAAGTCGGCGCGGACGAGAACCGCCCGCCCACGCACGTCCAGGCTCTGTAACTCGCGCATCGGCAGCGTTAGAGACCGCGGTTGGCTATCATTGCCAGCACGTCGGCGAGGCGCACCGAGTACGACCACTCGTTGTCGTACCAGGAGATGACCTTCGCCATCCTGTTACCTACAACCATCGTGGACAAGCCGTCAATAACAGTGGTGCGGCTCTCTTCCTTGAAGTCGCCCGAGACGAGCGGCTCCTCGGTGTAGCCCATCACGCGCTCCAGCTTGCCGGAGGCGACCTCTTGGAAGCAGCGGTTCAGCTCCTCTACAGTGGTGTCTCGCTCTAGCTCAGCAACGAAATCAATGAGGCTCACAGTGGGAGTAGGCACGCGCAAGGCGAACATGTCGAGCTTGCCCTGCGCGTCAGGCAGGACGGTTCCGAGAGCGCGCGCCGCGCCCGTGGTCGTCGGGATCATGTTGGTAGGCGCGGAGCGAGCCCGCCGAAGGTCCTTGTGCGGCGCGTCGAGGATGACCTGGTCGTTTGTGTAGGAGTGTACGGTGGTGACCATGCCTCGGACGATGCCAAAGCTCTCAAGCAGCACCTTTGTGACGAGAGCGAGCGCGTTCGTCGTGCACGAAGCATTCGAGATGATGTGGTGCTGCTCCGGGTCGTAGAGGTCCTCGTTTACCCCGTACACGAGCGTGATGTCCTCGTTCTTCGCGGGCGCCGAGATGACGACCTTCTTTGCGCCTGCGGCCAGGTGGGCACGAGCACGGTCGGCGTCAGTGCCGACGCTGGAGGACTCGACCACGAGGTCAACGCCCAGCTCGGCCCAGGGCAGCTGCGTCCAATCGCGCTGGCTATAGACCGATAGCTCGACGTCGTCCACCCTGATGCAAGAATCGGTCACGCTGATGTCGGCCTCGTAACGACCGTAGTTGGAATCATACTTAAGTAGGTGAGCCAGGGTTTCATTGTCCGTAAGGTCGTTTACCGCCACCACCTCGAGCTCATCGGGGTAGTAGGTACGCATAGTTTTGAAGACCTGTCTGCCTATTCTTCCGAAACCGTTTATTGCCACTCGCGCCATGCAAAATCCTCCAAAAACGTTCTTGATAAAGGGTTTATACTCTATCCGGGGACACATACACCGTAAGAAATACAGCCCCGAATGGCGGTCATTATACCAGTTGAGCCGGACCGAAACGCACGTTGTCAGTGTGCAAGCAGGGCGATGTCAAAGTCGCTGTCGGTGGGAAGCAGGCTGCCTGCAAGCCCCATATACGGTCGCTCTGCCTGCCCATTTGCCCTCAAAACAGTCTGTCCAGGGGCCGTTTGGATGTCCACAGTGGGGCGAGTGCGACATGAATTCGGACTTTGACATCACCCTGGTGTGCAAGTGGTATAATTGACGAAACGAAAAAGGGTGACTCGGAAGTGGGCTTGCCCCACTTCTTTTGTATATGAGGCAGATGTAACAAGCCATAATCAGGAGGTGACGCGCTATGAGGGGAGAATTCTACGCGGCGATCTCGCAACTCAGCCTGGAGCGCGGTATCTCGAGGGAAGTCCTCATCAGCTCGGTGGAGCAAGCCGTCAAGGCCGTCTTCGTGCGCAACTACAACCCGCCGTACGAGGTCGAGGTAGAGATGGACCATAACACCGGGCAGGCGCAGGTGTACCGCATGATGCGCGTGGCCGAGCCGGTGCAGGACCCGCAAACCGAGATCAGCCTCCAGGACGCTCGCAAGCTCCAGCGAGACGCCAGAATAGGCGACCTTGTGCGCGAGAACATCAATCCGCCAAGTGGGTTCGGACGCATCGCGGCGCAGATGACGAAGCAGGTGATGCTGCAGAAGATCCGCGAGGCGGAGCACGAAACAGTGTACGGTGAGTTCGCGGACCGGGAAGGCGAGCTCGTCAACGGGGTTGTGGCCCGTCTGGAGCCGACGCTTGCCATCGTGGAGCTGGGCAAGGCCGAGGCGATCATGCCACGGAGTGAGCAGGTAGAGTCCGAGTCGTACCGCTCCGGCCAGCGGCTCAAGGTGTTGCTCCAGCGGGTGCAGCGCACTCCGAAGGGTCCGCAGATTATCGTGTCACGCCGGGACAAGAACCTGCTCAAGCGGCTGTTCGAGATCGAGGTGCCAGAGATATACAACGGCACCGTCGAGATCAAAGGCATCGCGCGCGTTGCGGGCGAGCGCTCGAAGGTCGCGGTCGCGGCAAGGCAGCCCGGTATTGATCCGGTGGGCAGTTGCGTAGGCGTGCGGGGCATACGGGTGCAGAACGTCGTGGACGAGGTCCATGGCGAGAAGATTGACATCATCCAGTGGAGCGAGGACCCGTCTACGTATATCGCGCGGGCGCTCTCACCCGCCCAGGTAACGAGCGTAACGCTCGAACCACAGGAAAACACCGCGACCGTAATCGTTCCCGAGCGGCAGCTCTCGCTTGCTATCGGCAAGAACGGACAGAACGCGCGTCTGGCTGCGAATCTCACCGGCTGGCGTATAGACATTCGCAGCGCGGAGAGTCTGATGCGCGAGCTTGGGCCGGATGCGAGCACGCAGGACGCGGTTGACGCAGCGGCGAGCCTTCAGGGCGCGGTCGTCGAGGAATCACCAGAACCTACATCGGCGGATCGCTAATGCCCACCCAGGCAAAGACGCCGGGACGCGTCAGGAAGCAGCCGCAACGCACGTGCGTGGCGTGCCGGGAGGTCGCGGGCAAGCGGGGACTCCTGCGTATGGTACGCACGCCTGAGCAGGTCGTCGAGCTCGACCCGACCGGGAAGAAGAACGGTCGGGGTGCGTACGTTCACGCCAGTACGGAGTGCGCTCGAAAGGCTCTCGGCACCGGCTCGCTCTCCAGGGCTCTGAAAGCGCCCGTGGAGCCGGGAGTAGCCGAGCAGCTGCTCGCGAAGGTGACGGACGAGGAGGCACGTAGCGCCGACTCCTGAGGGGTCGGCGCTACCACGTTATATTGTGGGCGGCGAAGAGCCGCTTTGAGGAGGAAAAGGTATGAGTAACCGTAACAATGGGGATTCGACCGGTAGGCGCGACGGCACTACCACCACGGTCGGCGGTGGACGCCGCGGTGGTAGTGGCGGTAGGCGCGGCGGAGGGCCGCAGCGTGGTGGTGGCAACAACAGGGGCGGCGCCCCTGGCAGAGGCGGGGTTAACGATGGCCGGGGGCCGCGTGGCGGTCAGGTAGGCGCAGGGCGGACATCAGCCGTAACAGTGCGCACCAGGCGAATCATCGAGTTGCCGCCTATCATGACTGTAAAGGATCTGGCCGACTCATTCGGGATTAGCCCGCCTCAGGTAATCGGCTCGCTGATCCGCAACGGCGTGATGGCTACGATCAACCAGCAGATTGACTACGAGACGGCTGAGATCATCGCCTCCGACCTGGGCTACCAGACACGGCTCGTCATCCCACAGACGGACGAGGAGCGCCTGGTCGCGCAGCTCGAGGAGCAGCAGCAGCCTCAGAGGGACGGTGCTGCGGCCCTGCAGCCGAGGCCGCCAGTGGTGACGGTGATGGGTCATGTTGACCACGGCAAGACGCGGCTGCTTGATGCGATCCGGCGGACGAACGTCGTCGAGGGCGAGGCCGGAGGCATCACCCAGCATATCGGCGCGTACCAGGTGGAGGTACAGGGGCGCAAGATCACGTTCCTGGACACTCCAGGCCACGAGGCGTTCACGGCGATGCGCGCTCGCGGCGCGCAGGTGACCGACATCGTGGTGCTCGTCGTGGCGGCCGACGACGGAGTCATGCCCCAGACGCTTGAGGCGCTGGCTCACGCCCGTGCAGCGGAAGTGCCCATAGTTGTCGCAGTGAACAAGATAGACCGGGAGGGCGCGAACCCCGACCGCGTGAAACAGCAGCTCTCAGACCAGGGACTTGTACCCGACGACTGGGGCGGCGACACTCCGTTCATCAACGTATCCGCTCTGACTCGCACAGGCATAAACGACCTGCTGGGTATCATCCTGCTCGTCGCGGACATGCGCGAGCTTACGGCGAACCCGAACCGACCGGCTGAGGGCGTCATCATCGAGGCGCGTGTGGACCCGAACCAGGGCCCGACCGCGACGGTGCTCGTACACAACGGCACTCTCAAGCTGCGCGACTCCGTTTTGGCTGGCGCTATGCTCGGTCGCGTACGCGCCATGTACGATGACAAGGGCCAGAAACTGCGCAAGGCGGAGCCCTCGACGCCCGTCCGCATCCAGGGTCTGGAAGGCGTGCCGCAGGCGGGTGACCAGTTGATGGTTGTCGCAGACGAGCGTTTGGCTCGCGAGGTCGCTGACCAGCGCGCTCGAACGGCTCAGATGGCGACGACTACCCTGGCCCGGCCGAAGACACTCGACGAGTTGTTCAAGGGCGCGGCCGCGAACAAGGCCAAGGAACTGCGCGTCGTGCTCAAGGCCGACGTACAAGGTTCCATTGGCGCGATCCAGCACGCGCTCGGGCAGATAACTGACGAGGGCGTGAACGTTTCCGTCGTGTACAGCGGAACAGGGACCATCTCCGAGTCAGACGTGCGTCTTGCGGCTGCCTCGGACGCGATCATCATCGGCTTCAACGTTCGGCCCGACCCCGCAGCCCGTCGCGTTGCAGAGTCGGAGAACGTAGACATCCGCTTCTACAACATTATCTACAACCTCGTGGATGATGTCAGGGCGGCGCTGTCGGGCATGCTGGACCCGGAGTACCGCGAGGTCATTGACGGGTATGCCGAGGTGCGCCAGGTGTTCCGCCTGCCGGGTCGCGAGCAGGCTGCTGGCTCGTACATGCTCGACGGCAGGGGCTTGCGCAACGACAGGGTGCGCGTCCTCCGTGGCGGCGCTGTGATTCACGACGGCACCATTGCCTCACTGAAGCGCTTCAAGGATGACGTGCGTGAGGTCGCGACCGGCTTCGAGTTCGGACTGCAGCTGACGAACTTCAGCGAGTTCGAAGAAGGCGACAACATGGAGTTCTACCACCAGGAACAGGTACGGCGGTAAATGAGCCGCCGTACTGAACAGGTCGCCGAGGAGATCAGGCGCATCCTCGGCGACCTGCTGGTCCGCGAGGTGCGCGACCCGCGTATCGGCATGCTTACGGTGACCGGCGTTGATGTCTCACCCGACCTCAAGCACGCCCGCGTACATGTGAGCGTGCTTGGAAGCGAATATGACGAGCGCCTCTCTATGACCGCGCTGCGAAAGGCCTCCGGCTTTCTGCGGACGGAGCTAGGCCGGCGGATGGCGTTGCGGCACGTGCCGGAGCTGCGCTTCCAGCCGGACCGAAGCGTGCAGCACGCGGTCCACATCAGCAAGCTGCTCGACGAGGTGATCCCGCCCGAGCAGGACGGGGACAACGAAGAGGGTGAGCAACGGTAGGGGCGGGCTTTCAGCCCGCAGCCGCCTCAGGGTTTGTGCTCCTGTACAAGCCGGTCGGTCCGGGTTCGCAGAGCCTTCTTGGGTCCGTGCGCAGGCTGGCCGGCACCCGGCGGGTGGGCCACGGCGGCACCCTCGACCCCTTCGCTTCGGGTCTGCTCCCTGTCGCAGTGGGCAGGGCCACCCGGCTAGTTGACCGGCTGCACTCTTTTCCGAAGACGTACGAGGCGCAGCTACGCCTCGGTCTGGAGACGGACAGTTTGGACCTCGAAGGGGAAGTCCAAACTGCTGCGGACGTTCCCGCCCTCACCGAGTCTCAAGTCAGATCCTGCCTGTCCAGCTTTGTCGGCGCGCTGGAGCAGACGCCGCCCGCGTACTCCGCCGCGAGAATCGGCGGACGGCGCGCGTACGAGATAGCACGGGCTGGAGGAGTTGTAGATCTCGCTGCCAGGACCGTGGAGATTCACGAGCTCGCGCTGTTGGGCCTTGCGGGCGACACTCTTACCTTCCAAGTTACCTGTTCCTCAGGGACGTACGTACGTTCGCTGGGCAGGGATATCGCAGCGGCGCTCGGTACGGTCGGACATCTCACGCGGCTGGTACGCACGCGGGTAGGTCCGTTCCGTCTCGAGGACGCGCTCACGGCACCTGAGATGCATGAAGCAGCTCGGACGCTCGGCTTCGACAAGGTTCTGATACCGCCCGACATGCTCCTCCGAGATACACCCGCGATGCTGCTCACCGGCCAGCAGGCGGACGCAGTTCGCAACGGCGCTCCCCTGACGCATGCCTTCTCAGTCCCCCCTGGAACTTCTGTACGGGCCTACGAGGAAGACGGGGCCCTGCTGTCGCTGCTCAGCGTGAGCGAAGAGGGTAGCCTGTCGCCCACGTTCTTGCTAAAGTAATGGCGTGACAGATACAGCACCCGCAAGCACCTCTACTCCCGGCGGCCCGTACGCTCTCGCCATAGGCACGTTCGATGGAGTCCACCTCGGTCACCAGGAGGTTCTGCGTCGCACCGTTGAGGCAGCTCGGTTGCGCGGCCTCGTCCCCGCTGCCCTAACCTTCGTCCCTCACCCCCGAAGCGTCGTGCATGGTGTGAAGGAGATTCCGTACCTTATGCAGCTGGAGGAGCGGACCAGGCGCATAAGGGAACTAGGCGTGGCCGAGGTGAGAGTGCAGCGGTTCGACGCCGCGCTCGCCGCGCTCACAGCGCGCGAGTTCTTCGAGCGTCTGGGCGAGGAGCTGCCGCTCCGGCACCTCGTGGTCGGGAAGGACTTCCGCATTGGCCGGGGGCGCGAGGCGGGCGTAGCGGAGCTGCGGCTGCTGGGAGCGGAGTTGGGCTGGAGTATGGAGGACGTACCGGCGGTTTGGGTTGAGGGCGCTCCCGTATCCAGTACCCGTATTCGAGAAGCTCTGGCCGGCGAGGGCAACGTGGAGCTGGCGGCCAGGCTTCTCACCAGACCGTTTGAGCTCTCAGGAACTGTTGTGGAGGGCTTTGGCAGGGGCCGAACCATTGGTGTGCCTACCGCGAACGTTCGCCTCCCGGACGAGATCCTTGTTCCCCGCAACGGCGTCTACTTCTGCAGTGCCACGGCCGCCCTACAGCCTGAGCGGGACCTGTACGGCGTTCTGAACATCGGCATCCGCCCTACATTCGATTCTGGAACGCGGAGTGTGGAGCTACACATCCTTGACTGGTCGGGCGATCTGTATGGAGAGACGCTCCGGGTGCGCTTCCTGCGCCGTCTGCGCGAAGAGCGCAAGTTCGAGAGCGTGGACGTGCTGGTGCGCCAGATCGCGCGGGACATCGTTGAGGCGCGGTCATTGATCTCAGGTCAGCACCAGCCGCTGTAGACCATTTCAGGCGTGGGGCAAGCGGCTCGCCTGGTCAACTCGCTCTCGAACCCGTTCCTGGCATCCATCTCAGGGGTCCGTGTCTGCAGCACCGGCTTCGGCTCGTTGTAGCGCTGCTTGAGCACCGGTCGAGCAAGACTTTTGTGACGCGTCGCGCGCTTTGACGCATCGCATGCTGTGTCGGTATAATTGGTCTTCGTGAGCTACGATTTCACGCGCGGTATCTGGGCCCGCTCTGAATCTGGAGGACAATCAGCATTGTACGCAGTGGTACGCAGCAACGGCAAACAGTACAAAGTGGCCGTTGGGGACGAGATACAGCTTGAGGCGCTGGGCTTCGAGCCCGGTGAAACTGTCGAGCTTGGAGAGGTCCTCATGATCGTTGATGGCGACGACGTGCGGATCGGCAAGCCGACGGTCGCGGGCGCCACTGTGCGGGCCACAGTGGTTTCCGAGACGCGCGGGCCGAAGATAGAGATCTTCAAGTTCAAGGCGAAGAAGCGCTACCGGAAGCACCAGGGCCACCGGCAGACCTACACCCGCGTGAAGGTCAACGAGATAGCGGCCGAGGGAATAAGCGCACGAGCCACGGACGTTCAAGATATAGCAGCCCCGCAGGCTGCCACGGAGGAAAGCGAGGCTTAACATGGCACATAAGAAGGGTGTAGGCAGCTCCCGCAACGGGCGCGACAGCAACCCGAAGATGCTCGGGGTCAAGAAGTTCGGCGGAGAGAAGGTGCGTGCGGGCAACATCATCGTCCGCCAGCGCGGCACCAAGATTCGCCCTGGCGAGAACGTCGGGCTCGGGAAGGACCACACGATCTTCGCGCTCATTGATGGCGAGGTAAGATTCGCCCGCTTCGGCGACAGGGATCAGCGGCAGGTCAGCGTCTATCCAGCCACCCTGCAGGCGTAACTGAAACTATAGAGATACAGGCAAGAGACATTAAATGAAGGCAAACATTCATCCGAAGTATGTAGAGGCAACGGTGACGTGCGCCTGCGGGAACAGTTGGAAGACTATGTCTACCCGCTCGACACTACGCACTGACCTCTGCTCCAACTGCCACCCGTTCTATACGGGCGAGCAGCGTATTGTGGATACTGCCGGCCAGGTGGACCGCTTCATGCGACGCCTGAACAGGCGGCAGGAGCCAAAGAGCAAGACGACGTCGCAGCAGGCCCCGGTAGCCACGCCCGCAGCGGAGCGCCCGACGCTCGCGCAGGCAGCAGACCAGCTTCCGGCCGAGGAGCCAGCAGGCGCGGCGGGCGTTCCGCCGACCGCGGACTCCACGCAATCCAGCGCACCTACCGGACCGGGCATGGCCAGCCAGCTCGACCCCCAGACTCAGACGACCCAGTCGTAAGTCACATCGCGCGACATCCAACGCCAGGAGCGACAGAGGTTTTTCCTCTGTCGCTCCTGGCGTCTCTGCGGTTATTCCCTGGTTCTGAGTTCTCCCCTAACCTGTGCCCGTAGCTCACGTGCGCGGCGGGCCAGCTCCGGCGGCGCGGGCCGCGTGCTGTAGCGTACTTCCTGATAGATCGAGGCCAGTTCAGCGAGCGCGGGGGAAGGCTGCGACGCTGCGTGCTCCCATGCGGTCTGAGAAGGTTCCCTGCCCCGGCCCTCGCGGGCGTACGTCTCCTGCACGTCACGGTACACGCGCCGTACCTCGGCAGTATGTCTCCATGCAGGGTCGTGCATCAGCGCTCTCAGCGGATCATCACCCCGACGGCGGAGGCGACCGAGCAGCCCGCGCAACCCCGCCCCTATGTCGGGACGCTCCCAGACCGACTCACGGCTGACGGGCACCCCGGCCATGCTCTCGCGACGGGGCCTCAGCCGGGTAAGTGCGTACACCGCGAGCAGCCCGGCCAGAAGTACCACAGCCCACACCAACCAGTCCGGCAGGGAGACCAACCCTTCCGATACCTCACGCCGGATCCTGTCCGCCTGGTCCGGCTCCAGCGTTACCTCTCGCGGCCTGACGCCGAGTCCGGGGAAAATACTGCGCAGCAGGCGTATAGCTTGATCCAGGAGCCACGCGAGCACCCACCCCAGGAATGTCAGCACTCTGGCCACCCCCAGGGTTATCAGTACCACGACCGAGAGCACGGCCCGTGTCGCGAGGTCGATCAAAGGTGCGACCGTGCCAAACAGGAGAGCGGAGAGGCCAAGAGTCAGCAGCACAGCGACTCCGACCGGCAGCGTAGACGCGCCGAGCCATGCGGAGAGCGCAGACCTGCCGCCGGACGCTCGCTGCGGCGTCTCAATCCATCGAGTGTACGCGAGCACGAATAGCGTGAGAATGAAGAACGCCGCGATGCGCCATATCACTATCTGCAACTGGGGCCCCGTGCCCCAGATGGCCAGGCCAGCTATCAGCAGCCCCGCCACTGGCACCGCACCCCACTCGAAGGTTGCCTGCGCCGCATCGGAGCCAGGTGTCTCGCGCACCATCTGCCGCCACCAGATGCCGAGCAGAGTCAGCGCGACCAGGAACGGGTTGCTGAGTGCGGAGCTGGGTCGGAACGCGGCGGGGGTAAGGGCATCAACGAGCCAGTCAGCAGACCATAAGGGCTGGTTTGGATAGCTCGTGACGTAAACGCCAAGCAGCACGGTGAGGGCGATAGTCGTGCCGACCAGAAATGTGTACAGCCGAGACGGCAGGCCGTGGAGCGCGCGGGGCAAGAAGAAGGCGAGCAGCCCGAGCGCCCACAAGGACGCCCAGCCTAGCGGGCTGGCCCCGAACGAGCCCGCGATCTCAGCGAGGAGCACGTGCAGCAGGGCGGTCTCCGCGCCGGTGAGCAACACCGCGACAACGGCGGTGCCCCCCAGTCCGCTCCAGTATCGCTGGATCACGAAGTTACCCCGGTACGTGTTTCACGCGAGATCGCCCGGCTGAGCCCGACGTCGAGCAGGAGGACGTGGTGGCCCGCCCTTCGGTACAGCTCCACCTGCTCGTCCACCGCTCGGAGGCGAACCGCCGTGACCACTACGACAGTGGTGCCGGCGGGCAACTTGCGCCGCTCGGCGCGCAGCAGCTCTGCGAGCGGCATGTTCGGGTACGGAAACACCCTGGCTAGCGTGTCCATGACCGCGAGGAACGTCTGGTCCGCCCGCGCCAGGCCAATGCGTATCTTCTGTCGGGTGCCAGAGCGCAGGCCGTTAACGTACAGGCCGAGCGCGCGCCGCTCATTGTGAACTCTGTGCGCGACGGTCGCGGCAGTGCTGATGGCGTACTCGACAGCTTCCGCGTCCACCCCCTGCCAGGCGTGCTCCGCGCTGGCGAGGTCCAGGAAGATAAGCACGCCCGGCTCAGTCGTCGGCCGCAAGACCTTGGACTGCAACCGCGTGCTTCGCGCGCTGGCCCGCCAGTGTACCTGTCGCAACGTGTCGCCCTCCGCATAGGGGCGGGCGCCGACGACGTTGAGCGGGTCGTCGAGCATCCCCCTGCCGGTGCGGGTGCCCTCGAACGGAAACAGCCGGTCGAGCGCGAGCTGCTCCACAGGCACCAGCTTCGGGTAGACGAGCACTCCGAGCGTATCTCCGAGCTTCTCCACGCGCTCGTACAGGCCGAAGGGGTCTCCGGAGCGCAGGGTGGCCGGGCCGATAAGGTGATAGCCGCGGCGCGGGCACTCCAGGGTGTAACGGAAGCGAAGCCGCTCGTACCACCCGACGGACACCTGAAAGCGCAGCTCGTACTTCCTGCCGGGTCTCGGCTCCTCCTCAAGACCGCGCAAGATGAGCGTTTCCTCCACGCGATCCTCGACGACGAGCCACGGCAGCGTCAGCGGCTTAGGATTCGTCAGGTGCAGCTCCAGGACGACGCTCTCGCCCGCGTAAATACGTTCTGATGAGAGAGTCCGCTCGTACCTCACGCGGTGCAGGGCGAAGCGCGCCCAGAGCTTCGCGGTAAGAACCACCGAGAGGAGGAGCAGGCCGAGCGTGCCAATAGCGTAGCTCCCCGACAGAGCGCCCGCTAGAGTCAGCAGCGCCCCGGCGAGTATCCATCCCTCGTTGCGCACCCAGGCCGACCTCCCTCGCTACCGCTCGACCGGCACTTCCAACCGGGCCAGCACGTCCCCAACCACCTGCTGCGGCGTGCGCCCTCTCAGCCTCGCCTCCTGGTCGAGCACGAGTCTGTGGGCCAGCACGGGCGGTGCAAGCTCCTTGACATCATCGGGCAGGACGTAGCCCCGGCCATCCAGAGCCGCTCTCGCCTGTGCCGCGCGGAAGAGTGCGATTCCCGCCCTCGGGCTCGCCCCCAGTTCAACGGCCGGGTGCGTGCGCGTCGAGCGCACGAGCGCGGAGATATAGCGCGTCACCTCGGGCTCAACCGCCACTTCCCGCGCCTCTTCTCTGGCCTCCGCCACGTCCGCAGCCGACGCTACCGGCACGCCATCCGTCCCGCCGGGGCGCGCCGCGTGCTCCCGAAGGATCATCTCTTCCTGCTCCTCGTTCGGGTAGCCCAGACTCAACCGCAGCATAAAGCGGTCGAGTTGCGCCTCGGGCAGCGGGAACGTGCCCTCCAACTCCACGGGGTTCTGCGTCGCGAGAACTATGAACGGCTGCGGCAGTGTCCTCGTGTCGCCTTCGACCGTCACCTGCCGCTCCTGCATCGCCTCCAGAAGCGCCGACTGGGTACGTGGTGCGGCGCGGTTTATCTCGTCAGCGAGAAGCACGCCCGCGAATATTGGCCCCTCCCGGAAGAGCCATTCCGAGGAGCGCTGGCTGAAGTAATACGAGCCAGTGATGTCGGAGGGCAGCAGGTCCGGCGTGAACTGGATACGTCCGAAGCGAACGTCAATGGACCGCGCGAGGGCGCGGGCGAGGCTAGTCTTACCAACTCCGGGTACGTCTTCGATAAGCACGTGCCCCTCGGAAAGCAGTGCGACAAGAAGCATTCTCACTGGCGCGTCCATGCCCACGAGCGACCCCGAGACCTGCCTGCCAACCCGCGCCGCAAGCTCCGCTGCCGTCACAAAACGTCTCCTCTCCTGGGGTTTGGAGCCCCGAGGACACAGAGAGGGATGTTCGGACGGAGATAAGGGTTCGCCCTTGTACTGGCAGTGGCAGGCAAGGGGGCATGCGCCCCACGTGGCCGTTCCCTTCCTCCGTGTCCGTTGATCCTGAGTATCCTCGGTGGTAGCCGCATCATACCAGACCGTGAGATGCGCGAATGGTCTTGTCCGCCTATCTGCTATCATGATTGCGATTGACATACAGAGCAACTGTTGGGGGTAAGGTAGGGAATGTATAGATACGGTAGCTCATACGGCTATCGAGGACGCAGGCGCTCGCATCGGGTGCGCAACTCGTTGATACTGCTGCTCGTGCTGCTCGTCGGCGGGGCGCTGCTGGCCAGCACGGGGCCGGGCGCGGCTCTGATGAGTCGGGTCGGTCTACCCACATGGCGAGACAACAACACGGTGGGACAGCCCCAGCCCGGTGCTGGCAGCACGTCCGTCGCCTCCAACGACGAGAACGGAAGCGCAACGGCAGCCCCGACCCCGAAGTCCGCGGAAGCGCCCGGCACCACCTCTCCGGTTGGGGAGTCCACAGCACCTGCCACATCCGCAGCCGCTGCGCCCACAAAGGCTCCTCCGCCTTCGCCGGTTCCGCCCACAGCATCACCACTAGAAGTCGCGCAGGCGTACATGCAGAACTGGCAGGCCGGACGCTACGACCAGATGTACAAGCTGGTCTCCCAGGCGTCTCTGCGCGAGCTCGGTTACGACAGAAAGCGATTCGTGGAGCGGTACTCGGGCATAGCGGAGGCGGCCACGATTACCGGCTGGGCGCCGAAGCTCAGGCCGGAGGCCGAGCAGGCGGCAAACCGTCAGGAGTTGCTGCTGCGGCTCCCGTACGACGTGAAGATTGCCACCAAGGCGGTAGGCGAGATCAATGAGACGAACCTGCTGCCGCTCGTCAAGGAAAACAACACGTGGCGGGTCCAGTGGTCTCCCAGCCTCATCTTCAAGGACCTCTCCGGAGACCTGCGCGTCCGCCTGTCCCCCTACCCGGCCGCGCGGGGCAACATCTTCGACCGCAACGGCGAGGCTCTCGCAATCGAGGGCCGGATATGGCAGATCGGCGTGGTGCCAGGGGAGATAAGAAACGAGCGCCAGGTGCTACGAAAGCTCAGCGACGCGCTCGGGATGGACGAGAAGGTTATCCAGGCGAAGTACAAGGCAGGGGACCCGACCTACTTCTGGCCCATCCGTGACCTCTACTCCCAGCGGAAGGAAGAGCTGGAGCGCGAGGTGGGAGACCTGCCGGGAGTGACGTTCAACCAGCGGCCCGGCCGCACTTATCCGCACGGCGACGTCATGGCGCACGTTCTTGGATACGTTCAGCAGGTCTCCGCTGAGGATCTGGCGAAGCCAGAGTACGCCAACTACGGCGTTGCTGACGTTATCGGGCGCACGGGTATGGAGAGGTGGGGAGAGAAATACCTGCGCGGCGAATCGGGCGGCAAAATCTGGATACTTGACCCGGCCACGGGTGCAGAGGTCAAGACGATTGGTGAGAAGCTCGCCCGGCCTGGGTCAGATATCTACCTGAACATTGACGTGAACCTGCAGGCGCAGGCGGAGCAGGACCTGGGAGGCAGGCCGGGTGCTATCGTTGCCCTCAATCCAGCCAATGGAGAGATCCTGGCTCTCGTCAGCCAGCCCTCGTACGATCTCAACAAGTTCGTCGTGGGAATATCTAATGAGGAATGGAACCGACTCAACAGCAAGGAAGCGAACAAGCCGCTCGTGGACCGGGCTGCGGGCTCCGCGTTCCCCCCAGCCTCCACCTTCAAGCCGATCACAAACTCGGCTGCGTTGAGCGCAAGGCTGCCTAACCTGGACCGCACCTGGTACAGCGATGGTACCTGGGAGCGGCTCGCCGACACCGAGGGCGGGATACGGCGTGACTGGAAGCCGGGCGGACACGGATACGTCAAGCTCATTGACGGCATCACGGAGAGCATTGACACCATCTACTATGACCTGGGGTACGAGCTTTACCTGAAGTGCCGGGACTGCCTGAGCGACCACGCCAGACAGTGGAAGCTCGGATCGAAGCTGGGGGTGGATGGACTGGCGCCTGGGATAGAGGCGAGCGGGCAGGTGCCGGGTCCGGGCATACCGTACCCCGGTTGGTCGCCCGGCGATAACGTGAACCTCGCCATCGGCCAGGGGGCGCTGCAGGCCTCCCCGCTACAGATGGCCGTTGTATACGCCACTATCGGCAACGGCGGCACTATCTATCGGCCGAACCTGATAAACCGCGTGGTGGCGCCGGACGAGAACGGCAAGATCGTCAAGCAATGGAAGCCCACGGTACTAGGCAAGGCGCCCGCCAGCCCTCAGACAATACAGTTTTTGCAGGCCGGCCTCAGAAGCGTCGTCGAGAGCCGCAAGGGTACGGCGTACGACGTGTTCAAGGATGCCGCCTTCTCCAGCGCGGGCAAGACGGGCACAGGGCAGCAGGACGAGGCTGACCCGTACGCGTGGTACGTGGGGTACGCCCCGGCCGTTAACCCGAAGATCGTAGTAGTGGGATTCGGAGATCGGGCCGGTGAGGGCTACAAGGTCGCCGCGCCGCTCGTGCGGAGGGTGATGGAGCAGTACCTCAAGCCTCCGGCCGCGAGGCCGTAGGCCGACTGGCGCGAGGTTCCATGAGAAACATGACGCAGTCGCCGCCCTTCCCACCCGCGGGCGGCGCGCGTTCCAGGAGGGCTTCGCGGCGCAGCCGAGGGCGGGAGCTAATTGAGACTCTGCTCCTGAGCGTGGTGATCTTCCTCGCTGTGCATGCGGTGATACAGTCCTACCTCGTGGACGGGCGGAGCATGCAGCCGAGTCTAGATCCGCAGGAGCGCCTGTTTGTGAACAAGGCCGCGTACTGGCGCATCGAGGATGATTCATCGCTCGAGTTCATCGCCCGCGGCCCTCGCGCGGATTCCGGCGCGCGCTACCTCCTCGACGGCCCGGACCACGGTGAGGTCATTGTCTTCCATCACCCATTGAACCCGAACCGCGACCTCATCAAGCGAGTCATCGGCCTGCCGGGTGACCTCGTAGAGATTATCGGAGGCAAGGTGATAGTGAACGGCCAGGAGCTGGAGGAGCCGTACCTTTTTCCCGGAACGCGCACGAGGGCGTTTACCGCATCCGGCGACAAGAGATGGAGAGTGCCACCCGGCAAGCTCTTCGTTCTGGGAGACAACCGCAACAACAGCAGCGACTCACGCGACTGGGACTACGTGCCCGAGGAGAACGTCGTGGGCGAGGCGCTGCTGCGCTACTGGCCCATCACCGAGATAGGTGGGATTCCGGGCGCAGTCGCGCTCCTTCTGCATCGGCGCTAACCCGGATGGCCTGTTTCACGCAGTTGCGCGCCGCTGAAAAGGGTATCAGCGGCGTTAGCTCCCGTAGTGTAGACGTTGCACGCAACCTCTACACGTAACGTCTGCGCCACGTATCGGCCCCGCCAACAGCGGCTCTGCAGCCGCCCTGCCTGCAAGCGATCGCACTCGCGACCGGGACTGAGCATCTGTTAGACTGGTTGTACCCCGCAAGAACGTACCTATGGAGTGATTATGCGCGTTTTTTCCCGGAGCCTGATAGCATCAATCCTGTTTCTGAGCCTGCTGACATCGGGTGTTGCGAGCGCTGCGCCCGAGAAAGCGCCGAGCGAGCACTACATCGTTGTTGTCAAGGACGAGCAGCAGCTCTACCTCGCGAAAGGTAATCCCAGGGCACCCAGGACCTCGGACGCTATCAAGAAGTTCCCGGTTACTACTGGCGGTCTCTGGCTGCTCAAGGGGCTGGAGACTCCCAGCGGGTTCTTCACGGTGATAGACAAATCGAATAGCCCCACGCAAGGAGGCTACGACTTCACCGACACCGGCAACGTCACCATCACTCCGTATTTCATGCGCCTCGACGTTCCGGGCAGGAGCGGCATCGGTATCCATACGTATACTGGCCGTACGTTGGAGTTGTGGCGCTTCGGCGCGAAGGGTGGGCAGACTACGCACGGCTGCATCGCTGGCCCGCCCGAGCAGATACTCGACCTCTACAACAACTACGTCCAGCCTGGCAAGACGAAGGTCTGGGTCGTTGATCATCCCTCGGAGGCGTTCAAGGACGTCGCCGCTCCCACCGAGCCTCGGCTTACAGAGGTGAACGGCAAGGTATGGAGAGCGCTCCAGAGTCCTACAAAGGAGCAATTCTACGCCGTAGACATGGTGCAGCCGGACCTCGGATGGGCGATCTCCGGTGACGTGAAGGTTGTGAAAGGCAAGTACGGCTGGGAGAGCAACATCTACAGGTGGGATGGGAAAACATGGTCGCTTGAGACTACGGTTCCCTACTGGCTGCACGGACTGGACATGCTTGATGAGGACGAGGGCTGGGCAGTAGGACAGAACTACATGGGCGGCCTGCACCGTAAGAACGGGAAGTGGACGAAGGTCGCGCCCGCGGATATAGAGACTGACGAGGTCTACGTGAGCGATGTCTCCGCGGTTAGTCCTGACAACGTGTGGACCGCGGGAGGCGGGGGCGAGATCTGGCACTGGAACGGCTCTGAGTTCGAGTGGCACCGCGCGCCGGAGGTGATGAAGACGATCCGGTCCGTGTCCATGCTTAGTGATCGGTCGGGCTGGATGGTCGGCGGAGGCTGGGATACCACCGTTCCCGGCCTGAGCAAGCCCAATATGCCGATGATAGGGCGCTTTGAAGGCGAGGAGTGGTTCCGCGTCGAGAGCCCGGTGGATGAGTTGTGGTACGGCGTGGACGCAGTGGCAGAGGATGATGCATGGGCCGTAGGCTCCAACGGCGCGATCATTCACTGGGACGGCGCGGAATGGCGCTCAGTTAAGAGTCCAGGGACCGCCCGGTTGAGTGATGTTGAGATGGTGAACGCGCGCGACGGTTGGGCCGTGGGCGACGAGGAGGGCGTCGCTCTGCACTGGGACGGCAAGCGCTGGGAGCGCGTCAAGCTGCCGGTGGAGGAGAAGTTCTACGAGGTGTCCATCACGAAGGACGGCACGGCCATGGCGGTTGGCAGTGGCGGTGCGATCATCCAGCTCGTTGACGCTGCCGCGCAGGAAGCGACAGTCGAGCAGGCGCCCGAGGAGGCGACAGCGGCTCCCACCGTGGAGGCGACCCAGCCGCAGCCTACGCCAGAGGTCGCCACACAGCCGGATGAGCCGTACGCCAGCGCGGAAGTAAGTACGGCCGAGACTGGGTCTATAACGGACAATCCGGCGCGGGCGACAGCGATTAACTCCGACGCAGGCGAGGAGGACAGTACCTCTCAGGCAAGTACCGAAGCATCGGTCAATCAGCAACCCGAATCCGGACTCAAGGCGCCTGAAGAGCAATCCCCCGAACAGACAGGCGCTCGCTCGCAAGTTGCTCCTATAGCGGCGGGAGTGGGCGGTTTGGCGCTGCTGGCAGCAACCGCGCTCGTACTGCTCCGGCAGAGGCGGTAATACTACAGCTTCTGCCTCAGGCAAGAAGGGAAACTGCCGGGCGCGGACCAGGGCGTGCAGGAACTTGGGAGCACGGTATCTCAACCATGCTCCCCAATGAACCAGTCCAAACCCTCGTGCGCGATGTCGGGCGGCACCGTGTGCGGCCCGTCGAACTCCCTATAGGTCACGTCGTAGCCTGCGCGCTGGACCTGCGGAACAATCCGGCGACTGCACACGTTTATGGGTAGAACCTGGTCGTGTACGCCGTGGGAGATGAACAGGCGTGGCTCGCCCTCCTGCCTGGCCGGGGCAATGAAGCCCGGCGAGAACGCTAGGACGTGGGTGAACAGGTCGCCGTTCGTGATGCCCACCGAGAGCGCGTACGAGGCCCCATCGGAGAACCCGCCGACGGCGATGTGCGCGGGGTCCACGGCGTAGCGCTCAAACGTATGTTCGAGCGCGCGGTTGATAAAGGCGATGTCGGGACCGTACGCTCCGAGAATCACGTCCCACGTCTGCCGGCGCGACTCAGGCGCGAGCAGGATGAGCCCGGCCCTATCCGCAAGGTCAAGAAGTGGTGCGATGCCGTGGCGCGCATTGCCACCAGCGCCGTGTAGCATCAACGCGAGCGGAGCGGGACGGTCCGCCTTGTAGCCCGAGGGCACGCGGAGGAGTCCGTCGCGGCCGCTGCCCAGACCTAGCGGCCGCAGGCCCAACTGCGGAGTCCCCTCTCTCACCGGGGGTCCTGGTCGCGCAAGCAGGCGCCCCTGCTCGGCTGTCTCGGCTCCCGAATCCTGCCGTCTGTTTCTTCTCATCAGTACACTCCCCTCCAGTCGGTCCGCGCCGTACGCCCCGAGAGCGAGCGTGGCGATGCCTCCCAGCCCTATGGCGAGCAGGCGCCGCCGCGTCAGCCGAGACCGTCTACCGGCTGTCAGCCCTGCCATGATCCCCTCCGGCTGTACTGCTCCGAACGAACCCCATATCTCGGCTTGCGGTTCTGGACCTGCTCTCGCCGTGTCAGATAGGAGCCTTCGATGCAAGAAGGAGGCCGCACGTCGGGATGTGGGGTACACTCTCGGCAGGAGGAAGAGAGATGAGGAAGATGACCGACGCTGAGCTGAAGGACTTTCTAACGGTCAGTGCGCGCACGGGCAAGCTTGCCACCGTACGGGAGGATGGACGGCCGCACGTCGTGCCAGTCTGGTACAACCTCGACGGTGAGGATATTGTGTTCAGCACCTGGCATACAACGGTCAAGGCGGCGAACATGCGCCGCGACCCCCGAGTCTGCCTCTGCGTGGACGAGGAGACACCACCCTACTCGTTCGTCATGATAGAGGGCACGGCGGCACTGGATGGCGATCTGGGCCAGTTGCGGTACTGGGCGACGCGCATCGCGGGCAGATATATGGGCGCCGAACTCGCTGACGCGTACGGCGAGCGAAACAGCGTGGAGGGAGAACTACTCGTGCGGGTCACACCGACCAGGATCATCGCGCAAAAGGGCATCGCTGACTAGAAGCCCCGGCCGAATATCTCGTCCACAGGGACGCTGAAGCCTCGCAGCACGTCGCCTCCGTCCAGCGTGTCGCCTGCACGCAACTCCTGAGGCTCCCCACCGGGCGTGTATACCGTAACCGAGCGTGCTGGCGGCGACACCATCAGCACCATCCGCACGCCAACCGCGAGGTACGTCTTCAGCTTCGCCTCGTAATATCCTGGCCGCTCGCTTGGAGACAGCACCTCGACAACCAGATCCAGCACGACGGGCCAGTAGCCGGTCTCAGGGATCTGTATCTGCCGCAGAAGCTCAGTTGAGACAAAGAAGACGTCCGGCTGCGCCCAGACGCAAGGCGGCAGAGTATCGTAGCGTGCGTTCACGTCCTCACTGACCTCGTTGAGCCGCTGCGTCAGGGCCATGCGCTCATCCTCATACCGCGATATCAGCCCGGTAGTGCTGACGTGGTAGAAGGCGAGGGAGGCGCCGAGCGTGGCAAGCTGCTGGGGCGGGAGCGGTTGCACCTGGTTGGGAGCTAGCCCCTCCCAACGAGAGCTCGCTGATGTCGGCGCTCCAGGAAGCCATTCCTGCGCGTCGAAGAGATAACCGTCCAGTTGCACGATCGTGTCGCCACCGCTTGTCCTTGCGAGACCGGGCACTCCCGTGAAGCCACCGGCTCGACTCGACATCAGTGTCCGGTGTATGAATCGCAGACTCCTCTCGTCGAACCCGTCCGGCCACCGGCGCAGGCACCACGAACCCACCGTATCCTCTACACGCGCGAAGCTGCTGCCGCTGAATCCTGAGGAGCCCCCAAGACTGGAGAAGACGCATGAGCCTTGGAAGAACACGTCCGCTGCATCTCGCAGTTCAGGAACGGCCAGGTGGTGTCCGTTCTCTGCCGCCCCTTTCTCCTCGCTCATACTGCTTTCTCTCGAGTCTGTCCTGCTGATGACCGCTTTTTGCCGAGATGACCAAGGCGTTCGCCGTGCGGAACGTCTCACCTCAAGCAGCGCGGCGTAGCGGGTCGTCAGTCCACGGGTTGACGCAAGACAACCCGCTGCGGTCTACCTCGCCGGGGTGACCGCGGTGGCAACGTTGTGGTTGGGTCAGGTCGCCCGGACCGCGCTATCCCCAGATACGCTGCGCCGTCTCGGTAAGCACGCGCAGCTTGTACCGTTCGTCTTCAACCGTGATGGCATTGCCGATAACGGACGTAGAGAAACCGCACTGAGGACTTATGGCGAGCCGCTCAAGCGGAACGTAGCTCGCGGCCTCACGGATGCGCTCCTCCAATTCGTCTGGCGTCTCGCGCCGCCCCGTCTTCGTAGTAACCAGGCCCAGGACGGCGATTTTCTCCTCCGGTACATACGCGAGAGGCTCGAAGCCACCGGAGCGCTCATCGTCGTACTCGAGCATCAGCCGCTCGGCTCGAACGCCCGCGAAGATTCGCCGGGCTATCGGCTCGTAGGAGCCGGAGGCGAGCCAGCGCGAACCCTGGTTGCCACGGCACAGGTGGAACGCAAACGTGACACCGTGAAAGGGCTGCATCACGTAGTTGTCGAGCTCTATGCCGCGCGCCAGCCACCTGTCGAGATTCCACCCCTGTCCCTCATAGAAAGCGCGCGTCCTGGGGTCGAGCAGGAGGGGGTAATGCGGCGCGTCGAGCTGGATGTACGTGCAGCCGAGCCGTACCAGCTCCTCCACTTCCTCGCGAAGTATGACAGCAATGTCCTCGAGGAAGCTGTCGAGCGTGGGGTACGCCTCCCTTGATAGATCGGGAGACCAGAAGTTCGCCCAGAGGCTGGGGCTGGGGAGGGTGATCTTTACGGTCTTGTCCGTGCGGGCGCGCATGTACACGAACTCCTCGACAGAGAGGTGCCGCCTGCGCTGAAGCTTACTCACCGCGCCTAGTCTCGTCGGTCGCGGCGTGGACTTGTTGCCCACCGAGCCCTCGCCGTGCCACTCTCCCCACAGAAACGCGGTTATGTCACGCTCGCCAAAGCCTTCCACGGCGTCGGTCATTTGGCTCTGGAATGACTCACGGCGCATCTCGCCGTCGGTGACGACTTCCAGCCCGGCCTCGATCTGAAGAGCGAGCGCCTCGTCCACGGCGCGGTCCTCGACTCGCTTGAACTCCGAAGGTGAAAGCTCGCCCCGGGCCACCCGCTCACGGGCTTCGAGCAGTTCCGGGGGACGGAGCAGGCTGCCGACAATATCGGCTCGGCTGGTTATCATCGTAGGAACGAACCTCCATAGAGTGAGGGCTGCGAGCGTCGGGCGACCGTGTGAGGCGCCCCTATGCAGTCAGAAGTAGTGGTATCATCGAAGGGAAGAGGCGTTCTCCTGAGCCGCTCTCCGCCAGCTCAGGGCTATTCGAATGCGCGGCGCCTGCGCTTGCGACCGAACAGCTGACCGCCCAGCCAGCCGAGCAGCGCGCCGAACACACCAAAGATGATGAGCAGGGTCACAATCGCGAAGGCCAGCCCCCCCCAGGCGCTGGAGTCGGACAGGAAAGGCAACGTCTGCCCCGTGATCTGCTGGATCTGTGCGTACAGCGCCACCGCGAGTCCCGCGAGTGTCGACAGGTACACTATCCCTGCCAGCGAGCCCGCACGGACAGGGCTTGCAAACCTGCGCGAAGCGACGCCGCCCGTAGCCAGCAGCAGAAGTACCGAGCCAAGCAGGACCATCAGTTGAGTCACCCCCGCCCCTAGCGCTGGTCTAATAGCCTGGATGCTGAGGTAGAACAGGGTGAGCAGCACGCCGAAGACCAATCCGATTGGTAGGGCGCTCCGGGTGCGCTCCTCACGGGGAGCGGTGTAGCGGGGCGGGGGTGTGGCGACGGCCGGATCATCCGCGGCAGTCGGGCCGGGCCGGGCGAGCACGCGGCGAACGTCCTCACTCGTAACCTTGAGCTTCTCCCCCTGCAGATAGATCGCGAGCTGGCTGGGACTCCAGCCCGGATTCCTGCGCGCAAGCTCTCGTATCCTCTCCTCTACCTGTTGTGGTGGTCTACGGCTCAAAGCTGGACTCCCTGTCTATATCGAGTTAGGTTCCGAGCGCTCGTCTCGCGTTCGTATTCCTGGACGCGGCACGATAGCAATTGTACGCCTGAGGATTATACAGCAGGACCGGTGGCAGCAACGAGCACGCCACCGTGGCGGCTTGCGGAAGCTCGCGGGAGCAGTACTGCCGCCGCCCTCGCCCGCTCATCCCTGGTCCCCTGTCCGGTATAGTTGCGCCGTGAAGAGACGAGTCAGGGGGGTACGAAAGTGTTCGTGGGAGAGCTGGAGACGGCGGTGGCAGCGGCGAGGGCGGCGGGCGAGGTGCTGCACCGCTATCTGAGCCAGGGCATTACGGTGCGCTATAAGGGGCCTGTGGACCTCGTCACGCAAGCGGACGTGGAAGCGGAGCGAGTGATTACGGGGATGTTGCGCGAGGCGTATCCCACTTATGGCTTCCTGGCTGAGGAAGGAGGTCGGTCTGAGGGGGAGAGCGACGCGCGCTGGATAATTGATCCCCTCGACGGTACAACGAATTACGCGCACGGCTTCCCAGCGTTCGCGGTCTCAATCGCGCTACAGCGTGCAGGAGAGGTGGTCGCGGGTGTCGTGTACGACCCGGTGCGCGATGAGTTGTTCGCGGCGCAACGAGGACAGGGCGCGACGCTCAATGGACAGCCGCTGCGGGTATCGGAGACGCAGGAGCTGGGCCGGGCGCTGCTTGCTACCGGATTCCCCTACGACCTGGGGAAGCTGCCTGCGGCGCTCGAGTTGTTCGGCCAATTCGTCGCGGCCACCCAGGGAGTGCGCCGGGCAGGGTCGGCGGCTCTGGATGTCTGCTACGTGGCGGCGGGGCGGCTCGACGGCTACTACGAGCGCGGCATCTGGGCGTGGGACATCGCGGCTGGAAGCCTCATCCTCACCGAGGCCGGTGGGACGGTCAGCGACTTCCGCGGCGGCCCGCTCGATATCGAGGGCAGGGAGATGGTGGCGACGAACGGCCCGCTGCATCCCCAGGTGGTGGAGATTACGGGCGGCGCAAGCGCCTGAGAGTTCTGGTGGCCTCCGCGGCAGAAGGTTTTCAGCGGGCGCGGAACGATTGACTGCTAGAAGCGGCAGGTGCGATGCGGGTAGAGCGCGAACCCGGGTGGCGGCAAGCACAGGCTGACATTGGGAATCTTCGGCGGCTAGTAGAACTTGGCGCGCCCTATGTCGTTCCATAGTGGCAGTGAGACGTTGCGTGCAACATCTCTACGCTGGCCCCTCGTCCTAGCCGCTGCGCTTGCGTAACTTTCCTTACCGTACGTGCGTTCTACAGACAGGGGCTGGCGGAGTAAGGATAGTTACGGGTTGAGCCTGAAGTTTCTGGGTCTTCTGGTAATTGCAGTGACCACCCTGTCGCTTGCCGCTTGTGGTCCCTGGGGTGCGAGGAACGAAGATGTAGCTGTCGTACGCACGCCACCGACTGCTACCGAGGCGACGCAGACCATCGCGCGTGCAGCCACCGCCCGTACCGCACCCACTTCGGTGGAGAGCCCCGTCCCTACCTCTCGCCATGTACACCCTCCAACCTCCACGCCTACGCGGGCGCCAGAACCGACCGCTACTCCAACTGCCAGCCCGCTCCCCACGGCAAGCCCGACTCGCGAACCTGCGCCCACCGCGACACCACGGCGTACCCTCACTCCGACTCCGAGCCCTGCTGACACCCCTACGCCAGAGCCAACCCCGACTCGCCCGCCCACGAGCGTTCCGAGTCCCTCACCCACGCCTCACCGATCCGGCTCCGCGAAGACCATCAGGAAGCTGGGGACCTCGCGCAAGGTTGTGGCGCTGACGTTTGACGCGGGCGCCGATGCCGGGTACACCGGGCAGATACTCGATACCCTCTCCGCCAGACGAGTGAGGGCGATGTTCGGGGTGACGGGGAAGTGGGCGAAGGCGAACCCAGAACTCATGGAGCGTATAGTCAACGAGGGGCACACGGTCATCAACCACACGTACACCCACCGATCCCTCACCGGCTATTCCACGGGAGAGCAGCCGCTCTCCTATGATGAGCGCGCCGACGAGCTGTGGAAGACGCACTCCCTCATACTGGAGCTCACAGGCGCGAGCACGAAGCCGTACTTCCGCCCGCCGTACGGGGACTACGACGAGTCCGTGCTCTCCGATGTATACAGCCGTGGGTACACGTACAACGTTATGTGGAGCGTTGACTCGCTGGGTTGGAAGGGTCTCCCTAAAGAGAAAATCACGGAGCGAGTGCTGGATGGGCTGGAGCCTGGCGCCATCTACCTGTTCCACGTCGGCTCGCAGTCGCAGGACGGCCCCGCCCTGCCCGGCATCATCTCCGCCTTGCGCGCGCGCGGCTACGGCTTCGTGACGGTGGACGAGTACCTCAGACCCGAGGGGTGATAGAGACTCTACCACGGCAGCGTCTGAGGGTTCTGCGGGTACATCTCCCGAGGTATTCCGTTGTGTCGAATACCCAGTCGGCCGACGGCTGGTGCGCCGAGCCGCAGTCACATCAGGTCGACTTGGCCGAACTGGGGGTACTGTGCTGACTCGGAAGGGTAACGGCGCCTGCGGGTTGATGCTCAGCACATTCACGCTTTGACAGTAGCTTCCTCGTGGTGCTATATTCCGTCTGACAACATATACGTTTCGCGGGAGCTTGGGGCAGCCGGGCCCACATTCCGCAGTTAAAAATGAGCAGTTTCACCTATTGTTTTGACGCTCAGGGGCAACGTGGCTTAGCTCTTTGTCGCACTTGCGAAAGAGATGAAGGGCAGTTGCGGGACTGTGGAAACCGCAAAGCCTTTCAGCCTCGTTGCTTACTTCCCTGTGCTCGCGCTACTGCTACTTTGACTTGACACGTGTTGCTTATACGCAACGAAGACCAAGGTATTATCGAAACTTGCCAATTCTACTGCGGAATGTGGGGCCGGGCTGAGAGGGCGGACATACTCCTCCGCCGACCGTTGGAACCTGATCCGGGTAATACCGGCGCAGGGATGTACACAGCCTTCGTGCATGCCACGCCGCCGGTGCCTCCCGGTCGGCGTTTTTTCTTGCTGCGTGGAGGTGCGACGAGGGTGGCGAGCGTTCGAGGCGTGGCGCGAGCTTCGCAGACTCCGCCGACTGAGGGCGGGGTGTCCGTACGCGGCCTGTCCAAGACGTACGCGCTCAGTGGGCAACCCCTGCCCGTGCTCCAGGAAATCACGTTCGACGTGCAGCCAGGGGAGTTCGTATCGTTCGTAGGGCCGAGTGGCTCAGGCAAGAGCACGTTGCTGAATATACTCGCGGGGCTAGAGGAACCGGACAGGGGCGTTGTGACGGCTGGAGGGTCGGCGCGGCGGCTGGGGGGCGTGGCGTACATGCCCCAGCGGGATGTGCTCCTGCCGTGGCGCTCGGCGCTTGAGAACGCGATCCTCGGACTGGAGGTGAAGGGGGTTCCGAGGCACGAGTCCCGGCAGTGGGCTCGGGAGTTGTTTGCGGTGGCGGGCCTTGGAGGGTTTGAGGACTCACTGCCGTCCGTGCTCTCAGGCGGGATGAGGCAGCGAGTCGCGTTCCTGCGCACCGTGCTTACCCCCGGTTCCGTTATGCTGCTTGACGAGCCGTTCGGCGCTCTCGACGCGCTCACCCGCTCCGAGATGCACGAGTGGCTTCTCGGGCTGTGGGAGCACGGCGACGTTATGTATAACGTCTCCACCACGGTCGTGCTTGTGACTCACGACGTAGAGGAGGCGCTGCTGCTCTCGGACAGGGTCTACGTGCTCTCCCCCCGCCCTGGCCGCATCAGGCTCGTTCACGAAGTATCGCTGCCCCGTCCGCGCACGCCTGCACTCACGACCACCGAGGAGTTTGTGCGCTCGAAGGCTGCGCTCCTCGCCGCAGTCCGGGGGGAGGGAGCGTAGGTGAGGGTGCAGCATGTGCCGTCCGTGCTGCTGGCCACCGTGCCGGCTGGGCTGCTCCTCTGTGCGTGGGAGGCGTACGTCCGCGTTGCCGGAGTTGACCGCGTCTTCCTGCCCGCCCCGACGCAGGTACTGAAAGTCACGTGGGACTCCGCTGGGTTGCTCGCCACCCACGCTCGCCTGACGCTCCTGGAGGCGACGCTTGGCCTGTTGCTCGCGTTCGTCGCCGGCTGCGCGCTCGGGGCGATGGTCGGACTCTCGCCCCTGCTGCGCCGGAGTGTGTATCCCCTCCTCGTGGTGTCACAGACGATCCCGATGATCGCGCTCGCGCCCCTGCTGGTGCTCTGGTTCGGGTTTGGCATCCTGCCGAAGCTGCTCGTCGTCGCGCTCGTGTGCTTCTTCCCCCTCGCAGTGTCGATGGCGGACGGCCTGGCGAGCGCGGAGCCGGACGCGCTACGCCTGCTTCGGAGCATGGGAGCGAGCCCAACTCAGCTTTTCTTCAAAGTGCGCCTGCCCGGGGCGCTACCGTACCTGTTCTCGGGCGCGAAGATCGCCGTGACGTACGCGGTTATCGGCGCTGTATTCGGTGAGTGGGTGGGAGCGTACGAGGGGCTGGGGATACTCATGCAGACAGCGAAGAACTCGTACCGCACCGACATAGTGTTCGCGGCTATCCTCGTCACGTCGCTCCTGAGCGTGGGGCTGTTCGGCCTGGTCTCCATACTCGAGCGCGTGATGCTGCCGTGGCACGTGCGCGGCTCGGGTACAGCGATGGACCAATCACCACGCATCCAGCCCATCATTGGCGGTCGCCGCAGAGCACCCGGGGACCGCCGAGAGATAGTGGAGAACGTGTAGGGGTAGGTCCCCGTGCCTGCCCTGACCGCTCAACTCATACGTTCAGGCGCGAATATAAAGCTCGTCCCTGCCGGAAGGCGCGCCTGCTGCTTATCGGGATTAGTCGTAGAAAGGCTCAACGTGGGAACTCTTATAAATCGGCACATTGCTTTTACCCTGCTTCTCGGTCTTGCGGTATTGCTCGCGGGGTGCGGCCAGGACCAGATCACTGTCCCAGGCTCCGATGGTCAGCCAGCCAGAGTGACGTTCGCGCTCGACTACACCCCGAACACAAACCACACTGGTATATACGTCGCTCAGCAAAAGGGCTGGTACAAGGAAGCGGGCCTGGACCTGCGGATACTGCCATATGCCGAGGGCACTACCACCGACCTGCTGGTCTCGAGCGGCAAGGCGGACTTCGGCATCTCGTATGAGGAGAGCGTTGTGCTTGCGCGCGCAGCGGGCCAGGACATTGTGTCCACCGCCGCCGTGCTTCCGACGAATACTTCGGCGCTTGTCACCCTGAAGGAGTCAGGACTCGACAGCCCGAAGAAACTCGACGGCAAGCGTTACGCAGGGTTCGGCGCCCCGTTCGAGGAGCCGGTTATCTCCACCGTAATTAAGCACGACGGCGGGGAGGGGAAGTTCAAGAACGTCACCGCGAACCTTTACGGCTTCGAGGCAGTCAAGGCAGGCGAGGCGGACTTTGTGTGGATCTTCATGGGGTGGGACGGCGTGGCCGCGGAGCGCGCGGGGCTGGACCTCAACACGTTCTATATCAAGGAACACGGTGTGCCCGACTACTACACCCCGGTGATTATCACCAGTGGCAAGAAGATCAGGGAAGACCCTGAGACTGTGCGACGATTCATGGAGGCTACGGCGCGCGGCTACGAGTGGGCTGTCGAGCACCCGGATGAGGCAGCGGACCTGCTCATCAAGGGCGCACCGGAGGGCACGTTCACCGACCCCGAGTTCGTGAAGGCGAGCCAGCGATGGCTCAGCCCCCGCTACAAGGAAGGGCAGGATAAGTGGGGCACTCAGGAGCTCGAGGTGTGGACGGAGTACCCGAGATTTATGTACCGCACCGGCAAGGTGACGGACGCGAGCGGTAAGGCGGTTAGGCAGGAGCCGGACTACAAGTCATACTTCACGACTGAGTTCCTGCCATAGACGCTTACCAAAGAGCACACAGAGACCGCGGGGAGCTACAGGGGGCATGATCGCGGAGCACGTGGCAGTCTGAAAGGGCAAGGCAGGGACGGGTCGCAAGTCCTGTCCTTTCCCACCTCTACCCCAGCACCCAGCCGGTACAGTCTCGGCCTGGGTGTGCCCCCAAAAGGTGTACAGCGGAATTACCACTGGCTTCGTCCCTGCATCGTGTCCGAATCGCCGTGCTCTCTGTGTGCTCTTCCGTGAAACAGGGTATACTGCGGCACCCAGACATAGGCGCAAGATTCGGGAGGTAAGGCAGCGATGAAGGTCGAGGACATGGATTTCAGCCTGTACGTCATCACGGACACGGACGCATCCGGTGGGCGGCTACACGCGGAGGTGGTGCGGCTCGCCCTTGAGGGTGGCGCAACAGCCATACAGTATCGTGAGAAGCGCGCGTCCGTACGTCGGATGCTCGAGGTCGGCGCGCAGCTGCGCGAGCTGGCGGCCCAGCACGGCGCCGCGTTCATAGTGAATGACCGTCCAGACCTAGCTATCGCGCTTGGAGCCGACGGAGTCCATGTAGGTCCCGAGGACCTGCCACCTGATGTCGTCCGTAAGATAGTTGGACCGGACATGATGGTGAGCGTGAGCGTGGACAACCCCCAGGACGCTCGCGAGGCCGAGGCACGAGGCGCCGACTATATCGTGGCGCGGCCTGTGTTCCCTACGCGCTGGAAGGCGTCCGGGAGAGCAACTATGGGGGCTGAGGGACTGGCCGAGATAGTGCGCTCGGTGCGGGTGCCGGTGCTCGCCGACGGCGGCATCAACGCCGAAACGCTGCCGGACATTCTGAGGTCAGGCGCCGCTGGGCCGGGCGTGACCGCCGCCGTCGTTGGCGCGGAGGACCCTCGCGAGGCGGCCCGGCAGTTTCGCGAGATGGTGGAAGCGTACAAAAGCAGACAAACCGCTGGGCAAGGAGCGTAGCAAGGTCAGCTGGTAGGGGTGTGTCGCGATGAGCTGGTCGGCCCCCCTGCCCCTGTGCTGCCCGTAGAGGAACGCTGGCAGAGAGGCTGAAGATGTAAAGTTTTATACTGCTGCGCGGGAACCTTCGCTGTACCCTTGTATTAGCTCCTGTCCGCGGAACAATTGGAGTCCGGCTGCGCGCCACTGCAGGGGAGCGCGGCTACGAGCGAATACATTGCGTATCGAGGAGACAGCAAGCAAATGCCAAATGTCCCCGGATTCTTGCCCAGCTCACGCGGCTTCAGCTTCAACAACTCCTGGCCGAGCGTGCCGCTGCGTATCATTGATTTCGGTCTGGTTCAAGTGCCGATTGGCGATGCGAGCAACGGTTTGTGTGGAGGCATGGCTTTCGCCATTCGGGACATGTTCCAGGCGGGTGTTCTTCCGCCTCCAACTCGTCCCAACTCCAGCGACCCGCTGTTCACATTCATAGTGGATAGGTTGTTCGACAGCTTCAACCTGCCTGGTGGCCCAGCCAGGTACTACTACCTCATGAACCCGTCCCTACCAGACCACGAGACGTGGATGAGCCGCGCAGGACTCGCTCCCCACGGCAGGGCGTGGATAATGATCAAGGAGGAATGGCCAAAGATAAAGGCCGACCTCGACGCCGGACGACTCTGTCCGCTTGGACTCATTCAGGTCAAGTCGGCCGACCCGCTGGAGATGGGGAAGAACCACCAGGTACTGGCGTACGGGTATAACCTGAACGGCACTTACTTGACCATGAGGATCTACGATCCGAACTTCCCGCGCGACGATGCGGTGACGCTCTCGCTCGACATCGGGAACCCTTACAACACAAGGGACGTGAGACACAATCGGTATAACGCCCCGAAGGATGTCTACTGCTTCTTCCGACCGGATTACTTCTTCCGCCAGCCGCCGCGCTCCGTCGTCGTATCGCCGAGTAGCTGGACAGACGTGAAGCGGATACCTGGGTGGTTCGGCACCGAGAACCAGGGCGGTGGGCTGACGGCCGGGGACATTACCGGCAACGGACAGCCGGACCTGGTCGCCTTCCACATAGACAACCCTGCTGGTGAGAACGCGGGGTATTACCGGCTCGGTCGCAATCTGGATGCGGCTGGGAACGTTACGGGTGGCTGGACCGACCCAAAGCATGTGCCGGGCTGGTTCGGTTGGGAGAATCAGGGAGGGGACGTCGCGCTTGCGGATATCAGCGGTAACGGTCAGCCTGACCTGGCAGTATTCCACATAGATAACCCCGGCGGTGAGAACGCGGGGTACTATCGTGTCGGATGGAACCTGAATACCAATGGCGATGTCACCGGTGGCTGGAGCGACGTGAAGCGGATACCTGGCTGGTTTGGCGCCGAGAACCAGGGGGCTGGCCTTGCAATCGCCGACATCAGTGGCAACGGTCGCCCGGACATGGTGGTCTTCCACATAGACAACCCCAGTGGCGAGAACACAGGCTACTACCGGATAGGCTGGAACCTGGACACGAGTGGCAACGTAACGGGCGGCTGGACCGACATCAGGCGTGTGCCCGGTTGGTTCGGCGTCGAGAACCAGGGCGCCGGGGTTGCCGTGGCGTACATCAGAGGATCGAGCCGCCCCGATCTCGTCGTCTTCCACATAGACAACCCCGGCGGTGAGAACGCGGGGTACTACCGCGTTGGCTCGGACTTGGATGCAAACGGGAACGTCACGGGTGGTTGGAGCGACGTGAAGCGCGTTCCTGGATGGTTTGGCGCCGAGAACCAGGGCGTGGGGATTGCACTGGCGGACGTGAACGGCAGTGGAACCCCCGACCTGATCGTCTCGCACATTGATAATCCGGGCGGCGAGAACGCGGGCTACTACCGGGTGGGCTGGAATGCCTGATTCGTAGCCATCGGCTGGCCAGGGGCATACCGAGGTGTGCCCCTAGCCTCCTGCGGGTCCGTATCGGATGGGGGCTACACCGCGGCCCCTGTACCTTTCCCGTGTCCATGCTGTACCTGCTGCGATGCCCAGCGCGGCGAGCAGCGCATACGAGGCGAGCGTGATCCCAGTTCCGACCCGGAGGGTCGTTGACTCGAAGCGCAGCTCGACGGTGTGAGCGCCCGCGGGCAGGGCTATGCCTGAGAGCACGTGGTCGGCGACGTAGAGGTGGGTGGGCGTGTCGTTGAGGTACGCCTTCCACGCGGGGTAGTGCATCTCACTCAACACCAGCAAGCCAGGGGCGGAGGTTTGGGCACGGATGCGGATTCGGTCTGGTTCGTGCAGCTCTATCTCCGCTCTGTCGCCCTTGATCCCACTGGGCCAGGAGAGTGGCGGGGGCGGGTCCTCCAGCAGAGCGGTGGTGGCTGGGTCCACTGTGCCCGTTGACAGAAGCGATAGGGCCTCTCCGGACCGAACCGTCTGTGCGGCGTGGACGATCCAGGCTCGCGGTAGCACGTCGGTGTTCTCCAGCACTCTGACGTTGCCTTCCCTGTAAACAACCGGATTGCTTTCCTCCAAGTCCCGCAGCTCGCTCCAACCTGGTGATGAGACAGCAGGGACGACTATGTACCGCGCATTGAGCAGGTCCAGCAAGGGGGAGTTCAGACCCCGCTCGTATACGTACGCCTCTCGGTACTCCTGCGGGCGACCGTTCGCGGCGTCTATGAGCTCGTCGTAACGGGAGAGGCGGATGGGGTTGTATCCGGTGATGTCCTGCAGACCGAGGACCGTAGACCTGTTGTTCACCTGAAGCGCGGTCACGCCTGGGTCCGCGAACGGCGCCCGGTAGAGTATGTTCTGCCTGGGGATGGAGGGATGGTAGCCGAAGTACCTGGACGGTCCGTTACGACTCTTCTCCCGAAGGAACGCGGCGGCCCCGTTCGGCGCGTAGTACGCCTGCAGGTCCACCTTCCGGAAACCCTGCGCGCCGGGGTCAGCGAGCCGATGCGCGATCATACTTGTGTTCGCTATGAAGAGGTCGAGAAACACGACGGACAGCAGCAGCCCGGACACGGCCGCACGCCACGAAGGCAGAAGCGCGCCCGCCCACACCAGGACCACAGCGGCGAGTATCGCCAGCTGCACTGCGGGGGAGACGGACGCCTCTCGCGCTAGGAGCAGCAGACCGCTCTGCACCGCCACCGCGAGCAACCACGGTGTCCGGCGTCGCGCGGGCAGCGCGCTCCAGGCCGCACCCGCCAGCATCGCTATTCCGAGGTACAGGAGCGTGTGGACCCGCCCCGGCGCGTGTGGATGCAGACGCTCGAAGAGAGGCAGCACGTACACGAGCGCGTGCAGCGGTGTGGGACCACTCATGCTGAGCACGAGGGACGCCAGCGAGAGAGCTGTCCAGAATGGGGCCGCCATTCTCCGTCCGGCGAGGAGCGGACCCACGACAGCCAGGGCGAGCACCGCGCCGCCGATATATGAGGTGCTCGTGGTGCGCTCGAGGAATGTCGGCCAGGCGTCCACCGTCCAGCCCGGCGAGACTGCCTGCTCCCGCCCGCCCTCATAGCCACCCGCGAGGTTCGAGAACCTGTTGTACTCCAGCCGGGGCAGCAGCCCGGCCACGGCAAGCCCGCAGGCGAACACAGCCACCCCGGCCCCGTGGAGCATCAGAGCCTCGACTCTGGCACGAAGGCTGTATACTCCCTCAGGTGGACTGATGAGCGTGCGGTACGCGAGATAGCCGCCAAAAAGGAGCAGCGCGTAGTACGCGCCCTGGCCGAGCCAGATCGCAAGTTCCTGGCTGAGCGCGAGACCCGCAAGCCCCCACCATAGCCCCCTGCTGGGCCAGGTGCGGCTCCTGACCGCCATCTCCGTGCCGAGTACGACCAGCGGGAGCCACGCGGCCACGCCAGCGCACGCGAAACACCCCACATTGCGCTCGACCATGCGGCCGGAAAACTCGTACGCGATGCCTGCCAGCAGCGCGGCAGCCACGCTCATGCCCAGCACGCGGGCGAGGGCGTACGCGGCAAGACCGGTCAGTAGCAGCGTCAGGAACATGAAGCTCTTCGCGGCCGCCGCGAGGGGAAGCAAGGTGAAGCACAGCATCGCGGGCAGGTACATCCAACCACTCTGCGGGTCGGCGGCGAAAGGGGCTCCAGAGAGATGATACGGATTCCAGCCCGGTAGGTCGCCGGAGCGTAGGCTCTCACCCAGGTAAGAGTACATTGGGTAGAAGTACGTGGCCGGGTCCACGCCGATCATGGTCCCGCCCGTCAGGAGGGGCCACTTCATCAGGAGCGTCAGGCAGGCGAGCGCCAGGACCGCTAGCGTGTCGTAGGCGTACCTCGCCGCTCGCGGGCGCCAGGACGCACAGGGACGGGTTATCACGTGCCCTGCTGATCGAGTCTGCTGCGCGGTCAAGTACGGCCTGCCGTTCTCATTACAAAGATAATAGAGGATAGAGAGGAACAGGGGGGCAGGGACGTCTGCTTGACCCGGCGCATCCTTCGTCCGTAGAATCAATCTCGCATGGGAGGCATGGTTTGACGGTATCAGTGTGGCAGGACAGGAGCGGGCGGCAGCACCTGGAGTGCGATGTCGTGGTGGTGGGCGCGGGTGTGGTCGGTTCGTACCTCGCGCTCAGGCTGTCCAAAAACGGACTTCGCGTCGTCGTGCTGGAAGCGCGCTTCCCTGCGGCGGGCGCGACCGGCAGGAACGCCGGAATGGCACTGGCGGGGCTGGGAGAGTACTACCACATGGCCATCGCGCGCTACGGCCGGAAGACCGCCCGCGCCGCATGGGAGCGGAGCCTGCAGAACGGTCGCCGGACGCGCGAGCTGCACGAGGAGCTCCGCCTGCCATACGACGCCTGCGGCTCCCTCCTGCTCGCGCTGGACGAGGCCGAGGCTGGACAGGTCTGGGCGGCGCACGAGCTAATGAAGGAGGACGGCCTGCCCGTCATCCTGCACGCATCGGACCCGCTCGACCGGGGTTTTGCGGCGGCGCTGGAGCAGCCACAGGACATCGGCATCAACCCGGTAGCGTTCACGGAGGGCATGCTCGCGGCATCGGATGCAAAGCTGTTACAGAACTGCGAGGTGTATGCCCTGGAGCCGGAGAACGATGGTGTGTGCGTGCGCTCCCGGCTAGCCACGGTCCACGCGGCCCACGCGATGCTCGCCACTAACGCATATTCACCTCTGCTACACCCTTCCTTCAGTGGGCATGTGCTGCCCACGCGGGCGCAGGTACTCCTGGGCGCCCCCTCCCCCCCGGTGCTGGACACGCTCTGCTACGCCAATTACGGCTACGAGTACTTTCGCCAGATGTCCGATGGCCGGATACTGATGGGTGGCTGGCGCAAGCACTTCGCGGATGTGGAAATCGGCTACGCGGATGAGACGACTGAGGGCGTACAGAAGGGGCTGGAGGGCTTCCTGCGCGAGCGCTTCCCGGAAACCTCGCCCGAGGTCGAGATGCGCTGGTCGGGCGTGATGGCCTTCACACCGGACGGACTGCCGCTCGTGGGCACGCTCGACGGGCTGCCACGTGTGGGCTACGCGGTAGGCTTCAACGGGCACGGCCTCGGCCTCGGGATAGCGACTGCCGATGAGCTCATAGACACAATGCTGCACGGCGCACCTCCTGGCCTATTCTCAGCAGGGCGCGAGACACTGAAACGGCTGGGAACGAACAGCCCGGCCCTCACCCATTAGGAGCATCAAGTATGACCAGCGGCACCACACTCAGAGCCCCGCACTCAACTACAAGCCCTCCCCGTTTCGAGGGAAAGGTGGCGCTCATAACGGGCGGCACGCGCGGCATCGGGCGCGCTATCGCGACGATGTTCGCACGGGAGGGAGCGGCGGTCGCCGTGAACTACCTGCGCCGCAGGGGACCGGCTGACGAGGCGGTGGAGTTCTTCAGGAGCCTGGGAGCGAAAGCGCTGGCGGTTCGGGCGGACGTGCGCGACCGAGACAAGGTGCGTGATATGGTCGCGCAGGTAGTCTCCGAGCTTGGCGGCGTGGATTACGCTATAAGCAACGCGGCCTCGGGCTCGAACAAGCCCGCGCTCGAACTGGAGCCTGCAGGCTGGGACTGGACTCTGAACATCAACTCTCGCGCGCTGCTGTTTCTGGCGCAGGAGACAGTACCCACAATGCGCGAGCGCGGAGGCGGGCGTATCGTCAGCATCTCGAGCATTGGCGTGGGACGAGTGCTGCCGGACTACACGAGCGTAGGTGTTTCCAAGGCGGCTCTGGAGGCGCTGACCCGCTACCTCGCTGTCGAGCTTGCGCCGGAGGGAATAACGGTGAACTGCGTCTCCGGTGGAGTGGTGGAGACGGAAGCGCTGGAGCACTTCGCCAGGGGCGAGCAGATGATAGCGGCCGGACGCGAGCGCACCCCAGCCGGCCGCCTCGTCACTCCGGAAGACATAGCTGCGACCGTCGGCTTCCTGTGCTCCCCTGAGGCCGCGATGATAATTGGTCAGACCATTACCGTGGACGGTGGCTACTCCCTGCCGGCATAGGCGGCTTGAGTGCAGATGGCCGTACCGCCGGCATGGAGTTGCAGGGCTGGCCTATCCAGCGCACGCTTGCGTCCTTCGGTCTGGACCTGCCACTGGTGGCCTACACTCGGGCCCGTCCTGTCAGTCGGCCACCTTCGGCTAGCAGCGAGCCCATCTCCTCCTTCGAGACGGGCCTGGAGTAGTAGTAACCTTGACCCAGCCGGCACCCCAGGGCCAGCAGCCGCCTGACCTGCTCGTCCGTCTCCACACCCTCGGCAACTACCTGCAGTTGCAGGGAGTGAGTGAGCCCGACCACTGCTCGCACAATCGCGGTTTCCTCACTCGCTCTACCGACGCCGCTGACGAAAGAGCGATCGATCTTGAGCACGTCTACCGGGAAGCGGTGCAGGTAGGCCAGACTCGAGTACCCGGTGCCGAAATCATCTATCGCCAGCCGAACACCTAACTCCTTGAGCTCACGCAACGTCGCGGCGTTCGCCTCGGCGTCCTCCATCACCGCGCTCTCCGTGATCTCGATCATCAAGCCGCGCCCGTGCAGGTCTGTCTCGGCGAGAGCTCGCGAAACTTCCTGGACGAGCTCCGGGTGCTGAAAGTGCCTGGCGGAGAGATTGATGCTGACGACGAAGGAGTTCCCGTCGCCCCCCTGGCCCTGCCACTCTTTGGACTGCTCGCACGCCTGGCGAAGAATCCAGCGTCCTATCGGCAGGATCAGACCTGTCTCCTCCGCAATGGGAACGAACTCCGTGGCAGGAATAAGTCCACGCTGCGGATGCTCCCACCGCAGCAAAGCCTCCGCGCCCACGATCTTGCCCGAGTGGAGCTCCACCACTGGCTGGTAGTACAACTGGAACTCATCGCGATCCAGCGCCCGCCTCAGGTCCACCTCAAGCTGCACCCGCTCCGTCGCCTGCGAGCCCATTGCAGGATCGTACACCTCGTAGCGGGCCTTGCCTGTGCGCTTCGCCCTGTACATCGCCGCATCCGCTGAGCGCAGCAGATCCTCCGGCCCCTCCTGACCTGCGCCTCCGATCGCAATACCGATACTCGTCGTGATCGCTACCTCTCTGCCTCCGACTTCGCAGGCCGGGCGCAGCCGTTCCAGAATGCGTCCCGCAAGGGACTCCGCGTCGCTCTGCCCCTCGATGTCCTCAAGCAGCACCGCGAACTCATCACCGCCCAGTCGTGCGGCAGTATCCTCGGGTCGGACGCACTCGCGCAACCTCCCTGCTACTTGCCGAAACACCTCATCTCCCGCATCGTGGCCCAGGCTGTCGTTGACAAGCTTGAAGCGGTCCAGGTCAAGGTACAGGACCGCGACGGACTCATGTCTTCGGCCCGCGCGGGCGAGAGCGTGTTCGAGGCGGTCCAGAAAGAGAGCACGGTTGGGCAAGCCTGTCAACACGTCGTGGAACGCCTGATGTCTGAGCTGCTCCTCCAGGAGCTTGCGCTCGGTGATGTCCCGATCTATGCCTAGCACCATCTCCCTGCCGGCAACGGTAATCAGCGTTGACAATGATTCGATGGGAAATACGCTGCCATCCTTGCGGCGATGCTCAAGATCATACTTGTCACTACCAATCCGAAGCCTTTCGATCTGCTCTGCAAAGCCCTGGCTGTCGATAGCTTCAGGATGGAGCACATTGAGCGGCTGCCCTCTCAACTCCTCCCGGGAGTACCCATTCATCCGACAAGCGGCTTCGTTGCAATCAATTATCCTCCAGGGCACTTCCGGATCGTGCGGGTCTATGAGCAAGACACCGTCCGGGGAGTGCTCGAAAAGCAAGCGGAACCTCTCCTCACTCGTCCGCAACGCCTCCTCCGCCCGGATACGCTCAAGCGCCCCCCCGCAGTGGTCCGCGAGAGCCTGCAGAGTCCCCAGGTCCACTTCGTTGTACGCTCGCGCCGTGTAGCTCTGAATCGAGAGGACGCCGATGACACTCCCCGTACCGCGTACAGGGACGAACATGAGCGACGCTGATGGGCGGCTCGTATCGCCGAACGGCTGCAACCCCTCCAGAACGGCCGACGGCCGCTCGGGCAGCAACAACTGAGGTCCTTCGGCTATCGCCCGTCGCGACACTGGGCCAGGTGGGACGGCGGGGCCTCCGGGAGGGGATTCGGTGCGCTGCCCGTCCACTAGGTCGAAGTCGAGGGTCGGGTAGAGAAGGTCGTCCTCGGCCGAGTAGAGCAGGAGCGCGAAGGCATCCCAGCCGAGCAGGTCGTCGGCGACTGTTGCGATGATACGCGCGGCGGCTGCGGCGGTGGCGGCTGCGCTCAGGCGTTTACCCAGGATGGAGAACGCAGTGGTACGCTCCTCCGCCCGCTTGCGCTCGGTAACGTCCGAGATCAGCCCTTCTAATGCCAGGACCCGACCGTCCTCGTCGTAGACGGCCTGCCCGTGCTCTTCCACGTGTCGTACAGCCCCGTCTTTGCGCCGTATTGGGTACTCCAGGCGAAAAGTCTCGCGCCTGGCGACCGCTGCCTGCACCGCGTTCCAGACCCGTTCGCGCTCTTCCTCCAGAATAAGATCGGCGAAGCTGATGCCACCGGTCACCAGGTCTTGCACGGGGTAACCCGTCAGTTCCTCCGCGTAGTCGCTGAGGAACTCCATCGGCCAGTCCGGCTCGTTCGAACACCGGTACACCAGCGCGGGAGTGTTACTCAGCAGGGTAGCGAAACGTCGCTCGCTCTCAGCAAGGTGTTCGTACGCTCGCTGGCGCTCAGTGACATCGCGGTCAATGCCCAGGATGAGCTCCCGTCCCCCGAGGTTGACCAGCGATGTCGTGTACTCGATAGGGAACAACGTTCCGTTCTTGCGCCGGTGAAATCCATCGTCTTTCAGGTTGCCCCCGCGACGGAGTACCTCAACCTTCTCCCTACTCACCTGGGGGTTTCCTGCCGTCGGGTCCACCTGCGCTATGGGCATGCCGATCAACTCCTCGCGGGAGTAGCCATTCATCTCACATGCCGCGGGGTTGCAGTCTACGATACGCCAGGGCGGCTCGGCTTCGAGGAGCAGCACGGCGTCCGGACATTGCTCGAAGAGGACACGGAACCTCTCCTCGCTCTCGTGCAGTGCTGCCTCTGAAAGTGCGCGGTCGTTGCTCAACGCGACCTTGTCCGACAACGACAATCCTCTCCCATTATG
>JADDPP010000448.1 GCA_016781845.1 Rubrobacter sp.
AGCAAGGTCCGTCACGAGGACATATATCCCCAGCTCTCTGTCATAGCCCCGACCGTGTTTACCGAGACCGTAGGCGTCGTGTGGAAGGAGAACTTCATGAAACACGCCGAGGCGCTCGGAAAGAGCGACCTCGCACGCGAGCTCATGGCCCAGTACGACCGGCGCACCGCGGAGTTCAGGCAGAAGAACAAGGTCCCCGAGGACTTCGAGGTGTCGGTTGTCCGCTTCCTCGCGGATCAGGTCCGCCTCTATCAGAAGGGCTCCTTCGTAGGGACGGTGCTCGAGGACGCGGGTCTGGCGCGCCCGCCCTCCCAGCGCAACCCTAACGAGACCTGGCTGGAGGCGAACAAGGAACGGATAGATGATCTCGACGGTGACGTGATGTTCCTGACGCACTACGGCCCGGCCGAGAAGACCCCCCTCCAGCAGTTCAGGGATGACCAGCTCTGGTCCCGGCTAGACGTTGTGAAGCAAGGCAAGGTGTACGAGGTACCCGATGACTACTGGATGCTCGGGATCGGGATAGGCGCGGCCAACAAAGTGCTCGACGACCTGGAAGAGTACGTGATCGAGGGGAGGGAGTAGAGATTGGGTCGTATATACGTGCGGCCAAGTCAGCGAAGTGCACGGCCCCAGCGTATCAGGACTGTGCAACTTCTGATCGGCTTCTGGGTGCTGGCCGCGCTGCTCGCCGCCTGCGGTCAACCGGCGCCGGACGTGTCGGAGGTATCGCCCGCCGCCTCGTCTGCTGATAGCACACCCGTGGAGGCGGGAACGCCCAGCGCCTCGCCTCAGAAGACATATCCTGTGAAGCTGAAACACGACGGTGGTGAGACCACCATAATGAAAGAGCCTGGCCGGATCGTCGTCCTCGGCGACGAGATGGCCGAGCGGGCCCTCGCGCTCGGCATCAAGCCCGTGGGGTACGGTTCTAGTAGGCTCCAGTCCGCCTCGGTCGGCAGCCCGGTTGTGCGCACCTCGTATCTGGACCCCAAGCTCCTCGGTCAGCCCAAGTTCGTCGGCTCGAGCCTTGAGCCATCAATAGAGACCATCCTCTCGCTCAAGCCCGACCTGATACTGTACCTCTACTATGACCCGAAGCTCTACGAGTCGGCTTCCCGGATCGCGCCGACGCTCGCGTTCGACGTAGGGCAAAAGGGCGCATGGCAGCGCGCCCTCAAAGTAGTGGGGCAGGCGGTGGGCCGCCAGGAGATGGCGGATGAGATTATCCGGGACTTCGATGCGCGTCGGAAGGCTCTTCGGGATCAGCTGGCGCCGGTCGCGAAGAGCTCGCCTCAGGTGGCTGTCCTGTACCTGCCCTCGCCCGACACGACGATGGTGTTCGACGGTAGGTTTACGCTTGCCGACATCTTCCCCGATCTCGGGTTCAGGCTCACCCAGCCGAGTGGCGTGCAGATAGGGCGGTCCGGGTTCTCCGAGGTCTCGGCCGAAGCGCTCTCCGAGCTGGACGCGGACAACATCGTTACTATCCGCATCAAGGGCACAGAGGGGCAGAGGCAATACCAGGCCGAGGAGGTGCTGTTGACGCTGGGTGTACCGGTTCGAACGTACTTCATTGACCCGGAGCGGCCGTACACGGGACCGTACAGCGAGCCGAGTTTCATGGACGACTTCGCGTCGCTGCTGCTAGGCAGGAAGGCATCGTGGGAGCAGCGTAGCGAGGTCCCCAGGGGGAGGGTGCGAGAGGCAGGCTCTCCGCTATGACCGCGACGTCGTTCCACCTCACACGCTCCAGTCCGGCGCTCTCCCTCGGTCTGGTCGTTGCTCTCGGGGTGCTGCTGGCCGTAGTGATAGTAAGTGTTCTCTACGGGGCGGCGGACATCGGCGCCGCCACCGTCTGGGCAGCGCTCTTCTCGTACGACGGCTCCACGGAGCACCTCATCATCCGTACGTTGCGGGTGCCGCGCGCGCTCGTCGCGGTGCTAGTGGGTGGCTCGCTCGCCGTCGCGGGCGCGGTGATGCAGGGGGTGACGCGCAACCCGATGGCCGACCCCGGCCTGCTTGGAATCGAGGCCGGCGCTGCGCTCGCGGTTGTCGCCGCGGTGCATTTCCAGGGCATATCATCCCTCGCCGTCTATACCTGGTTCGCCTTGGCGGGGGCGGCTCTGGCGGCGGTAGTTGTGTACGCGCTTGGCTCCGCGGGCAGGGGCGGAATAACACCTCTCAAGCTGACCGTATCCGGTGCGGCCCTCACCGCGCTGCTCTCATCGCTGACGACGGGTATCCTGCTGCTCGACCGGCGCACGCTCGACGAGGTGTGCTTCTGGCTCGCTGGCTCCGTCGCAGGACGCGACCTCGGTCTCATGTTGCAGGCGCTGCCTCTAATCTGCGTAGGGCTGCTGGGTGCGCTACTGCTCGGCAGGAAGGTTACAACTCTTAGCCTTGGTGAGGACGTTGCCCGAGGGCTGGGACAGCGTACCGCCTGGGTCCGCGCGGCCGCGGCGCTCGTAGTAGTGCTCCTGGCGGGCGGGGCGGTCGCACTTGCAGGCCCTGTGGGCTTCGTCGGGCTGGTGATCCCACACGCCGTGCGCTTCTTCGTTGGCGTGAACTATCGGTGGATACTGCCGTACTCGGCACTGGCGGGCGCCATCTTTCTCGTGCTGGCGGATGTCGCCGGGAGGCTGATCCTCCGGCCACAGGAACTGCCTGTCGGGGTCATGACCGCGCTTGTCGGGGGGCCGTTCTTCGTCTACCTCGTGCGCTGGAAGGTACGGCGATGAGGCGCGCGTGGCTCGTCGTGGGGCGCCAGCAGACATCGCTCTCCTTTCGGCTGGACCGGCGAGTCCCGGTATGGCTGCTCGGGCTGGCGGGCGCGGCGCTCGTAGCGTCCGTCTTATCTGTTGGGGTAGGCGAGTATCCCATCTCGTCCCTGGATGTCATCCGCGCCGTGCTGGGCCTGGAGACAGGCAACCCCGATCACTCGTTCATAGTCCGGACGCTGCGCCTGCCCCGCGTGCTCGTCGCACTCGGTATCGGTGCGGCGCTGGCGGTCTCGGGCGTCATAATGCAGGGGCTCACCCGTAACCCCCTTGCCTCACCAGAGCTAACCGGGGTAACTGCGGGCGCGAGCCTCGCCGCGGTGGTGCTGCTCGTGGCCACGCCCGCCGCTTCCGTGGTTGCGCTTCCGTGGGCCGCTCTGCTCGGCGCGGTCATCGCCGCCGGGCTGGTTTACCTCCTCTCCTGGCGCGGCGACGACTCGCCGCTCCGACTGATCCTGGTCGGGATCGGTCTGACCTCCATTATCGGCGCGCTTACCACGGTGATGGTTACGTTCGGTGAGATAGACGACGTGGCGAGGGCGCTGGTATGGCTTACGGGCAGCGTGTACGGGACAAGCTGGGAGGGTCTGCGCGCGCTCGTTCCGTGGATGGCAGTCTTTCTCCCCGCTGCCCTCATCCTCGCCCGGCATCTCGACGTGCTGCATCTGGGGGAGGACGTAGCCCGTGGACTCGGTAGCCGGGTGGAGCTGCAGCGCGGCCTGCTACTCCTCACGGCCGCCGCGCTCGTCGCCGCAACCGTCACCGTCGCCGGGACCGTCGGTTTCGTCGGGCTGATAGCCCCGCACATCGCCCGCAGGCTGGTAGGCCCGTCGCACGAGGGTGTATTGCCGACGGCCGCCCTGACCGGCTCACTGATAGTCGTCCTGGCCGACCTACTGGGCAGGACGCTCTTCGCTCCAGTGGAGATCCCGTGTGGCGTGGTCACCGCCGTAATCGGGGCGCCGTTTTTCATGTACTTGCTGTACCGCAACCGGAATAACTAGGAGGGATGAAGTGGGCGAGATATGCACCGAGCGCCTGACGCTTGCTTATGACGAACGTGCGGTCGTCGCCGGTTTGGACATTGTGATACCCACGGGGCGTGTCACGGCGCTGGTCGGCCCTAACGGATGCGGCAAATCAACGCTGCTGCGAGGGCTTGCCAGGCTCCTCAAGCCGCGCGGCGGCTCGGCCTACCTGGATGGGCGCTCCATCTGGAGGATGCCCACGCGGGAGCTGGCAAGGCAGCTCGGTATCCTGCCGCAGGCCCCCGTCGCACCCGAAGGGCTCACGGTGCGGGATCTCGTCGCTCAGGGGCGGTATCCTTACCACGGCTGGCTCAATCGCTGGTCCGAGGCGGATGAGGAAGCCGTCGCACGCGCGCTCGACATTACCGGGATGGTGGACCTCGCCCACCGGCCGGTTGATGCGCTCTCCGGCGGCCAACGACAGAGAGCCTGGATCGCGATGGCGCTCGCGCAGGAGACAAAGGTGCTGCTTCTCGACGAGCCCACTACGTACCTTGACATGCACCACCAGTTGGAGGTGCTCCACCTGCTGCGCCGGCTGAACCGGGAGGAGGGACGCACCGTAGTTCTGGTCGTCCACAACCTCAACCACGCGGCGCGATACTCGGACCACGTCGTTGCGCTCTCTGACGGCAAGGTTGTCGCTGCCGGTACGCCGCAGGAGGTGGTGACATCCGAGGTACTCCGGGAGGTATTTGGCGTCGAGGCGCATATACTCTCCGATCCCGACACTGGCGTGCCCCTTTGTATCCCCTACGCACTCTGCGAGAATAGCAATGTTCGCGCGCCCTCGATGGACTCGTTTGCGGCTCCGCACACAGGTCATATCCATGTCTAGGGCGACCACGGACGGAAGACGGATGTGCTCCCTCGCTTCCAGGGCGAGTGGCGAAGACCCTATCGGCACCGCCTCCGCCTTTCAGGTGTGCGTGGCCATGGAGCTGCCGACTCCGTGGGTGGGGCTCTGGTCCGAGGCGGCGACAGCATCAAAGGAACTTCTGGATGCGTTCGCTCCAGCCTGGGAACGGGGCGCGACGGTCCGTCCGCTCGCGCTTGCTCCAGACAGCGTCTACTCCGTCCCTGGCAAACGCAGAGTTCTCTTCTTTAAACGTCCAGCCATGCCTTTCGACACTTTTGATCGCTCCGAATATCTCGTTTCCGAGACCGCGCTCGCGCCGCTCGTGGATGCGTACCTGAACAGCCCCGCGAACCTGCAGGGGTTTCGGAGCTATGAGCAGGCCAACTCAGGGATGCGTGACCTGCTCGTATGTACGCACGGCAACGTGGATGCCTGCTGCGCCAGGTTCGGCTTCCCTGCCTACAGAGAGATCCGGGAAGAGTGTGCGACTGGTGCGAGCGGGCGGGTGCGCGCCTGGCGCTGCAGCCATTTCGGCGGACACCGTTTCGCGCCGACGATGATCACATTTCCCGATGGAAGATACTGGGCCAGGCTGAACGAAGGCGCCAGCCGGTCGGTGATGTCTCGTGCCGGCGACATCGAGGGTTTGGTGCCGCACTACCGTGGTTGGGCCGGTCTGGACACCCCTTTTGAGCAGGTCGTGGAGCGAGAGGTCTGGCGCGTCGAGGGATGGCGGTGGCACGACTACCGCGTCTCGGGCAGGGTGCTGGACATCGGGGGCGGGCTGGGGGTGCCCGATGAGGAGCTGAAGGTGGAGGATGGCCCTGAATGGGCGGAGGTACGCCTTGAGTTCGAGCGCCCCGATGGTAGCCGGGGCGCGTACGAGGCTCGGGTCGAGGTGTGTGGCAGGGTTACGACGGTTGGGTGCGGGCGAGCGGCGGAGCCTGTGTTGCAGTACCGGCTCACCCGCTTTGCTCGGTTCGCCGGCGCGTGGAACGCGCGCGACCTCAGAGGCCCGGAGGTCCCATCCCATACACCGCTCGCGCCTGCTGCTAATGCCACATCCTATTGAACAGCAGCCCACCCTGGTGCCCGTAGAGACGTTGCATGCGACCTCTGCGCGATGACTGCGCGCGCCAACCGCGTTGCCCGGTTCGTGGCGGCTTTGATATACTTATGGAGCCTTGAAAGCAAGGCAGAAATACACACGCCCCCAGGACGCAGGCCCTGCATCGAACGGGGGGCGGAGGACGCGATACATACCGCACTCAGGAGGCAGTATAGCTTGGCAAACGTGGTAAACATGAAGGGCTTGCTTGAGGCTGGAGTCCACTTCGGGCACCAGGCACGGCGCTGGAACCCGAAGATGAAGCCCTACATCTTCACAGAGCGCAACGGCATTCACATCATTGACCTCGCGCAGACCGTAGGTTCTCTCAATCGAGCGTACGAGTTCGTAGCGGACACCGTCGAGAATGGCGGCACGATCCTGTTCGTGGGCACGAAGAAGCAGGCACAGGATTCGATAGCCGAGGAGGCCCAGCGCGCCCGGCAATTCTACATAAACGAGCGGTGGATGGGCGGTCTGCTCACCAACTTCGTTACGATCCGCAACCGCCTGCGCTATCTTGTCGAGATGGAGCAGCGCCGCGAGCGCGGCGACTTCGAGCGGCTTCCCAAGAGAGAAGCCATAAAGTACGAGGCGGAGATCGAGAAGCTCAACCGGCTGCTCGGCGGTATCCGCGATATGCACAGCCTTCCGTCTGTCCTCTATGTGGTGGACCCGCGCAAGGAGCACATCGCGGTCGCAGAGGCAAACAGACTGGGTATCCCTGTCGTCGGCATGGTGGACACCAACTGTGACCCCGACCTCGTTGATTGGGTAATCCCTTCCAACGACGACGCGATCCGCGCGGTTCGGCTTGTCACCGGCAAGGTCGCGGACGCTGCCGTCGAGGGCCGGTTGCGCAACGAGAGCGCAAGGGCGGACGAGCAGGCGGACGGGGAGGTCACGGACATCCCCACCAGTTACGTGGCGGAGCCGGAGTTGGAGCTGGTCGGCGAGTCGTAGCATCGCGCCCCATATAGGAGTGGAGGGGTAGGGGCAGTGTCCCGTCCCTCCACTTTTTGCGTAGAACGCAAGCAACCTGGCTCATAAGAGCCTTACCAATGATTACCAATTAGGAGGACCCGGAGTTGGCAGTTACCAAGGAAGACATCGTAGCGCTGCGCGAGCGCACCGGCGCAGGTATCATGGACGCCCGTCGTGCGCTTGAAGAGGCTGGCAGCAACATGGACAAGGCAGTGGAGATCCTCAGGCAGAGGGGGTTGGGAGTGGCGGAGAAGAAGGCAGGCCGCGAGGCTTCCCAGGGCCTTATCGAGGCGTACGTCCATGGTGGCCGCCTCGGCGCGCTCATCGAGCTCAACTGCGAGACGGACTTCGTCGCTCGCACCGATGACTTCAGACAGCTCGCGCGCGAGATAGCTATGCAGGCAGCCGCGAACGGCGCGACGGACGCGGACGAGCTCAAGGCGCAGACGTACAACCGTGACACGAGCAAGACCATCCAGCAGCTCATCACCGAGACGGTCGCGAAGGTCGGTGAGAACATCGTCCTACGCAGGGTCTGCCGCTTCCAGCTCGGCAGTGAATAATCGAAGAGGAAACGCATATCTGGAGGGGCGCGGCAGGCGCCCCTTCAGTGTATACTGCGCCTGATAGAGAGGTGGATCTGTGTAGCGGTGGGTCCCCGTGCCCGCCCTACGTATGCGCGGAGGTAGCGCTAGTGAACTTGAAGTACAAGCGCGTGCTGCTCAAGCTGAGCGGCGAGGCGCTGATGGGCGACCTGGGGTACGGCATTGACCCGAACGTCGTCCGTTCGGTGGCCCGCCAGGTGCTCAGCCTCGTGCAGAACGATGTCGAGGTGAGCATCGTGCTCGGCGGCGGCAATATCTGGCGAGGGCTTCGCGCGAGCTCCCAGGGCATGGACCGCGCCGTCGCCGATTATATGGGTATGCTCGCCACGGTCCTGAACTCCCTCGCTCTCCAGGATGCGCTGGAGAAGATGGAGTGCCCCACTCGTGTGATGACAGCCATCTCCATGCCCGAGGTCGCCGAGCCGTACATCCGCCGCCGCGCCATCCGACACATGGAGAAGGACCTAGTCGTGATACTCGCCGCCGGTACCGGCAACCCGTACTTCAGCACTGATACCGCCGCGGCCCTGCGCGCGCTGGAGCTAGGCGCGGAGGTAATCCTCTTCGCGAAGAACAAGGTGGACGGTGTCTACTCCTCTGACCCTTTTGTGGACAGCGACGCAGTCAAGTTCGAGGAGCTGTCGTACACGGACGCGATTCGGATGGGCGTCAAGGTCGTGGATGGTCCAGCGCTCGCACTCTGTCAGGAGAACAACCTGCCCATCATCGTGTTCAACATGCAGCAGGAAGGAAACATCCAGCGCGCCGTCGCCGGGGAGAAGGTCGGCACGCTCGTCACCTAAGGATTATTACCGCGGAGAATGGGGCAAGCTTAGGAGTGGATCCTCGTGCATGCCCTATCCTTCAGGTCCATCATTTACAGATGAGGGCAAACACAGAGCTGCCCCATAGTCATTCTCTCCCCGCTCTCCGCGGTAAGTAACAGCAGCGCGTACTGGAGGTATAACCATGACGGATGACGTACTCACGGAAACGGAGCGTAAGATGCGCGCCAGTATCGAGGCGCTGAAGCGAGACCTTGCCAACATACGCACTGGCCGTGCTTCATCGGGCCTGGTGGAGCACCTACACGCTGACGCGTATGGCACCTCCATGCCGCTCAACCAGCTCGCCACCATTACCGTTCCCGACGCCCGGATGATTGTAATCACTCCGTGGGACAAGAGCTCCATCGGCCCCATCGAGAAGGCGATCCAGAAGTCGGACCTTAACCTCAATCCGTCAAATGATGGCAAGGCGGTCCGCATCCCCATCCCGCCGCTCACCGAGGAGCGCCGCCGGGACCTTGTCAAGCTCGTGCGCCAGCGGGTCGAGGAGGACCGCATAGCCATCCGCAACATCCGGAGGGATGGCATCAATGACGTGCGCGAGCTTGAGCACGAGAAGATGGTGGGTGAGGACGACGCAAGGCGGGCTCAGGAGAAGCTGCAGCAGCTTACCGACCGGTACATCAAGGAGGCGGAGGCGATTGGCTCCCAGAAGGAGCAGGAGATACTGACCGTCTGATGAGCTCCTCCTCCGTGCCGCAGCACATAGCCATTATCATGGACGGCAACGGCCGCTGGGCGCGCTCGCGCGGGCTCTCACGGCACGAGGGACACCGCGCGGGCACGGAGAATATCCGCCGCATAGTGGAGGCGGCGGTGCAGGAGGGGGTGAGCTACCTCACCGTGTACGCCTTCTCTACCGAGAACTGGAGCCGCCCCGAAGGCGAGGTAAGCGGGCTGCTCACAATCCTCGGGGAGCGGCTTGTGAATGAGACACCCATACTGCACGAGCAGGGTGTCCGCATCCGCCACCTGGGGAGCGCCGAGGAGCTGCCGCCCGACCTGCAGGCGGGGGTGGCAGCCGCGCTCGAGCTGACGCGCCACAACGACCGACTCGTCCTCAGCGTGGCGTGGAACTATGGTGGCAGGGCTGAGATCCTCCGCGCCGTGCGCTGCATGCTCGGCACGGGTGTGGCGCCTGAAGCGGTTACGGAGGAGCAGTTCAGCTCGTATCTGTACACCGCTGGCTTGCCGGACCCTGACATGATAGTGCGCACCGCTGGCGAGATGCGCCTCTCTAATTTCCTCATCTGGCAGGCCGCGTACGCCGAGTACTGGTCCACGCCTGTCTACTGGCCCGACTTTGGGCCGGAACACCTGCATCAGGCAATCGTTGAGTACGGCCGCCGGACGCGCCGGTTTGGCGCGGTACTGGAGGAGTAACGGCTTGCGCCTGCCCCCAGGCCTGGGCACGCGCGCCCTGAGCAGTGTTCTCGTCGTCCTCGTCGCGGCCGTCCTGGTGTACGCCCCGCCGTGGCTGCTCGCGCCCGTCCTGCTTGCGCTCGCCGGGGTGGGTCTCCTGGAGATGTACAACCTGCTCTCCCGAAGCGGACACGCCCTCCCAGTCCCACTTGGCCTCGGGCTCGTTTTTCTGCTCATCCTCTCCGGCACAAGTGGCCCGCCCGCCCTGCTCAACCTCGGCGTACTGCTCGCGGGTGCTGCGCCGCTCGCGTGGGTAATGCTCAAGGGGCCGGTCTCCGGTATGCTGGAGGTGTGGGCGCTCGCGGCTCTCGGAGCTCTATACGTCGGATGGCCGCTCGCCCACGTCCATCTCCTGCGACACCTGCCGGATGGGCAGGCGTGGCTGGCGCTCGCCATCGCCTGCACGTGGGCCACGGATACAGGGGCGTACATCTTCGGCAACCTCTTCGGGGCGCGCAAGCTCGCGCCCTCCATCAGCCCCGGTAAGACCATCGAGGGCGCTCTGGGCGCGCTGCTCGTAACAGCGGCGGTGGGAATGCTCGTCGCCAGGCTGGTGAACTTGCAGCTGGGGGTAGTGGCGGCTGCCTTCGTATCGCTCGGACTCTCCGTGGTCGCGCAGTCGGGCGACCTCGGAGAGTCGTATATGAAGCGGGTAGCCGGGGTAAAGGACTCTGGCCAGCTCCTGCCCGGCCACGGCGGCCTCCTCGACCGCGTGGACGGCCTTCTATGGGTCGTCGTCGCCACGTACTACCTAGCTATCGCTGCGCCGTAGCTCAGCCTAGCGTACTGCAGAGAGCGCGGAGCATCCTGAGCTGGTACTTGACCCAGCCGTTATACAGGGCGGTTTCAAGGTCGCTCGCAGCGCGCCGTACACCCGTAGAGACGTAGCACGCTACGTCTCCTCGACCTCTCGCACACCCTCGCCGTCTGGGGCCACACGAAAGTCGCCGTTGATGGGGCTGAACGGGCGTAGAGACGTTGCGCAGACAGTACGCAGACGTTGCGTGCAACGTCTCTACAGGCGTTATCCCGCTCCATGAGCGGCTGTTACCGCCATACGGTCGTGGGAAGTGGGAGGAGTGGACTAGCCTGCCGACTTTGATATCGCCCTGGCCTCGCGCAATACCCGCACATCTGCGTGCTCGTTGTGTACTCTGCGGTGAGCGAATCCCTCACGCGCTTAGCGGCAGCATCCTCGCTCGGAGAGTGTGCATCGCCCGGAAGAGCAGCAGCTTCACGGAGGCCTCCGTGCGGCCCATCTCCGACGCGATCTCGCTCGCTCGCAACCCGTGGTGGTAGCGAAGCTCCATCGCGCGCTGCTGGTCAGTCTTCAGACCCATCAGTACGTGTCGCACGTGCTCCGCCTCCGCGAGTCGCAATGCCTCCTCCTCTGGCCCTGCCTCGTCGTAAACCATGTACTCGTCGAGGTGCGTGCAGGGGCGCGAGCGGCGGTAATGCCCGGCGACCTGGTTTGCGGCGATGCGGAAGAGCCACGCGCTGAACGGCACGTTGCGCCACTCGTAGCGTGCTATGTTCTCCATCGCGAGCACGAAGGTGTCTGCGGTAATGTCCTCCGCACTCTCGCGGGTGCCGACCCGGCCATAAACGTAGGCGTACACCCGGTCGTGGTACTGGCTGTAGATCTCACCGAACGCCTCCGGGTTGCGTCGCGCCCGCTCGACTAGCAGCCACTCCTCGTTCAGCAGTCCCTGTGACACTCTCTTGTCCGCCGCCAACTGAGCCATCACTGTCCCGCCCTTCTCGTCCGCGGCTCTGGTGTGAGAGGTTTCATTGCCGCGGCGCCTACATGACAGAGGATACAGGGGCACCGCGTTTACCATAAGCGCCAAGCGGGAACAGTTTGTTACGCGATTTGGCGTAGTATGAGCGGGCGGGAGTAGGCCATTTGGCTTAGTGCAAGGCACACAAAAGCGAGGATAGCGGATGATACCGCAGCCTGGCAGCAGCATTGCGCGTGCCACCAGGGGGACATGCGTTCCTCGTCCTGGAGTATTCACCACAGAGATCGCGGAGCGCACAGAGCGGTCACAGCCGGTATGGAGGTCCGCGCAGCCGTCCACCTGCGCGGGACTTACCCCCTACCCTGGATACGCCACTACCGGATTCGCGAGCTTGCCTATGCCCTCGATCTCAAGCTCCATAACGTCGCCCGGCTTGAGGTACTCCGGTGGCGTGCGCGCGAAGCCCACGCCGGAGGGGGTCCCGGTGAGCACCACGTCACCCGGCTGCAGCGTCGTACCGAGGCTCAGTTCCTGGATGAGGCGGGGTATCTGGAACACCATATACTCCGTACTTGCGTCCTGCTTCAACTCCCCGTTTACCCGGCAGGAGAGGTGCAATTGCTGGGGGTCGGATAGCTCGTCCGCCGTCACGATCCACGGACCGAGCGGGCAGTGCGTGTCCATGCTCTTGCCCCGGAACCACTGGTTGCCGTGGCGCCGCTGCACATCGCGCACGGAGACATCGTTCGCGATCGTGTAGCCGAAGACGTGCTCCATCGCCTGCTCGGGCTGTATATCCCGCCCGGAGCGGCCAATAATCACCGCGAGCTCCACCTCCCAGTCCAGCTTCGTCGAGATGCGCGCATCGAACTGCACGCCCTCGCCCGGTCCGATAATGGAGGTAGGCAGCTTCGTGAAGAACGTGGGGTATTCGGGCATCTCGTCGGAGCCGCCCGGCCCACGCCGCCCCTGTCCCTCCTCGAAGTGCTCCGCGTAGTTCCACCCGACGCACATAACGTTGCGCGGCGGGCGGGGGATGGGCGCCAGCAGCCTCACCTCCGCCAGGGGCACACTTTGTGGCGAACCCCGAAGCACCTGCCGGGCTGTTTCCAGCGCCTCCTCCCCGCGCCCGATGAACTCCAGCATCGTCCGAGGCAGCTCTCTCCCTGACGCAGTCGCCAGATCCACCACGTGGTCCCCAACGACCGCCCCGATCTTCTGCTCCGCTCCCTGCTCGTACGTGACCAGCTTCATGTCGTATGCGCCTCCTGTCCGTGCTTACTTACGGCGCGCATTGTACACGACGTGGAACCTTCCGGGCCCCTCCGGCGTTCATAAGGCAGACACGTACGTGGTGACCGAACAGCCGGAGGTAGAAAGATATGGAAACCAGCCGGATGCGCCAGATCCCTATCGCAATGACCCTGTTGCTGCTCGCCGCGCTCGCGCTCTCCGCGTGCGGCTTCGGCGGTGGTGGCGGGAGTACCGGCGACCAGGGAAACAACGACACGGGAGCGACTGCCGCAACTGGCGGGAGCGGCGACGCCGGGGCTGCCGCGAACATGGCCGAGGAGGGCGGTGTTGAGACGACCGGCCAGACCACTGGAGGCACGGGTGGTGACACGGCTGGCAGGCAGCGGGCACCCGTTCAGAGCGGGGCTGCCGCTGCCCCCGCTGCGAGCCAGCATCGTCAGGGCTTCGACAGGCTAGTGATCCGCACCGGAACCCTCACTCTGCGCGTCTCCGATGTCGCCAAGGGTGTCACGAGCGTGCAGCAGATAGCCTCCAAGTACCGCGGTTATGTCTCCAACGGCAGCACCCGCGAGGAGCGCAGATCCGCCATCGTGGACATCACCATCACCATCCCGTCCGAGAGCTTCGACCAGGCGTTCAGCGAGCTGCGGGGCCTCGGCAAGCTCGTCTCCGACTCTGCCCAGAGCCAGGACGTAACCGAGGAGTACGTGGACCTGCGGTCGCGGCAGCGCAACCTGGAGGCGACGCAGAAGAGCCTTCTCACGCTGCTCAACCACGCCAGCACTGTCGGCGAGGTGCTGAACGTGCAGCGCGAGCTCACGACCGTGCAGGGGCAGCTCGAGGAGATCAAGGGCAGGCTGCAGTACCTCGGCAACAGGACCACCATGTCCACCATTACGGTGAGCCTGCGCCCTGTGCTTCCGCCAGCCGCGAAGCCCACTCCCAAGCCGATCCCGCGGTGGAGCGCGTTCGAGGTAGCGGAGCGCGCCTGGCTCGCCTCGCTGCGGATGCTGCAGGGCGTGGCGACGGTCGTCATCTCGGTCGTGGTGTTCGGCTGGTGGCTCATACCGATCCTGCTCGTCGGTCTGCTGCTCTGGATGAGGCGCGGGGGCACAAGGCGTGGGTTCAGGAGGGGACCCGGCGTGGGGCCGGAACAAACAGCGGGAACTTCGTGATCAAGTCGAACTGGAAGGGAGAAGCACAATGGCAATGCGTTACAGGGGGTTCTGGCGGTGGCGGCGGTCGTAGTGGCGGCGGCGCTCGCGCTCGGACTGTACAGGGCCGGCGCGGCGAGCGAGCTGCAACGGCCACAGCAGCAGGAGGTCGGGCAGGTGAGCCAGCAGACTACAGGGGGCATAACTGTCTCGGCTGAGGGGTCGGTGGATGCGCCGCCCGACACGGCTTACCTGAACCTCGGCTTCACCGCGGAGAACACCTCGCTGCAGCCCGCGCGCCAGGAGGCCGCGGCGAAGATGTCCGCCGTGATCGAGAAGATCAAGCAGCTCGGCGTCGCGCCAAAGGACATTCAGACCGCCAGCTACAACATCTGGCGCGATCAGGAGCGGGGCGTCTTCGTCGTCAGCAACGATGTCCGTGTGGTCGTCCGCAACGTGGCCTCCGCAAGCAAGCTGCTCGACAGCGCGATAGCCGCGGGCGCGAACAACGTGCAGGGCGTCAGCTTCGGCATAGAGAACCGCGCGGCGCTGGAGGCACAGGCGCGCGAGAAGGCGCTGCAGCAGGCCAGGTCGAAGGCGGCAGAGCTCGCCCGGCTCGGCGGCGTGACCCTTGGGGGGCCGGTCGCGATCTCTGAGGGCGTCGCGATGCCCATCCCGATGTACGCCGCGGACGCGGCCACCGGCGGCGCTGGGAGGGCCGAGAGTAGCCCCATCGAGCCCGGCCAGCTTGCGGTGAACATCACTGTCCAAGTCACATACGCAATCAGGTAGCACCTTCAGAGGTGCAGCCAAGGGGGCGCGTAGCGCGCCACCGCCCCTAAAAGCGAAGCAGGGTCACGGTATCATCCGTGACCCTGCTTCGCTTAGGATCGGTCGGTTCTTCGCGCGAAGCGGGTACGCCGACGTGATAACGTGCGTGATCAGGATAATGATCGTCAGCCGCTATGGCTCCCCGACCGTGACCACCGGCGTCCCCACTGGCTGCATCGACCGCATCTGGTCAGTCTACTGCGTCGGCAGCGCCAACGTTGGTTCTACTCTCATTGGCCGTGGCGCGGCGAGGAGCGCGTCCACCGAGAACAGGTCAGCCGGTAGTGACTCCTTGTCCACCGTCTCGATCACCGGATAATCGAATACCTCAAGGCCCTGGTACGTTCTGTTCCCCTCACTCCAGGCTACGTCGCGTCGCAGCGGCAGGTGGTTCTCCCTGTCGATATACAGGACCCGGCGACCGGTTTCCCGGTTCTCGAGAGCGATCGCCCGCCTGCCCCCAATCACCTCCTCACCGCCGGGTATGAGTTGGTCCCACCCAGGCAAGAATGAACCCAGGCGAAACATCTCGTCGACCGGCCGGGGCGTGGCCGGCACGGGGGAGTCTGGGGTTGACACCTCGACATCGCGCCAGCCGGTGATGGGGTTGTACAACGCATACCGCTGCCTCTCCCACAGCATCACCCAGTCGTAGCCCGGGTTGCTAATGAGGGTTTTGAAGTGCAGCCGGGCGTTACCCGTCGTACGGTCGTACCAGAACTCCACACCGAGTTTCTTCCTCACTTCGCCCTGTTCCGTCCGCCATGACCGCGTGCCCTTGATATGCAGCACGCCTGTACCGGACAACAGCGAGGATACCGACTCGTCCTCGCGTATCGCCGTCCTCGCCTGCTGGGGCGCACTGGCTGCGGAGTCACCGACCCGCGCGATATCCACCCTCCCTCCGCCCATGCGTGACAGCATCGCCGATAACCCTACCGCGATCGCCAGCACGACCGCCGCGAACGCGCCTAGCCCGGCCACGCGAGCGGCGCGACTGGACGTGCGCGATGGCCATGCACCCTTCCAACCCGCAATGACTCCCCTTCAATCTCTGCTCGTGCGCTCGCCCGAGCCCCCTCCGTATTGACTGGCATCGCGGTTGCGAATCACCCTGGAGTGGGCGTTCCACAGCAAAGTACTGCGGATGGACGCAAGGACCTGCTCCGGCGGTTGGTCCACCGATGACAGGGCTTCAAGGTCTCGCACGAGCCGCATCTGAAGCGGGACATCCGCCCGAGGCGGGGTAGCGCTTCCTCCTGGTCGCGGCTGCCAGGAGTCCAATGCTGGATGCGCTTCCAGACCTCCTATGATTGAATACATAGTTGGGTGCATATCCGTTAGGAGAATTGGCGGTGCGGGAGGACCTAAGCCGAGTCTAACGCCATAAGTCACAAGTTAAGGGTTGTGGTGGATAGTCAAGTAGAGCAAGTCG
>JADDPP010000201.1 GCA_016781845.1 Rubrobacter sp.
GCATGCGACCGCCAACCTTGTCCATCCAGGCTCAACCCGTGAGGGTGGCCTCCGATACCGTCCGGCGTTGTCTGCATGCTGCGGCAGGGAGAGGGACCTCATCTATGTCACAGGCTCGCCGGCCTTAGAAGGTCTGCAGGTTCACCTCTCCCCCGCCCACATCCCCTCATGCCGATGCATCAAGGATACGAGTCCGTTGACCGCATCACGAGGAACACAGCTAAGATACAAGAAGGTCTCGTTACGTTACAGATACTGGCGGAACGGGGTGACCTCAAATCGGTTCGCGAGGCGCAGGTACTCCTGCTCGTTGCCCTCAATCATTAGTTTGTGAATGAGGACGACATCCGCGTCCGGCACGAGCTGTACGGGCTGGACGCAGAGGCTCATCACAGGCTTCTCGCGCTCATACACGTGTATGCGCCCCCGGTACTTCGGTATCCGGTAGACTCGGTCACGCACGGACGGACTCTTCACCTCGATGTAGCCCCGGCGGCTCAACTGTTGGTACTCTTCCTCCGTGAGCATCTCCGCGAGCAGTTGTTCCGCGCGTGCCTTCGCAGCCAGCCACTCCGAGTGGGCCTGGTGCGGGCGCAGGTCGTGCCGGTTGGCGGGATGGGCTATGGACCAGCAGATCGCTGCCGCGACGAGTAGACCGAAGAGTATCTCGACCGCCAGGGGCAGTAGCTCCCCTGACAACGACCTAGCCCCCTGCTACGCGCGGTACGATGACTATCTGCTCGGCCTGAGGATCGAACGTGTCCACCCGCTCTGCTGGTGATGACGCCGACACCTTGAACGCTGTCGCGCCCGCCGCCCGCTGCTGGTTGAAGATGCGCTCCGCCTCGCGCACGGCTTCCTCCGCGCCAGTCTTCGGGTCCCACGTTACTGTGGTGTCGCCGAGCTTGGAGAGTATACGCAGCTTACCCATGTAACACCAGTTCCTTTCGAGCTCAGAAGGTTGTGCCCATGGGTCGGAGGGAACGCGGCCTCCGACCTCACACCCCCACCCGCCCACCTGTCGGCGCGGAGTGTGTCCAAACTATACACCAATTCCCAGCCACGTCAAGTTTGTGAAATATGGCACAATCTCGACGTGGCAACCCTATGGGAACTCGTACAAAGAGGCGCAGAGCAGTTGCGGCTAGCCGGGGTAGAAAGCCCACAGCTTGATGCGCAGTTGCTTCTGGCCCAGGCTCTCGGCGCTGACCGCTCGGCCCTCCTGAGCCGGCTGCCCGAGCCGGTTCCTGCGGAGGCCGAGCATATCTACCACGGCCTCCTCCGGCGACGCCTGGACCGGGAGCCCTTGGCATATATCAGCGGCGTGCGCGAGTTCTATGGGAGGACATTCGAGGTAACTCCCGACGTGCTCATCCCGCGGCCGGAGACGGAGCTACTCGTGGAGCGGGCGCTGTCGGAGGAGGCCGGAGCTCACGCGGTAGCGGTTGACGTGGGCACGGGGAGCGGCTGCATCGCCATCACTCTGGCTCTGGAAGCCCCAGGCTGGGAGGTGTACGCGACGGACACCTCGGAGTCGGCCCTCACGCTGGCGCGGAGCAACGCCCGCAGGCACGGCGTTGAGAGTCGAGTGAGCTTCCTCCTCGGCTCGCTGCTGGAACCGGTGCCCAGGCGAGCGGATCTGGTGCTCGCCAACCTGCCGTACGTGCCCAGCCATGATATCGAGGAACTGCAGCCCGAGGTGCGAGTGTGGGAGCCCAGGGCAGCGCTCGACGGCGGGGAGGATGGCCTCGACCTAGTGCGCGCGCTTCTCGCACAACTTCCTGAGAGAACAACCCCGGAAGGGGTGTGCCTGCTGGAGATAGATCCCAGACAGTTCCCTGCGCTTGAACAGGCTACTGCCCGGCTCTTGCCCGGCTGGCGTTTTGCCCGATGGCAGGACCTGTCCGGACGTGACCGCGTGGCGGAGCTGCGCCGGCGCTTTACCTCTTCTTCATAATCGCCCTGCAAGCGTTCACGGCGGGTTCACGGGCCACGGGGGATGATAGGGCATCAAGAGCTCACATCTTCAGGAGGATCGTATGCCCGTATGCGCCAGCGACCCGTCGCATCAGGTGGGCGAGTGGTGGCGCCGGAACGAGCTGGGGCGCTGGTACGAGTGCGAGGAGTGCCACTCCACCATGCTCGTGCCAAACGCCAGATACCGCGCGCTGCTGTTTGTCATCCGTTTCAGGCGCCTGCTACGCCGCGGCGTCAAGCCCTTCTCCGAGACCATTCGTCGTGCGTGGGGGACGTAGGGGCGAACGCTGCGTTCGTCCCTGTACGCTCCACCCCCCGACGAGTTTCGCACGGTCTATGCTAGTTCAGCCGTAGCCCGTACTCTGAGCGCCCCGCACGGGGCCCGAAGTGCGTGTGCTATAATCGCTCGAAGTTCGCACGGAGAGTGGAGATTTGATAGTCCAGAGCGAGAGGCTGCCGGGTAGCCTCGCGCGCCTTGAGATAGAGTTAGATCAGGCGCGGGTAGACCGGGAGATAGATCGAGCATACAAGCGGCTGGCGAATCGGGTGGTCATTCCTGGCTTCCGCCGCGGCAAGGCCCCGCGAGTGCTCGTGGAGCGATCGCTTGGCGAGGGGGGCCTTCTGCAGGAGGCAATTCAGGAGCTTGTGCCTGAGGCCATATCTGATGCCCTCCAGCAGGAAAACCTGCAGGTGGCGGGAGAGCCCGAGAGCTACAACCAGCTTGGCACAGAGCCGTTCCGCTTTGAGGTAACAGTGCCCCTCGTGCCTACCGTCACGCTGGGCGATTACAAGGCCGTTAGGGCGGAGCGACAGCCGATCGAGGTAACGGACGAGGAAGTGGACGAGGTGATCGAGCGCTTGCGTGAGCGCGAGACCACATGGACGACTCCTGACCCCTCCCGCCCTGCCCAGATGGGCGACCAGGTCGTGATGGACATACAGGACTTTATCGAGAACGAGTCCCCGAGCGAGGTGCAGGAAGACTATACCGTCGTGCTCGGTGAGGGGGAGTTGCTGCCCGAGTTGGAGGGACAGCTCATCGGCGCGGAAGAGAGCGGTGACTACGAGTACAGCGTAACCCTTCCGGAGGATCACCCGGATGAGGAAGCGGCGGGGAAGCCAGCGCGCTTCAAGGTGCATGTAAAGAGCGTCAAGGAGAAAGTCCAGCCCGAGCTGGACGATGACTTCGCCAGGCGAGTTGGCGAGGACGTTCAGACTATGGACGAGCTGCGGACGCGAGTGCGCGAGAACCTGGAGGCGCGCAAGGCTTCCGAGGAGCGCGAGCGTCTAGTAGACGATGTGCTCTCGAAGATGGTCGAGACCAGCACCGTAGAGATGCCCGATGTGCTCGTGGAGCGCGAGGTGGACCACCGGATCGAGCACCTGGAGTCAGAGATGAGGTCCTCAGGTCTCACTCTGGACCAGTACCTCCAGTTCACCAACCGCAGCCGCGAGGACCTGCGCAGCGAGTTGATCGAGCCCTCCCGCGAGCGACTGCAGCGCGGTCTGGTGCTCAGCGAGATCGCGAGGGCCGAGGGCATCGAAGTCAGCGAGGAGGAACTGCAGCGAGAGCGTTCCCGCCTGATGCGCGGTATTGACGAGTCGGAGTTGGACAACGTCAGGCAGATACTCGACAGCGATGAGTGGCGAAACCGGATGCGCTCCGATGCTTACGACCGCAAGGTGCTGAACCACGTAGTTCAGATCGCCACCGGCGAGCCGCTCGATGCCGTTACGAGTGAGGCGGAAGACGAGCCTGTCCAGGAATCCGACGTGGAGATCCTGGATGCTATATCTGAGATAGATGATGACCAGACACCCGACGGTGCAGTAGCACAGGCGTCGGAAGAAGCGGCTGCAGGCGTAGCTCCGGCGGCACCGGAGGCAGGGGCCGAGCAGACCGCTGGCGAGCAGCAGAGCGTGTAGGCGAAACAGTAGCTAAGAACGCAGGACCAATCCAGGCAGGAGAACACCGTGGACAACAGATTACTCGTTCCCATAGTTGTCGAGAGCACCAACCGAGGGGAGCGGTCATTCGATATTTTCTCGCGGCTGCTCAGGGACCGGATCATCCTACTCGGCACCGGTATTGATGACCAGATCAGCAACCTGATCATCGCCCAGCTGCTCTTCCTCGCGGCGGAGGACCCGGAGAAGGACATCCAGATGTTCATCAACAGCCCGGGCGGCTCCGTGACCGCGGGACTGGCTATATATGACACCATGCGGTACATTCAGCCGGATGTGAGCACGATCTGCGTGGGCATGGCGGCGAGCATGGCGACGCCACTGCTTTCTGCGGGCGCCCAGGGCAAGCGGTACGCTCTCGCGAACTCCACGGTACACATGCACCCGGCACGCGGCGGCGTTCAGGGCCTCGCGGATGACCTGGAGACTACAGCCAGGTTCTACCTCGATCAGCAGCGGCGCACGCGCGAGATCATGGCGAAGCACACCGGCCAGACTATCGAGCGCATAGCAATGGACTTCGACCGTGAGAAGTTCCTGACTGTTGAAGAGGCCAAGGAGTACGGTATCATCGACGACATACTGGTGAGCTCCAAGGAGCTCCCGGCGCCCGTGGCGGCAGCGGCCTCGGCTGGGTCGTAGGCGCACGGGCGCGGGCAGACTCGTACAAGCTGGAGGAGAAAGCATGTCCAATACGCGAACTGCGAGGTCCGGCTACAAATGTTCCTTCTGCGGTAAGCGTCAAGAGGACGTGCGCAGGCTGATAGCGGGCCCAGGCGCGGTGTATATCTGCAACGAGTGTGTGGATCTGTGCCGGGAGATCATTGACGAGGAAGAGGCCGCGGGCACAAAGCGCGATAGCTCGTTCGCTCGCATACCTCCCCCGAAGCGAATATACGAGCTACTCGACCATTACGTCGTAGGCCAGGACCGGGCGAAGAAGACGCTCTCCGTGGCGGTGTACAACCACTACAAGCGCGTTGCCGCGGACATGCGCATTGACGACGTGGAGCTGCAGAAGAGCAACATACTGCTCGTAGGGCCGACCGGCTGTGGTAAGACTCTCCTCGCGCAGACCCTCGCGAAGATCCTGGACGTGCCGTTCTGCATCGCGGACGCCACTGCGCTTACTGAGGCCGGCTACGTCGGGGAGGATGTGGAGAACATCCTGCTGCGGCTCATACAGGCCGCGGACCTCGACGTGCAGCGGGCCGAGCGCGGAATCGTCTACATTGATGAGATAGATAAGATAGCTCGCAAGAGCGATAACCCCTCGATCACGCGCGACGTGTCAGGCGAGGGTGTGCAGCAGGCGCTGCTGAAGATCATCGAGGGGACCACGGCGAACGTGCCGCCGCAGAGCGGGCGCAAGCATCCGCACCAGGAGTTCATCCAGATTGACACCACGAACATCCTGTTCATCTGCGGAGGCGCCTTTGAGGGTCTGGAGAAGATAGTGGCGGACAGGGTTGGAGCGAAGCGTGGACTCGGCTTCGCGCCAGTTGACACTAACAGGGAGGACAGGGAGAAGGAGAACGCGCGACTGATGCAGCAGCTGACCTCCGACGATCTGCTCAAGTATGGGCTGATACCGGAGTTCATAGGACGCCTGCCGGTCAGCGTCACACTGGATCCCCTGTCCAGGACGGACCTAGTGCATATTCTCACACAGCCGAAGAACGCGATAGTGAGGCAGTACCAGAAGTTCTTCTCGCTCGACAACGTCGAGCTTGAGTTCACATCCGACGCACTGGAGGCGGCAGCCGAGGAGGCCATCGCTCGAAAGACCGGTGCGCGAGGACTGCGCTCGACTATCGAGGAAGTGTTGCTGGAGACGATGTACGAGATTCCATCGCTCAAGAACGTGCGTAAGTGTGTTGTGGATGGGGACACCATTCGGTCGCGGGCGAAGCCCGAGCTTGTAGCCTGGCACGAGGACGAGAAGCAACTCGAGGAGAGCGCTTGAGACGCCGGTGTGCGCTGAGAGGCTGGAGTACGTGGGGGTGCTTGGCAAGGTAGAAGGCTGGCTGGAGAGTATGTTCGAGGGACCGTTCACCCGCGTCTTCCGTCCGCGCGTCCAGCCAGCCGTGATAGCGAAGCGCCTCGAAAGGTCAATGGAGGAAAACCAGACCGTCGGGGTGGGCAAGGTGTTCGCGCCCAACACATACGAGGTCTCGCTGAACCCGCGCGAGTACGAGGACTTCGACCGCTACCGCAACTCCCTGGAGCGAGAGATGTCTTCGCATCTGCAGGAGCGCGCCCGTGCTATGAACCTCTCGCTCATCTCACGCCCGCAGGTGAAGCTGATCTCCGACGAACGGGTCCGCGTAGGCTCGGTGCATGTGAGCTCGTGGCTGCAAGATATGGACTCCGGCGAGGGTCTAGGCCAGGTAGAGTTCACACAGCCTATCGAGATTCAGCGAGTGAGGCGTACACAGCAGCCACAGACGGCGACGCTAACGGTTGTCGCCGGTCCGCACAGTGGGCGCAGGTACTCACTGCCCTCAAGTGGTGTCCGGCTTGGGCGCGGCACGGATAATGAGGTGGTACTCGAGGACCCGCGCGTGTCCCGCAACCATGCCGAGGTTTTCATGCGCGGCAACGAGTGGGCTCTCCGGGACCTGGGCAGCACGAATGGCACTTACGTCAATGGCTATGGGATCCGTGAGCGCGCCTTGGAAAGCGGTGACCGGATATCGCTTGGCGGTGTCGAGTTCGTTTTTCATGCGCGGAGGTAGTTAGGGGCGACGGTGTCATTCGACCTGTTCGTGTTCGCGCTGAACGTCGCCTTCGTCGGCCTGCTGTACCTCTTCCTGTTCGAGGTCATGCGGGTAGTTTTGCGCGAGCTGCGCGCCGCGGCCACACAGTCCCCGACCGATTCCCCGTACGGGCGGCTCGTGATGGTGCAGCCGGGCAGCACTGGCATCGCACCAGGGACGAGCTTCTCGCTTGAACCCACGACGGCGCTTGGAAGGAAACTAACGAACGGCGTTGTGCTCGACGACGCTACTGTTTCAGGGGAGCACTCGGTGCTGTATATGCGCGACGGCCAGTGGTACGTGCGCGACGCCGGAAGCACGAACGGCACGCTCGTAAATGGGCAGGACGTTGTGGCGCCGTCCCCTGTGCAGCCAGGTGACCTCCTCACTCTCGGCGGGGTGCAGCTCCGCCTGACGCGCTAGAACGATGATACGAGATGCATAATCCCCCTGACTGGAAGTATCCCACCAACCCGCGCAGCCGTCACGCTTCCGCCGAGCTCACGCGCCGGAGCGCGCGCCAGGAGCGCGTACTCAGTGAGATCGAGGGCTGGCGATCTACTGCGCGGAGCCGGACGCACGCTCCTGAGCGCGCTCGACGCCTTTCCGGCCTGCTACGCGGCATCGTGCTCCTGGTGTTGCTTCTTGGCGTTGCCGTTGCCGCCACCGCGGTGCTGGTGGCGCGTGCGTATGAGGGGCGCATCTATCCGTCTGTGGTCGCGGGAGACGTGCCGGTGGGCTCACTCACACCTGATGAGGCCACCGAGAAGCTGGAAGCGCGGCTCGGGCCGTATCTCGACGAGCCGGTGGCACTGCGGCTGGGTCAGAATCTATGGCAGCCATCAGCCGCGGACCTCGGCCTGGCGGTGGACGTGCCCGAGACGATCAGGCGAGCGATGGAAGCTGGCAGGCGCACTAGCCTTCTTGTCGCCACTGTGGACACTCTTCTGGGTCGCAGTCGCCCGGTTACTGTGCCATTCGTGATGACGCTCGACGACGAGCAGCTAGACATGTATCTCGCGGACATCGAGCAGCAGGTAAACCAGGACCCGAGCGACCCGAGGGTGATAGTGCGTGGGGCGGAGGTCTCGGTTGAGGCCGGCGGAGAGGGCTACAACTTCCTTCGAGATGAGACAGAACTGCGTCTGCGCGGGGCGCTTGCGCGGCTCTCCAGCGGCCCTGTCCCGGTCCAGGTATACACGTCAGCGGGAGCGTTGGACGAGCAGAGCGTGGACCGGGCGGCGGAGCAGGCGAGGAAGGTAGTTTCCGGCCCGGTCGTACTTGAGGCCGAAGGGCGACGCTGGGAGATACCACCGAAGCAGCTTGGCGACTGGATCCGTACTGAGTCACGCGAGGCGGAAGAGGGCAGGGCGCAGGCCGTTATCTCGCTCGACCCGGTTGAGTTGAGGTCTTACCTGAGCGGCCTGGTGCGGGAGCTGGACCGTCCGGCACGCGATGTCCGCCTCCAGTGGGCTGGCGGCGCCGTCCAGGTACTTCAGGAGAGCGAGGCTGGACGGCAGCTGAACGTGGATGCCGCAATCGGTGCTGTCACACAGGCGGCCCTCGGAGACAACCGGATCGTGCAACTGCCGGTCCAGCCGGTCAATCCCAAGGTTACCGAGGCGAGTATCTCTTCACTGGGCATACGGGAGCTGCTGGGAGTCGGGGAAACGTCGTACACTACCGCGCCCCGCGAACACGCCGTGAACGTCCAGTTGGCCGGAGAGGCTATCACAGGCTACGTAGTGCCACCGGGCGGCGAGTTCTCGTTCGCGGATGCGATAGGACGGGTGAGCGAGGAAGAAGGTTACCGGCTCGAGCTTGTCGGGGATGGCGAGCGAGGACTGCAGGGGCAGTGGACGGGTATCAGCCAGGTGAGCACCGCTACTTATCGGGCGGCGTTCAGCAGTGGTCTCCCCATATCCGAGCGCCACGCCCCGCCGCACCTGGTGCCCTGGCTTATAGAGGGTGAGCAACTTGCTGGCCTGGACGCGGTAGTGACGCTACCTGGTGAGGACCTGAAGTTCGCGAACGACACCGGGGCGGCTGTGCTTGTGCAGGTCGTACAGGGTAGCGGCGAGATGCGGGTTGAGCTGTACGGGACGAAGGGGGGGCGGGTTGTGGACGTGGAGCAGCCCGTGGTTTCCAACGTCGTGCAGCCAGTGGGAGATCTTTTCTGGGAAGATCCCGACACGCCGCGCGGGCAAGAGAGGCTGTACGCGTATGCGCAGCCGGGAATGGAAGTGGAGATGCGGCGTACGATCAGGCGACCCGGTCAGACCCCGGATCTGGACACCGAGTACACCAAGTACGCGCCCCTACCCTCCGTCTTCATCCGCGGAACGCGGTAGCGCGGTCCCGGTGAGCATAATCGACGGCGCGGAAGCCAGACGCCCGTTCTTGGCTATCGTCTCCAACTGAACCAGGGTACGGCCCTGACGAGCACGGCCCTGCTCCACCTTGCCGGGAGAGTCCCCTTCTACGTCCCTGGCTCGATCAGCCGTTGTAACACCGTCTCGCCATCCTGGGTCTCGATTCGGACGATCTTGCTGCGAGCTGTCTGCCCCGAGAGTATCCTGATACTTCGTTTGGCTACGCCACTGCGGTCAGCGAGCAGGGCGATCAGCGCCGCGTTAGCCGCGCCCTCTACAGGTCTCGCTCGTAGTCGCACCTGCAGCTCCCCGGACACAACACCTTCTACCGCATCTTTGCTCGACCCCGGACGCACCCGCACCCTCAGCGTCAGCCCTTCGGGCATCAGCCTGACTACGGGGGCGTTGGCCATATTCATCAGGAAACCGTCCGGTAGGCGCCGATGCTGATGCGCTGCATAATGCTGTGCCTGTCCGGCACGCCTGAGGGGCCCTCTGCTTCGATCACGAACGAGGCGGCACTGTTGGCGAAGGTGGCAGCGTGCGCGGTATCTCCGGACGCCTCAAGCTCGATGAGGAAGGCGGCGGCGAACACGTCGCCCGCGCCCGTGGGGTCTACAGGCGCACAGGCATACGCTGGATAGTCACGGGCTCCGTCGGCAGTGTAAACCGTCGCTCCCCGCTCTGCGTGGGTCACAGCGACCACGGGGACTCGCCGGGTGTAGTGACTCAGAACCGCGGCGTCAGGCAGGTCATCCTCGCTCAGAACCAGCACGTCCAGCCTACTCAATAATTCGTCGGGAGGCTCCCAGAGGGTAGCTCGCACCTCGCCCGCCTCGTTCCAGGCCCGCATCAGGCCCTGTGGCGTCAACCCCAGCAGCGCGTCTGGAAAACCTGTGAACAGGTCGGGCTGAAGCTCACCCGCGACCGGCCCCAGGAGCACCACCCGGCTGCGCCGCCAGGAGTCCGGCACGTCCTCAAGCGCGAGGGGACTCGCCACCTCCGAGATCAGCTGCTGGCGGTGGGAGCCATCGTAGCGGTTGCGGAAAGTGGTGGATGCGGGGCTGGGGCGGACGCTCACCGAGGCTCCCTTCAGCGCCTCCGGTACCGGCAGGTCGGGGCCGTGGCTCGTTACCACCGCGGTCTGGAGCCCCAGGCGTACGCCAAGGAGTCCGGCGTAGGTGACGGTACCTCCGAGGCGGAAGAAGCCGTCCTCCACGTCCCTGGTAGCGTGGCCTATAACAAGGAAGTCCGGTGGCTGCTTACTCTGCAGGGTAGATGACCACTCGGCGCTCATCGCCCTCGCCCAGGCTCTCAGTTAGCACGCTCTGATCATCTTGTATCGCGAGGTGAACGATGCGCCGCTCCCGGGCGGGCATCGGCTCGAAGGTGAACGGCTGCTGAGTCTCTACGACTCTGCGCGCCATGCGGCGGGCCAGGCCCTCGAGCACTTCCTCGCGGCGTCTGCGGTAGCCTCCGACATCCACGCTGATGCCGGGCCACACCTGCGTCCACCTCTGCACCATCAGGTTGAGGATGTACTGCAGAGCTTCCAGGTTCTCGCCACGCCTACCGATAAGCACCCCCAGGTCCTCGCCCTCTACCTCAAGCACCACCGGAGCGTCTGGCTCCGATGTGTTCACGCTGGCCGGATTAACCCGACAACTGGCGACAAGACCCAGGTGATGCAGCAAGTCGCTCAATGCCTCCTGCCCTATCTGCGCGACCCTCATCCTCTCACCCGGATTCAACTGAGGTCTGGAGGAACGGTCGCCGCGGGAACGGGAAGGACGGGATGCGCGAATGGGAGTCGGAGCGGCGGGGGCGTGGCGCACAGTGACGACCACGAGCGCCTCATCTGTAACATAACCATGTTCGTCTGGCTCGTCCGGGTATCGAAGCACCTCCACCTCGACATCGTCCTCGTCAACTCCGAGTTGCTCCAGGGCCAGGTCGACGGCGTCATCCACGGAAGTAGCCGATATCTCAACGCTTCGCGGGTTGTTCAAAGGAAGCTCTGTCCCTCCGAATGAGTGGGAGGCTTGCGCCTGCCCAACTACGTAACTACTTGCGCTTCTTTCTGTTATTTGCGCCCCGGTTGCCGTTCTGGCGCTGTCTTGCCTGCTGCGCCGCACGGTCAGCCTGGCCGTTCGGAACGCCACCTCCAGCTGCGGCGCCCGTGGCAAATACCGTCCGCCCTGTCGTACCAGGAGCCCCCGGCAACTGCCAGGCATCCTGAGTATGTCTGGTGTCAGCAGAGGAGATCTCATCCACCGCGACCTGGTACTGCGGCTTGGTAGGGGCTGCGGCCGGGGACTGCGCCTGACCGTTGCGCTGCTTCTGCGCCTCTTGCTGTTGCTGCTGCATCTCAATCATACGCTCCTGGAAGCGACCAAAGAAGCCGGGCTTGGCAGGGGGGGCGTCGGCTGGCCTGGGAGCGGGCAGAAGGCTCTTCACGTGCTTGCGCGGCAGGAAGGGGAACAGGTCAGTGAGGGAGCCCCAGCCGGTGATGAAGAACTGCACTACCGCGCTGTAGACGCTGGACACAACCCAGTAGAGCACCGCTCCTGCGGGAACTGTCGCGCCGAACGGAAGGAACAGAAACGGCATGAACTGCATGATCATGTTCATCTGCTTCTGTTGGGCGTCTACTACCTTGTCCCGGTTCTGCATCGCCATTCGGGTCTGGATGAACTGGGCGACAGCCGCGGCCATAGGGAGTATGAAGAGCCGGTCGGGCTGCGCGATATGTTCGAGCCAGAGGAAGTTATCCTGGCCCATCGGCGTGCTGGTCAGGTTGTTGATGGCGCGCCACAGGGCGAAGAAGAAGGGGATCTGAACGAGTGCCGGCAGGCACCCAGCGGCAGGATTGAAGCCGTACTGCCGGTAGAGCGCCATCGTCTCCGCGCTCGCCGCTGCCCGGTCCTTGCCGTGTTTCTTGTTGATCTCGCGGATCATGGGGGCCAGCTCCTGCTGACGGCGGGAACTGCGGAGTGCGGGCAAAGTGAGCGGCAGGAGAACAGTCTTTGCCAGGATCGTGAAGATGATGATGGCGAGGCCAGCGCTGTCCGTGGCGTCGTACAGGCTCTGTAAAAGACTGGTGATAAAGGCGACGAGTTGTGACCAACCTGGGACCGTGAACGCCAAGATACTCAAGTGTCTATCCTTAAAAGTTAGTTAGTTTCAGGGCACGGGGTCGAAGCCGCCCTTGCCCCAAGGGTTGCAGCGCGCGATCCGCCAGGCGGTGAGCCACGCTCCTTTGAAGATACCATACTTTTCGAACGCTTCATAACCGTACTGCGAGCAGCTTGGGTAGAAGCGGCAGGCGGACGGAAGCACCCTGGAGAGGGTCAACTGATACAGGCGTATAAGGCCCATCGCGACATGTCTCATCTCGGGTCTATCCCATCCCCTCATGCACGGAGAGTTGCAGTTGTCTGAGTTGGGAGGCCACCTCTGCCTGGAGTTGGGTGTATTCGAGCGCCAGTGACTCTGGCGTCGCAGTCCCCACAACGGCTATCGCGGACGGGCCTCGCTGATACACGCTCCTGAACGCTTCTCGGAGCCTGCGCCGTGCCCGGTTTCGGTCCACCGCGCGGCGGAAGCCCTTCGAGGTGGAGAACCCGTAGCGCTCTTCGGAAGCTACGGGCATCACGCAGAAACTGGTGTACGTACCTCTGACACACCGACCGCGCCGCCTCACCTGCCGCCACTCGCGGGAGGCTCTCAGGCGTTGCGGGCGGTCATACATATATGTGAACTCTCTAGGCGTCGCTGACTGTCAGCCGCTTGCGGCCCTTGCGCCGACGAGCGTTGATTACGGCGCGGCCACCACGTGTCTTCATCCGGGCAAGAAAGCCGTGCTCCCTCAGCCGGGGGCGCTTCTTCGGTTGATACGTTCTCTTAGGCAACGAAACTTTCCCTACTATTGCATTGGAATAACGGTGGATTATATATCCCCACTGGAAGAGGTGTCAAACAAACCGCACCCCGCGTCCGGCGAAGGCGCCTTCTGTAGCTGGCCGCCTCCATCACCTGCCCCGTCGTCTTGCGCAGGCTCACCTGCCACACGATCTGATAGTGGCTCCGCTCCACCGCGTCCCCTGCCTTCAGGTATCGCCACTGCAACTCCCCCCTCGATAGATGTCCTTCCAGTCCCTTCTCTTCAGCACGATATGCCTGTAAGTACCCGTATTGCGTCTTGTCGAAACTATAGGACTTGACCTCGCCCACCTCGTACGGCTGCACCGGGAGGATTTCCCGACCCAATCGGGAGATCAGACCCTTCCCGGCGGGAACCTCGCGGAAGTATCATGTGAGCTAGGCACGTACTACAAGACCAGCGCTCAGATGATAAGGAGATCCAGATGCTGAAGATTACGGACGCCAACAACTTCCGGAGGTCAGTCGCGGGGCTGAGCCTGATCGCCGCGCCACTCGTCGGGCTGATCGGGGCGCTGCTCACCCCGCAATACACGGGCGACCTGGGCGAGGAACTGGCCGCCATCTCAGCGCCAGGCCGCTGGCTGGTGAGCGACTTCCTGAACCTCCTCACGTTCTTCCTCATGATTCCGGCGGTCTTCGGACTCCTGCACCTGCTGCGCCATCGCGCGGTCGCCCTCGGGCACATCGGCGCCGCGCTCGCTCTGCTGGGGCTCTTCTTCCACGGGGCGATCATCGGCTTCGCGCTGGTAGAGGTGCCGCTGGTCGAGAGCGGGCTCGAGAGAGCGCAGATGGTCGCATTCGCCGAGCGGATGTACGAGGGCCCCGCGTTCCTAATGATCCTGGCTCCGTTCATCGGCTTCTACCTGGGGATGATCATCCTCGCGGTCGCCCTCTGGCGGGCGAAGGTCGCGCCGCTCTGGGTTTCGGTCCTGCTCGTAGCGGGGCTACTTTCGGAGTTCGTGGGTACCGATGCGGTGAGTCCTGAACTGATGTTCGTGCTTCTCCTCATCAGCCTGGGGTGGCTAGGACTGCGGGTGCTACGCACTCCGGATGCAGAATGGGCAGATGGGAGCGCGGCAGCATTGGGATCAGACCGGATGGTAGGCGAACCAGCACCCGCAAACTGACAGCATGTTGCGAACAGGTGCCGGCGCCCGGATAGGCGCCGGCACATCTGCCCTTCGACGCGCGAACCCCGTGCAGGTAGAATAAGGGCCGGTCCCCGGCGGTCTTGATCGGATACCTCCAGAAGGAGCACACCCGTGGGTTTCGAGCAGGCATCGGCGCCAGTGATTGCACCTCCTATGTCCCCTCCCACGGTCCTGCGAGGGCGATGGCTACCGATCGCCCGGTATGCGTGGTTGGCGGCGGCCGTCCTGGCCCTCACGTTCTTCGTCGCCGGCATCCCCGTTTACTTCGAGCGGCTGCGCACGGTGTGCATCGAGGTCGCGTGCGACGCTGCACCGACGCCGCCGCCGGGCGCGCAGGCACTGAAGGGGGTGGGGCTGTCCGCCAGCTTCTACGCGGCGTACTACACTGCGCTCGATGTGGCCGTAGGGATCGTGTATCTTGCTGTCGCTGCGCTCATATTCCGGCGCAAGTCCGGCGAGCGCATAGCGATCCTCGGCGCGTTCACGTTGCTCATCTGGGGATTCTTCTCCGTAGCGTTCACGATCAGTGCTGCAGCCGAGGTATATCCCCAGTGGCGACCCGCCCTCGAGTATGCTCAACTCCTCGGCTTGGTATCCATCACCCTCTTTTTCTTTTTGTTCCCCGATGGACGTTTCGTGCCTCGCTGGGCCCGCTGGCTGGCGCTCGCCCTGATCCTGCTGCTGATGCCCGCGTATATCTGGCCGGACTCACCGGCGGACTACAGGGAGTGGCCTCCGCCGGTGGCTGGCCCCTTCCTGCTGACCTGGATGGGGAGCATGATCGGTCTGCAGGTCTACCGCTATCGCCGGGTGTCTCACGCGGTCCAGCGCCAGCAGACGAAGTGGGTAGTCTTCGGGTGGCCGGTTCCTTTCTTGGATTCTTCGCGTTCGTGTCGCTTCCATTCCTCATCTCTCCCTCGTTTCATGAGGAGACCGGCGTCCTCCAAAACCTGATCGCCAACACCGGCGGCAGTATCTCGATGCTCCTGCTTCCGGCGTCCATCGGCATCGCGATCCTGCGTCACCGGCTGTGGGATATTGACATCGTCATCAGCCGCACTCTCGTCTACGGGGCGCTAACGGGGATGATTGTCCGGCTCTACGCGCTGATAGTCGGAGGGCTCGGTACGCTGCTGCGCATAGAAGGTAACCCGGTCCTCTCGCTCCTCGCCGCGGGTGTGATCGCGGTCGCGTTTGCGCCCCTGCGGGACCGGTTGCAGCGGGGGGTCAACCGGCTGCTGTACGGCGAGCGCGATGAGCCCTACGTGGTGCTCTCGCGCCTGGGCCGGCGTGTGGAGCAGGCGCTCGCGCCGGAATCAGTGCTGGTCACCGTCGTGGAAACGGTAGCCCAGGCGCTCAGACTGCCGTACGTGGCCATCACCCTGAGACAGGAGGACGGATTCGTCACGGCGGCGGAGTACGGCTCACGGGGGGATGATCTCATAGATCTACCGCTGGTATACGGCTCTGACACGGTGGGGCAGCTACTCCTGCCCAGCGCGCGCCTGGCGAGTCCTTCAACCCGTCCGACTGGAGGTTGCTGGAGGATCTGGCCCGTCACGTCGGGGTTGCTGCCCACGCCGTGCAACTCGCGGTCCACCTCCGCAGATCGAACGAAAGCCTGCAGGCCGCGCGGGAGGGTCTGGTCAGCGCCCGCGAGGAGGAACGTCGCAGGCTTCGGCGCGATCTGCACGACGGCTTAGGTCCGGCGCTGGCCTCCGAGTCGCTCAAGGTCGGCGCCGTCCGCAGGCTGATGACGCGAGACCAGGCGGCGGCTGATGCGCTGCTC
>JADDPP010000002.1 GCA_016781845.1 Rubrobacter sp.
CCTGCGACTGGGATAGGCCAGAGGCCAGGATCACCCGGCTGTAGTTCTCCAGGATCGAGACGCAGTAGATCCTGCCGCCGACGCGGTCGTTGTCAATGTAGCGTATGTCCACCGACCAGTACTCGTGGCGGCGAGCGGCCGCGAAGGGCATCGGCTTTGGTTCGCGCTGCTCCTTCGTCGGCCTCGACAGACCATAGAGCTCGCGGTTGCGCGCCAGGATACGCCCGCAGGTGCGCGGGCTCAGGTCGATGCCCATCCGTTTCAGGGCGGCGTGGATCCGGAAGGCTCCGAGCTCAGGGTTCTGCTGCAGCTCCCGCACGGTGGCGATCGCCTTCAGGTCCACCTTGCGCACACCATACTTACGAGCGCGGCTCTTATCGTCGAGCCCTACGACGCCTTCCTCTACCCACCTGCGGAGCGCATCGTACACTGTAGAGCGGTGCACCTCCAGGTACGCAGCGATCGTCTTGGCGTTCCAACCCTCCGCGTGTAGCGTGACGATCGCGGGCCTGCGGTCGTAGGGATCGGGTATCCGGTGGTACAGCTCGAAGCGGCGCTTCTTGCGCTCGGGGATCGGTCCGTCGGCGAGTACGCGCTTCACGGTATGGTGGCCGACGCTCCGACCGAAGCGCACGTAGCAGATGGTCTTGATCTCGTGGGGACGGAAGGGTGGGTACTCCGCCTTGAGATCCAGGATGGCCTTCCGGATCTCCTCGGGCAGTGCTTTGTGCTTCTCGACTTTCGGCTGGTCGAAGAGGCTGCCCATACCTTCGCGCTCGAAGCGGTCCACTTGGCGGTAGAGTGTGCGCTGGGGCGTCCCGGTCTGCCTGGCACGCTCCGCGGGGGAGAGGCCAAAGAGCACCACGGGACGGAGCAACTCGTATGTACGCTGCTCGGGGAACTCGGCGAGCAACTGGAGTTTGCTCCAATCGTCAGTGGGTTCTGCCTGTTGGCGCCTCAGTCTCGGCATATCG
>JADDPP010000426.1 GCA_016781845.1 Rubrobacter sp.
GCACCTCAACCCGTACCGGCGGGTGTCCGTCAGATTTTTGGAAACGCCTGCAGCACTCCATTGGACCCACTGAAATGTTCTTCCAGCAGGTTCATGGGATGCCTGTTTGACGCTTTATCGACCGCCGAAAGCAGAATCTGCGGTCGATGACAGCATCGGACACCGCGCACGGGGTCGTAGCAAGGTGCAGAATGGGGCGTACTTCCTTGCTAAACGGCCTCCTCAAAAATCTGACGGCCACCCCGTACCGGCACAACTTGAGCCGCGCTCGATCACGCTCCTGAGCCTGTCGACCAGCCCCTCGCCGGTCACGTTCTGGATCTCGAGACCAGGACGCCCGTTGAGCTCCATCACCACGGGGCCACGAAGCGCGCATATGACTATATCCGCGCCGAGGTAACCGAGACCGATCGGCTTCCCCGCGTTCGTTGCCGCGGTGACTACTTTGTCCCAGTGCGGAACCTGCACACCGATGATCGGGGCGCCCGTATCCGGGTGATTCGTGATCTCCTCCCTCCCGCACACGGCACGGGTGATTACACCCGATGCTAAATCTATCCCCGCTCCCGCGGCGCCCTGGTGGAGGTTAGCCCTTCCCCCGGACGCCTTGGTCGGCAGGCGCATCATTGCCAATACCGGCTCGCAGCGATAGCAGATCACCCGGATATCGGGGAGACCAGAATCGGACAGCCCAGCGAGGGCGGGGTCCGCTACTATGAGAGGCTCGAACAGAGCCCAGTCCCGCTCCAGGCTCTCCATCGAGTACTCGCCTTCGAGAATAGTACGAACGTGGTCCGTTATCGCCCGGCGGTCGAGCTCGCGGCCCGAGGAGGTGCGCCAGCCGCTGCCAGCGCGCTCGCGCGCGAGCATGATCCCCGCTCCCTGACGCCCGTTGTTCGGCTTAAGCGCCCAGGCGTCCGGTAGCGCATCCCAGTCCAGGCTCTCGAGATCTCGCCGGTCGCGGACAATAGCTAGCGTCGGCACCGTCGGCACACCCACCGTTTGCAGGACCTGCTTGGTCTTGTACTTGTTGTTCACTCCCCGTATTGCGTGTGGGGGGTTCTCGTTGTCCACGTACTGCGTGCGCGCGTTCATGCCCAGAACACGCGAGTAGTCGGCGTGTCGGGAGAAGCTCATGCCTGACTCCTTTGCGCCACTGGTCGGAAGCGCACGATTTCGGTAACCCGGAGTCCGCGGTAACGGCCTATCAAGATAGACAGGGCGGCGCCAAGGATGCCGAGCGCGTAGGGTGCGCTCACGGCAAGCGACTGGACTGGTCCGGCCAGCATCACTATCCCGGCGACTAGGGCCACCGCTAGCGTCCAGCCGGTAGTGACCAGAGCTGGGCGAAGCCCTTCCTGCTCCCAGATGCTCCAGAAGTGCTCGATGATCACGGCGGTAACGACTATGGGCAAGGCAGTGATCACGGTGGGGTGCGTCGCATGGTTGTTCAGGAACTGGTCCAGCAGTACCATGGCGGTACTCACAACCGCGACGAGCGCGGCCATCCGCGCTACTCGGGGCAGGCTTAGAGGGCGTAGAGCCACCTCCACGACCAGTCCCGCGACGATCATGATCCCGAACACCAGCAATCCCGTAGGCAGTCCCGTTCGCACAAACGCCATAGCAAGCAGGATAGGGGCAAAGAGTCCGAAAGTCTGCAGTCCTATCAAGTTTCGGAAGGCTACTACAAGGATGCCCGCGAGCGGGATCACGGCGAGCAGCGCCTGGGTGCTGATAGGCGTGGGCGACAGACTGAAAAAGCTGCGGAGGCGCGAGACCGTCGGGGCAGTGTAAGGAGTCGTAAGGTTCTCCCGGGTCGGGTCCACCAAAAATCCGCCCATGTCATTCTTACCAATCAGCACCGGGCTGCTGAGATTCTCCCGGTCGCTGACAGTAGCCTGCGTCTGGATAGCCTTACCAGCAAGCCTGATAGTAATATCAACTATCGGGCGGCGCTCCCTGCCGAGCGCCGAGCGGATGGTCACCTTCTCTGCATTCTCGATGTCTATGCCTAGTTGCCTGGCCAAGTCGGTATCAATCGAGGAGCGAGACGCCCCTGTATCAATCTTGGCGGCCGCCCTTACCTCCTTGTCGCCACCTGGCGCGCTCAACACTACCGGCTCGTCGTCTCCGATCGTAATCTTCCCCCCGGAGGTCTGTCCTTGCCCAAAGGCAACAGCCGGAACTGCAAGCAGACCCAGGAACGCCAGCAGAGCGGCGGTGAGCGTTGTCGCCTGCATCACCCGCGGTCTGCGAACCTGGGCCGCTAGTCTCATACGATAATGATGTGCTAATCCTGAAATACTGTCCTGCATCCGTTTCTCTCTCCCATTGAACAACTGTGTCCGCAAATCCTGTCTGTTCCTCATCCAGCACCGGTACGCGCTCATGCCGGACAGGAAGATGTTGCATGGCGGCTGAGCCAAAGAGGGGGAGGTAACGCGCCGAGGCGTGCGCCAGTTGCCTGTCTACAGGTTCTTGTGGCGGCCCAACTTCGGGCCGACGGGGTAGCCATCACCGCACAGGGACCGACTGTTCTCGCGCTGCTCCTTCACTCCCTTCGACACCTGCTTCGCCGTGCGGATTACATCAAAGATAGAGCAGCGAGCAGGGAGAAAAATACATTGCATGCCGGACATAGAGGTGGAATGAGAGGATCAGACCGAATGTGTGCTCCTGAATGCTGGCGGGGCAACACAGTTCTCCTGAGGTGACGAGCCTCTGTGGGCCGGGCGGCACACCACCGCCCGGCTACTCGCGCTCACGCGCCAGTTCGAAATTTGTTCCGACATCCATGTATTTTTGGCGTGGCGCCTTGCTCTTGTTATATGAGACGCACGAGAGCGTCTTGGCGCAAGAATGCATCAAAGGGATGAGCGCCGACGGTAAGAAACCCAAGGTAGGAGAGGTTATGCACAGGCTATTCAACGTATACATGGCAATGATACTCGCGCTGTCTGCGCTGTTTGCCGGCAGCACAGCAGCCCACGCCGAGGACTACGAGTGTCGCGGGACGCTCGGCGCGGTGACTATCGTCGGCAACCTGCTGGTGCCCGATGACGCCACCTGCATCCTTGAAGGCACGTACGTCCAGGGCAACATCGTCGTCAAGTCCCGCGCGACTCTGCAGGCTACCGGCATCACCGTCACGGGTGGTATTCAGGGAGAGGGCCCCAGGAACGTAGTGGTGAGAAGCTCCAGCATCGGCAACAGCGTCTCGGTGCGCAAGTCCGAGCCGGGCGGCACCGTGGAACTGAGCAACTCGAGCATTACTGGTGACGTGCAGCTCGAGGACAATCGTGGAGCCGTCACCATAAACGGGAACGAGATATCCGGCAGCGTCCAGGCGAACAAGAACACGGGCGGGCTGGAGATTACGGGCAACCGTATCGGCAACGGGCTGCAGTGCCAGGACAACAACCCACCGCCCACAGGTGGTGGCAACATCGCCAAGCAGAAGCAGGGTCAGTGCCAGTTCCTGTAAGAGCAAGCAACTAGGCGCGACAGACAAGACCATGAGCCAGGGGCTGAAGGCTTCAGCCCCTGGCTCAACTGCATTAACAGGCTGACTCAGCCCCCACCCGGGCATCGGATGGCGATGACGGAAGCAGACACTACGCGCGTCCATGCATAGCAGGTGCGCCAGGAGGCCCAACGGCAGAAACGTGGGCATCGAAATGGCAAGAAGCGCGTCAGCCGCGTTTCCTCGAACGGGCGGGACCGGGCAACGCTGGCTGGTGCTTGGTGGCCAGCACATCCCATCCGATATGCGCCGGTCCTGTCACTGCCTCACTCAAGACCTGGCCCCCGTGCCGAGTCGGCGTCCTCGACGCTGAGTCCGGTGCAAGCAAATCGTACCCTCCGCATCGCCCCCTTATGTGTGCAGCACTACGAGCCCATCCTCGACGGAGAC
>JADDPP010000306.1 GCA_016781845.1 Rubrobacter sp.
GGGAATTACTGGACAGCTGATGCTCGCGTCCCAGTGAACGGGGGGCCGAGCAGCTCACCTTGGCTGCGGCCTTGTTCAGCGGGCACGAAGGTGATGCGCTTCATACGCTGCAATTATGGAGGGTTGTTCGCGTTCGCAGGGCTGTGGGACGAGTGGCGAGATCGGTCAAGTCCGGGTGGACTTGGTGAGTTGCCGTCCCTGTCCCGGGCTCAGCGCACTGGTGGTGGTCGTGCGCAGTAGCCGACGCGGGGGCGTTACAGCATCACTGGCGCTTGATGCGCATGGGAAAACTCGTTCGGGCTATCTACTCGGTATGTCCCTCCCAAGGAACCCGGCGCGATCGAGGACCGACGAGACATTCCGGACGCAAGGGGTGTCTGGCCCCCTCAGCCGGTAGTTGTGAGATTTGACCGCTACTGCTGAGTTGTCACTGTGACTAGAGAGTGCGGCGGCATCTCGACACGCCATCCGTCCGGCCCATCCCTCTCCACGGATATCTCCGTCGGTTTCACCGCTTCCGGCTCCTCCGCGCTGTTGGTCGCGTCAGGCTGGGCGGCCGTAAGCACCCGGCCTTTGGGAGTGATCCCAGCCGGCACCCCTGACACGCGCACTGAGAGTCCTCTGCAGATGTGGCGATTGATAAGGGTTACTGCGAGACTTCCCGTGCGTGTGGAGGCGGTAGCGGAGACGGCGGGCAAGCCGTCGGGCAGCGCAACTCCCTCTTCGAAACTGACTTCCACCGCTGTTGCCCCTATATGAGGACGGTGCAGGTGCAGGACATGATACGTCGGAGTCAGCCACATGCGGCTTCCCTCGGTCATCACTGGAGCATGGAGGACGTTCACGACCTGTGCGAGGTTGGTCAGGGCCAACACCTGGCACTGGCGGTGAAAGCCCTCGAGTGCGACGGCCGCAGCTAGCGCATCCCGAAGAGTATTGGCCTGCTCGAGTGTGATGGGAGAGCGTCGCTGCACCTCGCCCGGGCCCCAAGTGCGGGCCTCCGGATGCCACACGCCCCACTCATCGAGTGCGATGCCAATGCGGTGACGTCCCCTGGCAGCCTCCTCGATCAGGGCGGCGGTCCGCCCGACGAAAGCCTCGGTTTCCTCCGCCTCGGAGAGTAGTCGGTAGTAATCCTCCTCGCTAAAGTCCGTCTCCGGGCCGCCGCGAATCCAGTAGCTATGTATGGAGAGGTGATCAACGAGGTGTAGATGGTCGCGCAGGGTCTCCAGCACCTCGCAGTTCCATACCTCGTTGTGTCCGGAGGCGACGAGCTCGATGCCGGGGTCGACGTGCCGAAGCATCGTGGCGTACCGCCTGTACTCGCGTGCGTAGCTCCCCGCGTCGAAGTTACCCCCGCAACCCCAGTTCTCGTTGCCGACGCCCCACAGCCGAACTCCGAACGGGTCCGGAGTGCCGTGCTTTCGGCGCAGGCGGGCGAGCGTCGTATCGAGCGGTGTGTTGCAGTACTCGACCCAGTCGCAGAGCTCCTGCGGACTGCCCGTCCCAACATTCCCAGCCAGATACGGCTCCGCTCCCAACAACTCGCATAGGCGCAGGAACTCATGAGTTCCCAAACTGTTGTCGTCGAGCACCTGCAGGTCACACGACATACCGAGGCGTCGGGGACGCTCATCCACAGGCCCTATCCCATCCCGCCAGTGATAGTGGTCAGCGTAGCAGCCGCCCGGCCAGCGCAGGAGTGGGACTGGCAGCTCTCTCAAGGCATCCAGCACGTCGCGCCGAAAGCCCTCCACGCTCTCGATCCCCCTGGACTGGCTTCCCACCCACAGCCCCTCGTAGCAGCAGCGCCCGAGGTGCTCGGCGAAGTGACCGTACAGCCGAGGAGATATGGTGCCAATCGGCGACTCGGTTCTGACCCTGATAGCTACATCCACTGGGTACCGCTCCCTCCGTTCCACACAGCCTGGGCACAAGCACAGCCCCCGGTCCGCGAACTCGCAAGGGCAGGGCCGTGAGGAGTCATCATGCGGCACTCTCACCGAAGGAGAGTGGGCGGGCATTATAGACCTTGGAGACCAACCTGCAAGACATGATAGGATCTATGCCCTGGGCTGTCCAAGGTGAAGCTCAAGAGCGTGGAAGGATCGGAGGAGATGATATGCTTGCCCACCCCTGGCGCGAGTGCGAGCTTACTCTAACGGCGGCGCATGACTATTCGAGCCCCTACACCGACCTGGAGGTGTGGGGGGAGTTCACCCATGCTGCTGGAACCACCCTACGCCGACCCGCTTTCTGGGATGGTGGACGCACCTGGAAGATCCGGTTCGCCTCGCCCATCGCCACGGGCCGCTGGACGTGGCGTAGTTTCAGTTCGGTTGACGATGCTGGGTTGAGCGGACAGGCGGGCGAGATCCGTTGTGAGGCCGGGCCGCCCACGGACCACCGCTTCTACCGCCACGGCTTCTGGCGCATGTCGCCGCGCGGGCGCAACCTGGTCCACTCCGACGGCACGCCTGCACTGCTCGTGGCTGACACGGCCTGGGCGCTCCCCTGGCGCGCGACGCAGGAGCAGTGCCGGGTCTATGCGGCCGATCGGCGGGCTAAGGGTTTCAACGCGGTCCTGCTGATGAGCGTGCAGCCCGACATGCACGCGAAGGTCCTCGCGATCGTACCGCCGACGAGGGCTTCGATGTGGGATTCGAGGATCTGCCGAGCGGGCATATCAATCAACTGAATCCCGCATATTTCCGGTATCTCGACCGGCTGATCCATATACTCGTGGAGCACGAGATCGTCCCCGTGTTGCAGCCGGTCTTCCAGGGCTTTGGCTGGAAGGGTCTGAGCGTGGCGGGAACGGTGGTACCGCCTCCCGAGTACGCTCGCTACTGCCGCTACCTGGTGGCCCGCTACGGGGCCCGCCCCGCGATCTACCTGGTGGGCGCGGACGGCTCGGGTTACGAGCCTCAGGTGCCGGCTGGTGGGGAGGAGATCGAGCGCTGGGACGCATACGGTCAGCCCGCTGGCATCCACTACCGCCCGCACGCCGACAACCGCGCCTGGCAGGATGCGCCCTGGCTGGACTTCCAGTGGTGCCAGACGGGCCACAGCGGCGAGCATATTCCCGAGCGTGTGGCCGGCATGTGGCGCAACGAGCCGGCTAAGGGCGTGGCGAATGGCGAGCCGACGTACGAGCACTCAGGCAGAACTGGGAAGGCGGCGGGCTGGTGGCAGGGCCACGAGGCGTGGTGCAATCTCTGTGCGGGCGGCACGATGGGCGTGGTCTATGGCGCGGCCAGCCTGTGGCAATGGCGGCTCCATCCGGATGAACCCGGCCACGAGGCGTACTTCCTGGCCAACGATGCAGCCTGGAGAGAGGCATTACACTTCGAGGGCTCGCGCTTCATCGGCCTGCTTGGGCGTGTCCTGGACGGGCTGCCGCTGGCGGATATAGCGCCGAACTAGGAGGTGACGCTTGGGCGGCGCGGGTTGCTGGTGCCGGACAAGCTGTATATCGGCTATGCGGACGAGGGGGGGCGCTGATGATGTTCGGTGAGCAGGTACCCCGGCATTATCGTGTGATGGACCCGCGCACCGGCGAGGTCCTGCGTGAGGGGACGCGCGGCCCCACAGACGAGTGGATCCCGGACGAGGGCGGGGGACCGCGCGTGTACATCTGCTGGGGCGAGGGGTAGCCCTCTGGGGCGAGCGCAGCTGGTCAAGTATGTAGAGATGGAACCGCATCAGCACGGAAGTAACACTTACGTATCAGAATCTTGGCGCAATGGCGGCGCTACGAAGCAAAGCCAGGCCGAGCACCCGAACTTGGTCCGAGTAGCTCTTGGGCTCTGATGGACTGCGCATTCAGGCACGGTAGGAAAGAGGATAGCTCAGCAACTGCTGCCAGCTCCGATGCACAGGGCCGACTTCCTGTTTATGTATTCGAGCGATTGTGGAGGAGGATGGAGA
>JADDPP010000126.1 GCA_016781845.1 Rubrobacter sp.
CCGGCAGCTCAAAGTCAGGGAAGGTATCGCCGATTTGCAGGTTCGTCGTCATGGCGGGCGTAGATGGTCTTTCTCCTCTTGTTTGCAGTATTCACTCATGCCGCATGTCCGGTGTGACTCCTCTCCTCGTCGGCGTCTCGTCGATCGTGGCGAAGAGGTTGTTCAGCGATTCTGCCAGCGTCGGGTGGGAGAAGACGGCGTCCCGGAGGGCCGTGTAGGGCACCTTACCCATCATGGCTATCTGCATCATCGCCATGATCTCACCGCCCTCTATGCCCAGAACCGCGCAGCCCAGGATCTGATCTGTTTCGGCATCCACCAACGCCTTCATGAAACCTCGGGCTTCGTCTACTTCCAGAGCCCGGGCGACGTAGCTCATCGGCATCTTCGCTACGTGAAAGTTCCGGCCTTGAGCCTGGGCCTCCTGCTCGCTCAGACCTATCCGGCCCAGCTGCGGGTCGGTAAATAGCGTGTAGGGTACCAGACGGTCGGCGATGGTGGCATCTCCGCCCTCGAGCAGGTTGGTGCGGATGATGCGGAAGTCGTCGTAGGAGATGTGGGTGAAGGCAGGTCCTCCCTTCACGTCGCCCAGAGCCCAGATGCCCGGTACGTTGGTCTCGAGCCGCTCGTTGACCTTGATTAAGCCGCGCCTGTCCGTCTCGACGCCCGCCGCTTCCAGGTTGAGCAGATCCGTGTTGGGTGGGCGCCCCGCCGCCACCAGCAGGTGCGAGCCGGAGAGCGTACTCTCCCCTTCGGGCGTCTGGATGGTCAGCCGGATCCTGCCGTCCCCGGTCTGCTCGACGCGCTGGGCCTCGGCCTCGAGCAACACCTCGACGCCGTCCTGGCGCAAGATCTCGGCCACCGCCTCGGCCACGTCGGCGTCTTCTCGGGTAAGCAGCTGCTTGCCGCGCTGCACAACCGTGACCTCGCTGCCGAAGCGCCCGAACATCTGGGCGAACTCGAGGCCCACGTAGCCGCCGCCCAAGACCAGCAGGTGCTCCGGCACCTCGTCAAGC
>JADDPP010000485.1 GCA_016781845.1 Rubrobacter sp.
CGATCCGCGTGCTCATCGCCGACGATCATCCCCTCTTCCGCAGTGGCATGCGGGCACTGCTAGCCGCGGACCCGGATACGAAGCTGGCTGGGGAGGCGACCACGGGGGAGGAGGTAACCGCCCTGGCAGCGGAGCTGCAGCCCGACATCGTGCTCATGGACCTGCACATGCCCGGCCTCAGCGGGATAGATGCTACCCGCCGTGTCCTCCAGACCAGCCCGAACACGCGCATCCTGGTGGTGACCATGTTCGAGGACGACCACTCCGTCTTCAGCGCCATACGGGCGGGAGCGCGTGGGTACGTCCTCAAGGGGGCGAACCCGGAGGAGGTGTTGCGGGCGATCAGGGTGGTCGCGGGTGGCGAGGCGATCTTCAGCCCCTCGGTAGCCACCCGGCTGATAGACTTCTTCAGCGGCCTCCGCCCCGAGGCGCTGCCGCAGAGCTTCCCGGACCTCACCGACCGGGAGCGCGAGATACTCGATCTGATCGCCCAAGGGCGCAGCAACGCCGAGATCGCCCGCGAGCTCTCCCTGAGCGCCAAGACGGTCGCCAACCACGTCTCCAATATCCTGAGCAAGCTGCAGGTGGCCGACAGGGCGCAGGCCATGCTGCGCGCCCGCGAGGCCGGCCTGGGGCAGGGAAGGCCGTAGATGACGCCGCGCCCCACGGTATGAGAACCTCTATTCTGCAGGGAAACTTGAGGCTACGGCCGAGCGGACGCGTGTCCTGACCGCTCTCTCGGGCAGCCGCGCCCGATCCCCCAGGCACCGGCGTAGCGACCCGGAAGTGCGCGAGCGCCAGCGACCATCGGGTCTAGGAATACGTCGGCAGGACTCGCTCGGCCCGCTCATACTCCTGGTCCCCGGCGAGTTCCAGTGCCTCGGTATGCAAACGTACGGTGCGGTCGTGGAGGCCCACCGCGTGCGCGGCCGCGCCCGCTTGGCGCGCGAGGTCGTCGAGCAGGCGCAGGTCCGCAGGGGAGAAGGTGTCGGTCCCGGAGCGCGGCGACAGGAAGAGCCGGCCGACGATCTCGCCCTGGTAGGTCAGGGGTATGGTCAACAGATTGCCGCTTGGTTCACCATCGGACGCGGCGGCTACGCCGCCAGCATCCCTCCCCAGCTCGATGGCAGTGTAGGGCAGCCTGAGCGCCTCCCTGACGGTGTGAGCGAAGGTCGGCAGCACCGCCTGTGGCTCTTAGAAGCAAAGACACTCATCAAGGCGAGTTGTGAAGTGCGCGGCGGATGTCCGCGACAGGCGGGACCAGCTGAGGACGTGCGGGTAGGGCATGGCATTGATTTGGAGGGACGAATCAAACGCGACCGTGGAAGGCGCCGAACATCGAGAGCGCCCCGAAGTCGTGTAGCGTCAAGTTCCACGTCTCTGGCTGAGCTCGCGACGGTCAGGCTGTCTAAATCCCAACTGCGGGACTCTCTACACAGAGTTGCCCACCGCCGCTGGAGGTTAGCATCCTGGCGCGCGACCACCCGTATCGCGCACTCTATTCAGGCCAGTACGTCGTCCACCCGAATCACGAGGGAGGGAAGCACAGTAGACGCAAGCTGTTCCCCTCGCCCCGCCCGCGTGATGGACCGGTAGCCCCATTCGGAAGGGTCGCTGTGACGCTCCACAAGCTGCTGCGGCAGGTCCCATAGCCACGTCTCAGGCACTCCCGCTCGCGCGTATAAAGGCAGCTTTACCTGTCGGTCATAGGCCAGGGATGTGTCGGCTACCTCCATAACGAGCAGTATGTCTTCAGGGGAGGGTAGCCCCTCGGCATAGTAATCCTCCCGTGCTCGGAGCACGGATACGTCCGGCTGTGGTGCGAGGTCGTCACCTAACGCCACGGGATCTTGAATGCCGATCACTACTTCGTCGCCTAGTTGCAGCCCTAACTGACGGTTCAACCGCTTCACGCATGCCGCGTGGTATTTGCCTATCGGACTCAACTGTACGATCTCCCCCGCGATCAGCTCTACTCTGTCGTCCTCGCTGAGGATGCCTGCCTCGGCCATCTTGTGATAATCATCCAGCGTGAAGCGCCGCCGCGCGACCCCAGTAGCCATAAGCCTCCAACCTCTTCTTCCGGCGTAGCGCAAACATACCGCAAACGGAACCACCCGACAAGGCAGATCGCTCGCCACAGCTCATACCCGCGGAAAGCCGGCAACCAACACACGCCAAGGATTCCAGAAGAGCCGCTGGCCGGCTGAATCGCTCTATGCTCTTCGCGTCCCCTGTGTGTAAAGCCTTATCCGGCACAGCTTTTGCTTGCCCCTCCCACACGAGGATGAGGAGGGACCAATGTCCGAGACCGATACGATCACGCTGTTCGTGAACGAGTCTCCGATGCGCGGCGCAGCGGGCGACCTGGAGAAGACAATCGGCAACCTGGACGGCGTGCGCTCCGTCGAGGTGGGCACGCCCGATCCACAGTCGGAGGAGGGACCTGTGATGGTAAAGCGGGCGACCATCGGGTACGACGCGGAGGTTACCGATCCCCAGGCTCTCCGCGAGCAACTGGAGGGCCTGGGCTACGTGATTACTATGCTGGCGGACGTAAGTGATTAGAACGTTGTCCCACTACGTTCGGGCGGGGTACCATCCCGTTTGCGTCTGTGGAATGGTCAAACAAGGATGAACGGCGAGACCCCGGTCACCTTTGGCCTACTATCGAGGTGGCACGAACGATGTCTCGCTTTCACCGGCTTGCGGCCATGAGTGGGGTTGGTAGAGGATAAGGTAGAGGGGTGAAGGTGCTGCTCCAGCGCGTGCGTGCGGCTTCGGTGTCGGTGGAGGGGGAGCAAGTCGCTGCCATCGGGCACGGTCTGCTCCTGCTCGCAGGTGTGGCACGCGGCGACTCGGCGGAGCAGGCCGCGGAACTGGCCGCGAAGGTTGCGGGACTGCGCATATTCTCCGATGACGCTCGGCGCTTCAACCTCAGCGCGCTCGACGTGGGGGGCGAGGCGCTGGTCGTCTCCCAATTTACCCTGTTGGCCGACACGCGGCGTGGGCGCAGGCCGAGTTTCTCTGATGCGGCGGCTCCAGAGCTGGCGCACGACCTGGTAGAGACGTTCGCAAGCGAACTGGAAGGTCACGGCCTCCGGGTATCGCGTGGGCGGTTCGGAGCGCATATGCTCGTGGAGCTGGTCAACGATGGCCCAGTCAGCTTGATGCTGGAAGCGTAGGGGCATTCGACGGAACACCCCCACGGTTGCCGATCCGCGGCTAGACGCGGGCGGCGCGGACCTGCTCGAAGCACGAAGAGCAGTATACCGGCTTGTCGTTGCGAGGCAGGAACGGCACGCGCGCTACCCCGCCACACTGGTCGCACGTCACCTCGTGCATCTCCCGAGGCCCACCATCTGGGCCAGCCAGCCGCTGCGCCTTTCGAGTGGCTCGACACGACGGGCACCGGGTGGGCTCGTTCATCAGACCTCTACTCTGGAAGAACTCCTGCTCACCCTGTGTGAACACGAACTCCGAGCCGCAGTCGCGACAGGTGAGGGTCTTGTCCGCATAGCTTACCATCGTCTCACAACCCTTCTCTCGTAGTCTGCTGGTTTCTCAATACGCACGCGGATGCACGCTCCTACCCCGTCTTGGCCCGGCCTGACGCCGCGGGGTAGGAGCGTGCATCTGATGGCTGGATCGGATACGCCTGGGGAGACACGCGGCGTGGATGCGCCATGGAACCTGGAGTATGCCCGACTCATTTGCCAGTGTCGTCATTCGCGTCGCCATGTCCAATCCTAAACTGAGGCGTTCGCGTGTCTGAAACACCCCATCTCGTTCGAGTATATTGCTCCCCGGTACATAATCGGTAAACAAGACAGTTAAGAACCGGTCAATATATGTCATGAACGAGCGTCCGGCGGTCCTGCCTGTCTGTGTGTCGTATGGGCTGCGGGAGGCGCTGGGGCGC
>JADDPP010000389.1 GCA_016781845.1 Rubrobacter sp.
CTAATCACGGTTCAATGGGGCTGTACCGTACGAGGGGCTAGAGTCCTTCACCGAGGTCGGTGAGTTCGTACCGCTCTCACATGACAAACAGGGCAACCTGCCTCGCGAGGCGGCCTCTGCTCGCTACTCGCTTTCCCTGCCCGACCATCCCGGTGAACACCTCGCCTTGCGTGTGGCGCTGGTGCGCGACCTGTGCCGACGAGTGCCAAGTACGTTGCCAAGCGGTGAGGGAAGCCCGAGTGGCGATGTCTACCTTGAGAGCCCGTCCTGGACGGATGACGAGTGGGTCCTCAACCCCTCACCCGCCGTGCCCACCGAGCCGGCGCTCGTACCCATCGTGACGACAGCAACCGAGATCAACGTGGTAGAACTGGCCGAGGTGTACACGCACCGCTGGCCCGCGCAGGAGAACGTGATACGGGACTGGTTGCTCCCGCTGGGCTTGGACACCAATCACGGCTACGCGAAGAAACCGGTGCCGAACTCGGAGGTGGAGAAGAAGCGCGCGGCTCTGGAGAAGAGGCTGGCGAACGCCAAGCGCTGGGGCGAGAAGGCGAGGCTGGTATCGGTCAGGGCGAGCAAGACCTTAGATCAGCGGTGGAAGAGAGCGAAGGCGCGCAGTCGTGAGGTGTACTCAGAGCTCAACGACCGGCTGTTCGCGATGGAGCGGGAGGGCATGTCCCAGTACGAGTACCGGACGCGGAGGCAGGAACTCGTTGCGGCGGTGGAGGAGGATCTGGAGGGCTACTGGCAGAGCTACTACCGGGCGCATGACAGGTCCAGTCGGGAGTACGACAAGTGGCAGGGCTACCGCCGGCTGCAGCGCGAGATCCTGCGCGAGCTGGAGGATCTGAAGGCCGGTGCGAGGCAGGTGTACGAGCTGGATGACAGGAAGGACCAGTTGATGGCGGTCCTGAAGCTGGCATTGGCCAACCTCGCGATGTGGGTACGTGACAACTGCTTCCCGCCGGAGTATGCTCGCGCC
>JADDPP010000086.1 GCA_016781845.1 Rubrobacter sp.
GGGATGTACAGTCCTGCACCTGCCCTTGACTCCTTTCATGCGTGCGACAAAGAGCTAGGCCGTGTTGCCTACGCCCGTCAAAATAATAGCTGAAATGGTCAATTCTTAACTGCGGAATGTGGGTAACTGGCTACAACTCGGAGCTTAGCGATCGTCCCTTCAACGAGAAGCGTGATATGAAGGGGGGCTTCAAAGACAGCCCCATCCGTCTGAATCAAGGCTTGAGGAATCTCGAACACTGGAACCGTGAGCAGATCGAGAAACGCGCGGAGCACCTGGCGACGATTGCCACCCAGATATGGCCCTATCCTCAGATAGCCTCTGAAGTCCTCAGCAAGCATGAGCGCCCAAAGAATATGCAGTCCGGGACTGTATATACCCTTGACGATCACCCGTACACCCAAAGGGACGTCAAACATCTCTTCGACCCACTTCGGAGGCAGGTCCTGAACCTCGATTCATCCGTCAGAGAGGAGGTCAAGAAGCTCTACATCGCATACAAGTCAACCACCAACTTCGTTGATGTAGTACCACAGAAAAGTGCCCTCCGCCTATCTATCAATGTGCCCTTCGATAAGGTCAAAGACCCAAAGGGCCTATGCAAGGATGTCTCAAACGTCGGGCGCTGGGGCAATGGTGATGTCGAAGTTCGGCTCTCCTCCTTGGAACAGATGGATGATGTGATGGACATCATTCGACAAGGATTTGAATATCAATCAGAAGATGGAAACGAAGTCATACTCTGAGGCCGCCCTAATAGAACAACCGGCCATCGCGCTCTTGTCGCGGCTTGGCTACGAGGCGGCGAACTGCTGGGGCGAGCGGTTTGGGCCGAACGGGATGCTGGGACGGGAGACGAGCGCGGAGGTCGTGCTGCGGCCGCGGCTGCGGGCTTCGGTCGAGCGGCTAAACCCCGGCCTGCCTCGCGAGGCGGTGTCCGAGGTCGTCGAGGAGCTGGCCCGCGACCGGAGCGCGATGAGCCCGGCGCACGCCAACCGCGACGTGTACCGGCTCCTCAAGAACGGCGTCAAGGTCAACGTCCCCTCCCCAGGTGGCCACGGCCGGACTACTCGAACAGCCCGCGTTATAGATTGGGACGACCCCACCAACAACGACTTCTTCCTCGCCTCTCAATTCAAGGTCTCGGGCGAGATCTACAACCGCCGCACCGACCTCGTCGGGTTCGTCAACGGGCTGCCTCTCCTCTTCGTAGAGCTCAAGGCGTCGCACCGCAGGCTCGAGGATGCGTACAACGGCAACCTCTCCGACTACAAGGACACCATCCCCCAGCTCTTCTGGTACAACGCGTTCATAATCCTCTCCAACGGGTCGCAGTCGCGCATTGGCTCCGTCACCGCCGGGTGGGACCACTTCGCCGAGTGGAAGAAGATCAACTCCGAGGGCGAGGAGGGCATCGTATCACTCGAAACCATGATCCGCGGCACGTGCGAGCCCAGCCGCCTGCTCGACATCGTGGAGAACTTCACGCTCTTCCGCGAGGCACAGGGCGGACTCGTCAAGCTCGTCGCAAAGAACCACCAGTACCTCGGCGTCAACAACGCCGTGGATGCGCTCCGCCGGATGAAGCACAACAACGGTCGTCTCGGTGTCTTCTGGCACACGCAGGGCAGCGGCAAGAGCTACTCGATGGTCTTCTTCTCGCAGAAAGTGCTTCGCAAGCTCCCCGGCAACTACACCTTCCTCGTCGTCACCGACCGCCAGGAGCTCGACGACCAGATCTACAAGACGTTCGCGGATGTGGGCGCGGTGACGGAGGGACAGGTGCAGGCCCAGAGCGGCGAGCACCTGAAGCAGCTCCTGCGCGAGGACCACCGCAACATCTTCACGCTCATACAGAAGTTTCGCGCGCCGAGGGGAGAGCGCTACCCCGAGATCTCGGACCGGGACGATATCATCGTCATCACCGACGAGGCCCACCGCTCCCAGTACGACACTCTCGCCCTCAACATGCGCAACGCCCTTCCAAACGCCGCGTTCATCGGGTTCACCGGCACGCCGCTGATGGCCGGCGAGGAACGGACGCGGGATGTCTTCGGCGACTATGTCAGCATCTACAACTTCAAGCAGTCCGTGGACGACGGCGCGACCGTCCCGCTCTACTACGAGAACCGCATCCCGGAGCTGCAGCTCACGAACGAGGACCTGGACGCCGACCTGGAGCGATTGATCGAGGAAGCCGATCTCGACGAGGCGCAGGAGAAGCGGCTGGAGCGAGAGTTCGCCCGCCAGTATCATCTCATCACGCGAGATGACCGCCTGGAGAAGATCGCCGCCGACATCGTCGCCCACTTCATGGGCCGCGGTCAGGCGGGCAAGGCGATGGTTGTCTCCATAGACAAGCTCACCGCCGTTCGCATGCACGACAAGGTCAGGAAGCACTGGCAGCTGTACCTCGATGGCCTTCGCTCGAAGCTGCAGACAACCGGGGCGCCCGACCGCGCCGGGCTCACCGAGAAGATACGCTTCATGGAAGAGACAGACATGGTGGTCGTCATCTCCCCGAGTCAGAACGAGGTGCGAGACTTCCGCGAGAAGGGTCTCGACATCCTCCCCCACCGCAGGCGGATGATACAGGAGGACCTCGAGACCCGGTTCAAGAGAGCCGATGATCCGTTCCGAATCGTGTTCGTCACCGCCATGTGGATGACGGGCTTCGACGTGCCCAGCCTCTCGACGCTGTACCTAGACAAGCCCATGCGCAACCACACACTCATGCAGGCGATAGCTCGCGCCAACCGCGTCTTCGAAGGCAAGCTCAACGGCCTCATAGTGGACTACGTCGGCGTCTTCCGCAACCTGCAGAAGGCGCTCGCGATCTATGGCTCCGCCTCGGGCGGCGGTGTCGCGGAGGGCGAGATGCCCGTCAAGGACAAGGGCGAGCTGCTCGCCGCGCTCTCCGCGGCCATAGATGAGGTCCGTGCCTGGTGCGCCAACCGAGGCATCAACCTCTCTCGCATAGACGCGGCTGCGGAATGGGACAAGCTCCGGCTGATTGACGATGCGGTCGAGGTCATCCTCGAGAACGATGACTCCAAACGGCAATTTCTGGCGCTTGCCGCCAGGGTAAACGTCCTGTACAGGGCCGTTCTCCCGGACCCGACAGCGACGCAGTACGCTCCCCTCCGGACCCTACTCGAAGTCCTCTCCGAGAAGATCCTCCGCATCGGACCGAAGCCAGACATCAGCGCCGTCATGGAACAGGTGGCCGAGCTGCTCGACCGCTCCGTTGCAGCGAGGCTTATGTGATCAAGGAGGAGCCGGCCGCGTATGACCCCGGCGGGCTTACCGACCTCAGCCGCATTGACTTCGAGGCGCTCCGCATACGCTTCCAGAAGGGCCGCCAGCACACCGAGGCCGAGCGGCTCAAGGCAGCGATCAATGCTCGCCTCCTTCAGATGGTCCGCCTTAACAGGACACGCACCGACTACCTCGAACGCTTCCGACAGCTCATCGAGGAGTATAACGCCGGATCGAAGAACATTCAGGAGTTCTTCGAGGAGCTGGTCCGATTCACCCGCGAGCTGAACGACGAAGAGCAGCGCACGCTTGCTGAGAGCCTGTCCGAGGAGGAGCTCGCCGTCTTTGACTTGCTGACGCGTCCGGCGCCCGACCTCTCCGAGAAGGAGAAGACCGGGATCAAGAGGGTGGCTCGCGACCTGCTCGCGACGCTCAAGGGCCAGAAGCTCGTGCTCGACTGGCGCAAGCGGCAACAGTCCCGCGCCGATGTCCTTGTCACCATCGAGGGCTACCTCGACCACGGCCTGCCCCAGGCGTACACCACGGACCTGTACGAGGAGAAGTGCGCGCTCGTCTACCAGCATGTCTACGATTCATACTACAGCGGCTAACGTAACAACTGAGCTATGTAGGATAATGC
>JADDPP010000267.1 GCA_016781845.1 Rubrobacter sp.
ATGCTCCCCGACAGCAGTATGAGTTATGTTATGGTGGTCCCGATGGATTTGGAACCCTTGCTGATCGCGAAGAACCGAGTTGATCCGGGTACAGGTTCGCTGGATAGCAGGAACGTATGGAGCTTTGCGGAGGCGATGCGATGAGCGTCAAAGAGCTACTCACTGCCGAGGACGTGTGGGCGATGCCCGACGACGGCAAGCGGTACGAGCTGGTGAGAGGAGAGTTGATTGAGGTGCCGGGAGCTGGTGTGTTGCATAGCTTCATTGTCGGAACGATCTACCGTCTGATTCAGGCGTATGCAGGAGCGCGCAGACTCGGCGTGGCGTTTCCAGACGGCCTCGGCTGCATCCTGTACCGCAACCCTGATGTGATACGTGTACCTGATGTCTCGTTCATATCTCTTGAGAGGCTGCCGCAGGGTGGCCTGCCCGAGGGCTACTGCCCCTTTGCCCCAGATCTTGCGGTCGAGATCGTGTCTCCGAGCGATACGGCGCAGAAGCTGCATGCCAAAGTACGGGAGTATCTGGAAGCTGGCACGAGGATAGTGTGGGTCATCTGGCCGGATGAACACGCGGTGAGCGTGTATACAGCCGACGAGAACGGCTCGCGGGAACTCCGCGCTGAGGACGAGCTATCGGGCGGAGACGTCCTCCCCGGCTTCAGGGTCCGCGTGGCGCAACTGTTCGAGCAGAACTACTAGACGTATCACCCAGTACGGCTACCCGGTGTTCTGCAAGCCTGCCGCAATACCGTTGATGGACAGAAAGACAGTGTCGAGCAGCGCCTGGCGCTCGGTGTCGTGGCCGTTCCCGGCGGGGAGCGCGCGCAGCTTCCGCAGCAGCGCCACCTGGATGTAGCTCAGGGGGTCCACGTACGGGTTGCGAAGCCGGATGGAGCGCTGCAGGACGGGGGTGTTGTCCAGCAGCTGTCCCAGCCCCGCGACCCTCACCACCCACTCCTTCGTGCGCTCGTACTCGTCGTGCAGCCGCGGCCATACGCGCTCCACCACCTGGCTGTCCGATACCAGCCCGGCATAGATGCCCGCGACGTGTATGTCCGCCTTGGCGAGGATCATCTGCGCGTTGTCAAGCGTGGAGCGGAAGAAAGGCCATTCCTCGTACATCTGCCGCAACAGCCCGAGCCGTTCCTCCTCCTCACCGGCGTATCTCTCAAGCGCCGTGCCGAGGCCGTACCACCCAGGGAGCGTGTGCCTGCTCTGCATCCATGAGAACACCCACGGGATAGCCCGCAGGTCCTCTATCTCCAGGCTCGCCTGACGGGAGGCGGGGCGCGAGGCTATCGGCAAGAGGCGGATCTCCGAGATCGGCGTGGCCTCGCGGAAGTAGGAGGCGAACTCCGGCGTCTCGTACACCAGGCTTCGGTAAGCCTCCATAGCCGTCGCGCTCAACTCCCCAGCCGCTTCCTCCCACGCATGCTCCACGTGCCCGCGACCCGCCAGTACGGACGGGCTGAGGCTCGCGCGCAGCACGGCGTTCGTCACCTGGTCGAGATAGCGCTGCGCGACGGCGGGGTTGCCGTAGCGGGCGAAGATGACCTCGCCCTGCTCGGTGAGCTTCATACCACCGTGGATCGTGCCTCTTGGCTGCCCCAGGATAGCCTGGTGGGTTGGCCCGCCGCCGCGGCCGATCGCGCCGCCACGTCCGTGGAAGAGACGGAGTGTCACCCCTCGCTCCTCACAGGCGCGCACGAGCTCGCGCTGGGCCTGGTACAGCTCCCAGTTGCTGGTGAGAAAGCCTCCGTCCTTGTTGGAGTCGGAGTAGCCTATCATCACCTCCTGCCGCTCGCCCCACGCGCTCACATTGGAGCGGTACACCGGGTCGTCCAGAAGCTCTCCGACAATGCAGCTGGACGCACGCAGGTCCTCGATGCTCTCGAACAGGGGTACTATCTGCAGGCGGCTCCACGTGTGGCCGTCGTGCGCCGCCTGGTCGGGCAGCGACAGCAGCCCCGCTTCCTTGGCAAGTAGCTGCACCTCCAGCACGTCGGCGGCAGAGCGGGTGAAGCTGATGACGTACGTGTCGAGCGCCGCGAGGCCAATCTCTTCCTGCACCGTGCGTATCGCGTCTAACACCGCGAGCGTCTCGGAGGTGCGGGGCGAGTAAGCGTGCAGCCTACGTACCAGCGGACGGGGGTTCAGAAGCTCCCGGCGTAATACCTCCTGCCGCTGGTGGTCTGACAGGGTGGTGTAATCATCACACACGCCCGCCGCCGAGAGTATCTCTCCCACGGCCTCCCGGTGCCGGGCGCTGTGCTGGCGCACGTCCATCCGGGCCAGGTGGAAGCCGAACACCTCCACCCTGCGCCGAACGTCCGCTACCGCCCCATCCGCCAGCCTGCCCCCTCCGTGCTGGCGCAGGCTCTCGGAGACGAGGTCCAGGTCGCGCAGCAGCTCCTCCGCCCCGAGGTAGCACACACCCGGCTCTGGCTTCTGCATGTGTTCCATAGCCGCAAGCGTGTTGCGCAGCTTCTGGGTCATCAGCCCGACCTTGCGGCGGTACGGCTCGTTGCGGTTGCGCTCCAGCAAGGTGGCGGCGGCCTGGGGCATCGCCAGCTCGTCCTCTTCGAGCGATGCCATCAGCTCCTCGCTAACGCCCGCGCGGCGAGCACTGGTGGAGAGGGTGCGCCGCAAGGTATCCAGCCGAGTAATGTAGTGCCAGAGCGCCACCCCCTTCTGAAGCCGCGCGGTGCGGACAGTTACCAGGGGTGTGACGTTTGGGTTGCCGTCGCGGTCGCCACCCATCCACGTGCCGAAACGCATAAAGGCCGGGGTGGACCAGTCCGTCCCCGGATATGCCCTCGAAAGCGCCGCTGTAAGCTCTCTATACAGGCTGGGGATGGTGTCGAACAAGCTCTCCTGGAAGAAGTAGAGGTTGTTGTACACCTCATCGAGCGGGGTGGGACGCGTCTCGCGCACGTCATCGCTCTGCCAGAGCGCGGTGACCACCTCGCGCAGCCGATCCACCAGCTCTTCCCGTCCGGACGGTGTCAGGTACGAGTTGTCGAGAGCGGCCACAAGGTCCGATATGTGCCGGAGGTGCATCAACGTAGAGCGGCGCCTGCTCTCGGTTGGGTGCGCGGTGAAGACAAGCTCTACCGTGAGCCGGGTGAGGAGGCTGCTGATGTCCCCCGCCCGTACCCCCTCGGCGGCGAGGCCCAGGGCAGCTTCGCGCGTCGAGTTTGGCCGCGGCGCGGGCGCTTCCTCGAGCTCGCGCTGGCGCAGCACGCGCAGCCGGTGGTTCTCTTCCGCGATGTTTACAACCTGAAAGAAGAGGTTGAAAGCACGGATTACGTCGAACGCGGTGCGGGAGCTAAGGCCGTTGGTAAGCGCTTCAAGCTCGGCGTGGAGCTCGCCGGACCATTCGCTGCGCAGAGCGATGCAGCGCGTGCGCAACCACTCCACGGTGTTGAAGAGGTCGTCGCCTGCCTGCTCGCGCAGCACATCGCCTACAACGCTGCCCAGCAGCCGCACGTCCTCGCTGAGCCTATCGCTCGCGCCTACTCTCGTTCCCATATCGCGCAAGTGTAGCACAGGGAGCACGGACATCGAATCCGCCCCTTCCGGTTGTATGAGGGACAACCCGTTGTTAGCATAATGTCCGGTCCCGGCGAACTGTCCGCAGTGGCCGCAGAGAAGGAAGCAGCATTGGGAGGCAACAGGTGAGGAAGGCTGTGATTAGAGGGCTGCTCGCGCTCCTGCTTGTTCTGAGCATCAGCTTCGGAGCAACGGGCAGCGCCGTGGCCCAGGATGGCGGCGAAGTTGACAACAACATGCTAGCGAGGGCCATGGACAGGCTGGACGGCATGATGGGCGGCGTTCGCGCGCAGGGCGGCGGGGAGGACGACCAGCAGGACGACCAGCAGGGCGAGGGAACCATCACCAAGACGTTCCAGTTGACCCTCAACGGCGACGTGCCGGAAGGAGAATCCTTCCCAGTGGTGTTCGTCTCCGTGAACGAGGCGCAGGACTCCGCGATCCTCGGCGTCATAGTGCTGTGCGGGCAGGTGCCGGACCAGGACCAGATCGAGCAGGAGCTGGCCGAGATCGAGGCAGAAGCGCAGGCCGAGGGCGTTGACCTTCAGACGGTGTTCATCGCGAGTGACGCCGACTGCACTGGCGGCGGTACTGTGTACAGCGCGAGCGTCGAGCTTCCCTCAGGAAACCTCACGTTTTCGGCGTTCTTCAGGGTGAGCGAGGCTAACCCTGATGGCGAGCTCGTCTTCGAGAACGAGGAGGTGCTGACGACGAACTTCACCAACAAAGCGTTCTACAACTTCGGCGGCGCCGGAACCGGGGACGAGCAGCCCATACCTGAGTTGCCGAATACCGGCGCGGGTGGCATGGCCCCCACGGGCGCCCCGGTGGGCGGTATGGTAGCAGCCATCACCACACTGGCCCTCGCGGCGCTGAGGTGGCGCGGCAGGTAGGACATTTCCCCCAACAGGTGCAGGGCAGGATGAGAGAGGACCGGGAAAGACCCGGTCCTTTTTTCGCGCCCAGTCAGGCGTGCGGCAGGCCGACTTCAAAGTCGCGGTTGGTGGCAGTGGACACGTTGGGCGGGCGTGGCGCAGACGTTGCGTGCAACGTCTCTACAGACGCTATCACCTACCGGACGTGGGAGGGGGGTGGCAGTGATTTCGAAAGGGGTGGGCATGCAGGCGTTCGAGGTGAGCAGGGAGAACATCGTTGCACGCTTCAGGGGGAAGTGGGAGGGGGAGCGGAACCTCCCGCCGCTGCGTCTGTCGTGGAGCAACTGGAGCTTCGGGCAGGAGCCTCTCGGCGTCTCCCTGGCGCGTCTGGCCGCGAACGGCATACGGCACGTAGAGTTGCACGGCAACCGTTATGGTCCAGACCTGGGCTACGATGCTCGGGAGGTACGCTCGTTGCTCGCCGACCACGACATGAAGGTGAGCGGGGTCTGTGGCATCTTCTCCGAGGACAATGACCTGTCGAGCAACAGAGGGCACGTGCGCCAGCGCGCGATAGAGTACATTCGCCGCAACCTGGAGTTGGCTCACGAGGTTGGAGCAGAGTACCTGTTGATCGTCCCCGGCGCGGTGGGCAGGCCCAGGCCCATTGATCCATACGAGTTCGACCGGTCGGTGGAGACCCTGCGCCTGGTAGCCGATGAGTTCATCCAGTCAGGGATCAAGGGTGCGGTGGAGCCTATCCGCTCCGCGGAGGTGAGCTTCTGCCACACGCTTGCCGAGGCCGAGGCGTACATCGAGGCCGTGGGGCACACGGGTGTGCGGCACATCAACGCTGACGTTTACCACATGGTCTCGGAGGAGACGAACCCGTACGAGGCGCTGGTGACTCACGGCGAGCGCATCATAAACCTGCACCTGGCGGATACTAACCGCAGGGCGCTGGGACACGGCGTGCTGGATGTGGATCTCGTGCTGATGGCGCTGCACTGCACGGGGTACGCGCAGAGGGGATACTGCACGGGCGAGCCCCTGGGTCCGGGAGGCGCCCCCTATCCCGCCCTCTTCGGCCGCCCTGATCCGGCGGAACTAGACGCCCTCGTGTCCTCGACCGCCGAGACGTTCCGCAAAAGGGAGCGTGCGGTGAGCGAGAGTGTGAGAGGACTCACTGAGCGCCCGCGATAGCAGTCAAATGGAACTCACCCTGACCGCGCCGCTCTCGAGTCTGCCTTCCTCACAGACCAGCGCGACGCCGCCGCTGAGGAGTGGACGGTCGCTGTCCTCCGCGTTCAGGAGAGGCTCGCCATCTATAGAGCCCTGCAGCCGGTTCCCCTGCACCCGAAGCGTGACTTCGTACGAGGCATCGAACCGCCAGGAGAAGGGGACCTGCGCGAGAACCTTTTCGCCGTCAAGCGCCTTGACGAGCCGAATCACGCCGCCGGACGCGAACAACAGAGCGTAATAGCGGCGCATTCCCTGCACGCGAGCGCCGAGACCCGCCGATCGGCACAGGTGCGGCGTGAGCCTGGCACTTGTCTCGTAGTCCGTCCACTCCCGCGTGCCCTGAATCAGCATCCCTGTGCCGCTGTCCTGGCTGATGCGGTACGGCTGCTCCCCCCAGCGGTCCAGGTGGTCCACGCCGTCCACCCACGCCCTGCGCCACATCTCGCCCCCGCCCTGGGGCCGCCCGAGCACTACATCCGGCTGCCCTTCGCATCCCAGGTAATCGAGGTAGACTGTGCCGTCCGAGGCGGATGCGGCGCTGAGCTCGATGCCGACCCGCGCGACGGGCTGGCCGCCGGTACCGGGCGCCTGCCACTCGAAGACGTGCTCCACGCCGGGCAGTAGCTGCGCCGCCGGGCCGCATACGGTGGCTATCTCGTCACCAACGTCGTATACGTGAAGGAAGAGTGCGCATTCCACTGGCGTCGCGTTGCCGGGGTCCGCCTCCACGCGGGCGCGGAGGGTCTGTCCGGGATAGAGCGTGGGCGAGGCGTACAGGCCGTAGCCAGGCATGTCCTTCGCCTCGGGTGGGATGAACGTCGCGGTCGTGCCGCGGGCGGGGCGGCCGGGGGCGATGCGCCTGTAGCGCAGGGCGAGGCTGCGCGCACCCTCCCGGCTGTGACCCTGCACGTTCTCGATCGAGAGCGTGCCAGCAGCCTCCGGGCTCGTGTCCGGCATCCACCCCTGCACGGACCCCGGCAGCTCGAAGTGGAACCGCGCCCCGCCCTTCGGTGCTACCGGCTGCTCCCCGGCGAGCGCGCGGCCCATGTTGACCACGTGGTACGTCTCGGTCAGGGCGTCGGTAACCGCACGGCCACCGTCCGCTGTTGGCAGGTACATCCTGTCGGCTACGGGCGTGCGGTAGTCCGGACCTGCGTCTATGCCCGCCAGCCCATTCTTGATGCCGAGGATGCAGCCGACGTTGCCGGAGTTGCAGTCGGTGTCCCAGCCGGAGGTGTTGACTATCATCAGGCTCTTCTGGAAGTCGTCCTCACCGTGCAGCAGCGCGTGGATGATGAGGGCGTGGTTCGGCACCATGTGGCAGTTGCCGATGTACCTGTCGTAGCCGTACCTGGCAGCGATCTTCTCACGGTTCCTGCGCCAGTCGGGCTCCTGGGCACGCCACTCCCTCAGGTCAGAGATTAGGCGGTAGATAACCGAGTCTCTGGGGATGAACGAGACAGCGCAGTTGATGAGCCGGTCCAGGTCGGGCTCCACGAATGCCTGCGCCTCCATAGCGGCGACCACCTGCGCGCCGTAGATCGCCTCCCCGTCATGGCTTACGGATGCGGCTCGGCGGGCGAGGTCGGCAGCGAGCTCAGGGTCGCCGGGCGCCACCATCCCCCAGCCATCTACGAATATCTGCGCGCCGATCTGCTCTGCTACCGTTGCGCCGTTCGTGGCGATAGCGCCGCTCTGGGGAGCAAGCATCCCCGATTTGAGGCGCAGGTACGCGGTGTGCTCCGTTGAGTTGCCCATCCCACCCCACCACAGGATGGTGCGGTCCTCGATAATGTAGTTGAGCCACGTCTGCCCTATCTGCTCGGGTGTCAGGTCGCGCGTCGCTCCGTAGTCCTGGAGTGCCCGCAGGAACGTGAACGTGCCGGAGATGTCATCGTCGGTGACTATCAGCGGGGCTCCCCGCTGCTCGTGAACGTAGTACCAGACCTCGCCCAACTCGGACGTGATGCGCTCGTACGTCCACCCCTCGAACGGGCGCCCCAGATACACCCCGATGATCTTCCCCAGCACGCCCGCGTACACCCGCTCCGAGTAGTCTGATGGTGTTGTCATGGAAACTGTCACCTCCCTCGGAGCGGTGATTCATGCGGGGGCGCTACTCCGCCGCTCTTGCCATCCGTATCACGTTCCACGATAGCCTGGGCAGCGATGCCGACAGCCTCCCATGACGGAGTGAGGCGTCACCACGGGAATGGGGCATCACCTCGTCCGGGCGCTCCGGGGTGTTCCTGGCCTTGTGGTCCTCGTGCTCCAGGACGATGTGCTCCACCACCTGGTAGCCTTCCACGCTCCTGAGGTCGCCTTCCAGCGGCAGCGGTCCCTCCTGGCTCCTGTTCACAGCGAAGATAGTCAGCTGCTCACGCTCCTCGTCGAGCGTCGCCACCGCATCGAGCAGCGGCACACTGTCGTACTTCTTGTTCGGGTACTCGGGCGAGGAGACCTGCAGGTCGAGCGAGGCCCCCCTGCCGTAGCGGGAGGCGTGCAGGTAGGGGTAGTAGGTGGTGTGCTTCCAGGCAGGGCCGCCCGTGACCGTGGAGATGGGGGCAATCGCATTCACAAGCTGCGCGAGGCACGCGATGGTGACGCGGTCTGCGTGCTTGAGCAGCGTGATGAGCATGCAGCCGACGACGAGGGCGTCCTCCAGCGTGTAGCTTTCCTCGTAGAGCGGGGGACCGACCTGCCACGGCTCCTCCTTCTGTATCCTCTGACTCTCCGGGAAGGAGTGGTACCACACGTTCCACTCGTCGAACGAGAGGTGGAGCTTCTTCTTCGCGCGCTTCTTCGCTCTGATGTGGTCGCACGTCGCCACGACGGCCCTGATGAACTCGTCCATGTCGAGCGACTCCGCGAGGAAGGTTCCCAGGTCGTCCGCCCTGTTGTTGTAATACGTGTGCAGGGAGATGTAGTCTACGTACTCGTACGTGTGATCGAGCACCGTCGCCTCCCACTGCGCGAATGAGGGCATCCGGGAGTGCGAGCTGCCGCACGCGACTAGCTCGATGGAGGGGTCCACCCACTTCATAGCTATAGCCGTCTGGCACGCGAGGCGGCCGTACTCGTCCGCGGTCTTGTGGCCTATCTGCCAGCGGCCGTCCATCTCGTTGCCCAGGCACCATGTCCTGATCTTATGCGGCTCGCGGTAGCCGTGGGCGATGCGAAGGTCGCTGTAGAGGCTGCCACCTGGGTGGTTGCAGTATTCGACGAGGCTGCGGGCGGTGTCAATATCGCCCGTCCCGAGGTTCACGGCGAGGTTCACCTCGGCTCCGGCCCGCTTCGCCCACTCCACGAACTCGTTCGTGCCCACCTCGTTCGTCTCGAGCGTCATCCATGCGATGTCGAGCCGCCTCGGCCGCTCCTCCTTCGGCCCCACGCCGTCGCGCCAGTCGTAGCCGGAGACGAAGTTGCCACCCGGATAGCGGACGATGGGCACCCCGAGCTCCCGGACGATCTCCAGCACGTCCCGCCGGAACCCCATCTCGTCCGCGGTGGGATGTCCCGGCTCGTAGATACCGCCGTACACCGCTCTGCCCAGGTGCTCGATGAACGAGCCGTACAGCCGTGGGTCAATCTGCCCAATCCTGAAGTCCCGGTCCATTACAATCCTGGCTGAGCTCAAGAGATTACCTTTCTCTAAATCAGGGTTACCTTCAGAGAGAGCTTCGTGCAGTACGATGCTGGCAGCTGGACGGCTGCAGGTGTGCCCGGCTCTACGCCAGTCAGCACGATAGTTGCCGTCCCTCCAGCCGAGTCTAGCTGTAACTCCGCACTAGCCGTGCCGTACCAAGTGGGGGCACAGCCTTGTGGTGTCGCGGGCCAGCGCCGGTTGACCATTCTGTTAGAACGGGAAGAGTCGGCTTCGGGCCTCCGGGGTGAAGGGTGCGCCGTACTCGGACGCCTCGAACGCCTCGGCGTACCGGACTCGCTGCCCACGCTCCTGGCCGTATGTCGCTATCAGCTGCTCGCGGAACCGGTCGGCTATCGCGCTCATCGTGGGCAGCATGCGCCCCCGGAGCCAGTCCCTGCGCGCGGCGGGGTCCCTCGGCACCTGGTCCGAGTACCCCCCATTGGAGGGCAGCCACTCGTACACCTGCGAAGCGTGCTGGTGCAGCATGCCGACCTTGGCCTCCGCCACGCGGTCTATATCCACTACGACATCCGGAGTGAATGGGTACGGCTTCTTGAAGCTGTCGCTGACGTACATAATGACCGCGTCGCTGATGAGGTGGCTCGCGTACGGGTTCACATTCGGCACCGTCACCATGTACGCCGCGTCCTGCACGAGAATTGAGGTGTAGCGGTGGTCGGGGTGGTATGTGTTCGGGCGGGGCACGAGTATCAGGTCCGGCGCGAACTCACGCATGATGGTGATGATCTCTCTGCGCCGGTCCAGTGTCGGCAGCAACTCCCCGTCGTGGTTGTCGAGCACCTGGGATTCTATGCCGATAACGGCGGCCGCGGCGCGCGCCTCCTCACGGCGTCGGCGCGCGAGCGTGGCCCCGCCCAGCGTTTGGTGGCCCGCGTCGCCGTTCGTGAGGGAGACGAAGCGCACCCTCCCACCGATAGAGGAGTACAGCGCGGCGAGCCCGGCCGCGGAGAACTCACAGTCGTCCGGATGCGCGCCGAACACCAGCAGCGAGGGTGGTGTCTCACGCATCGGCGGGTGAGGTGGAATGAGTGCTGAGTAACGAGTGTTGAGCGATGAGTGCCATTGGGCCTCCCGGCTGATATGCACATACTGGTGTCGCGAGGAACATTATAACGCCGCGGCGCGCAAGTGGTAGATGATGGCGCGGGGCAGTGGTTGGGCAGACGTGAGAGCGAACTCAAAGCCCCGGTCGGTGGGGACGGGCTCGGTGCGCAGACGTTGCGTGCAGACGTTGCGTGCAACGTCTCTACAGGCGGTTTCCGCTTGATAGGCGGGCGCTCAGCGCGGGAACGCCGCTGAGACGCCGCCATCCACGTTGATGAAGTTGCCTGTGCTCTTGGAAGAGCGTGATGATGTGAAGAAGAGCACGGCCTCCGCTATGTCCTCCGGCAGGATGTTCACCCCGAGCAGGGTGCGCCGACGGTAGTGCTCCTCCAGTTCGTCCGGAGCTATGCCGTATGAGCGGGCACGCTCTTCCCGCCACGAGGATGTCCATATCCGCGAGCCCTGCAGCACGGCGTCGGGGTTTACGGTGTTCACCCGGATGCCGGTCCCGCCACCTTCCTCGGCGAGGCAGCGCGCCAGGTGCAGCTCCGCCGCCTTTGCGCTGCTGTACGCGGACGCATTCTTTCCGCCCATGAGCGCGTTCTTCGAGGCGATGAATACTATGCTGCCGCCAATGCCCTGCTGCTTCAGCACCTTGAATGCCTCGCGGGAGACCAGGAAGTACCCCCTGGTGAGCACGGAGTGGTTGCGGTCCCAGAGCTGCACGCTCGTCTCTTCCACCGACGCGCTTGCCGCCAGCCCCGCGTTGGAGACGAGTATGTCCACGCCGCCGTACGTGAGCGTCGCCTCCCTGTACGCCGCGACCACCGCGTCCTCCTCCGTCACGTCCACAATTACCGCGTGGCCCCAGCCCGCCTCAAGCTCCGCGGCTACCTGTGCCGCGCCCTCCGCGTCGAGGTCCGCCACCACGACGCATGCGCCAGCCGCCTGGAGGGTCCGCGCGATGGCGCTGCCGATGCCGCCTGCTCCACCGGTGACAAAAGCCACCCGTCCTTCGAGCTCGGAGGGCTTCGGGGCGAGCGTGAGCTTGTACAGCTCCAGGGGCCAGTACTCGACCGCGTACGACTCCCCCTCTGTGAGCGAGACGTACTCCCCGAGCGCGGATGCGCCCCGCATCACCGCTATCGCACGGTGGTACAGCTCGCCGGAGAGCCTGGCCGCCTTCAGGTTGGCGCCCGCCGTCACCATCCCCACGCCCTCGATGAGTACCACGCGAGGGTTGGGGTCGGCCATGCTCTCACTGTCCTGTTGTGGGTTGCGCTCGAAGTACGCCTCGTACTCCTTGCGGTAGCTCTCGACTCCTGCGACGAGCTGTTCCTTCAGCTCTGTCTCGGCCTCACGCTCGGGGTCGAACGGCACCCACAGCGGGAGGCGCTTCGTGTGTACCAGGTGGTCCGGGCACGCGGCGCCCACCTGCGTGAGCGTCTCGGACTCCGCCCCGCACACGAACTCCCTGACAGCGTCGCTCGTGTCCACCTGCAGTATCTTCGGCACCGAGGTGGACACCGCCCCCCGAAGCGTCGGAAGGACCGATGCGAGCAGGTGGTCTCGCCGTGACGCGGGAAGGGAGTACAGAGCTCTGCGCCCGCCGAACGGCTCCCGGCCCGCCGTGTGCGACGTGACGAACTCCGCGGCCTTGTTGATGGCGTAGATCGTGTTGTGGTAGCACTCCTCGTGCGTCTCGCCCCAGGTCACGAGGCCATGCTTTGCGAGGAGCACGAGCCTCACGCCCGGCGCGCTCGCTGCCTCGCCCACCTGCTTCGAGAGAGTGAAGCCGGGGCGGATGTACGGAACCCAGACCATCTCATCGCCGTAGCACTCGCGGGCAAGCGCTTCCCCGTTCGCGGTGCAGCAGAGCATGTTCGTCGCGTCCGGGTGGGTGTGGTCAACGTGAGTGTGGGGCACGAACGCATGCAGCAGCGTCTCGATAGAGGAGCGAGGCATCGCGGGGCGGAGCTGGCAGGAGGCGAGGTAGGCGACCATCTCCTCGTCGCTCATCTGCTCGCGCTGCTGAAGGAGGAGCATGTCGTCGAGCCGCAGCCCGGTGAAGCCCGTCGCGGTGATGGTCGCGAGGTCGCTGCCGGAGCCTTTCACCCAGATAGTGCGGGTCTCCCGGCCTGTGTGGTCGGGCATGAGAAGCTTTGTGGAGGTGTTGCCGCCGCCGTAGTTCGCCACCGAACGGTCGGCCCCGAGCAGGTTCGAGCGGTACACGAGGCCTTCGATGGCCCCGAGCCCGGCTGCCTTCCCCGCGTCCCAGCGGTCCTCCACCGCGCCCGCCGCGCTCACGTGTACTGTCATCCTGGTGCCGACCTCCTGCTGATGGTTTACCGATGAAGGGCGGGCACGCGGCCCCCCTACCGTGCGCCTGCCTCTACGTCCAGCTCATCTGCGTGCCGCCGACACGCTCCTGAGCGATTTTCTCCATGTAGCCGCTCGCGCGGAACGCTGCGATGGGGTCAGGCGATGCTCCAAGCTCCTCACGGGCGCGGGCGCACAAGGGACGAACGTCCGTGCTGTATGCATCGAGCAGCAACCGGTGAGCGCCCAGCACGTCGCCATCACGCTGCGCGGCCTCCAGCGCGGTTCGGTCCACGAGCAGCGCCTTCGCATACGCCTCCTGCAGGTTCGTGACGGAGAGTATCATCGCCTCGATCTTCGCCTCGATGTTGTGCGACTGGTCTATCATGTACGCCACGTCGCCCGCGGCCGGACCCGCCCCCACCAGCTCCACATATATGAGGAAGAGCTCAAAGGGGTTTACGGAGCCGACTATCAGGTCGTCGTCGCCGTACTTGCGCGCGTTGAAGTGGAAGCCCCCCAGGCGTCCCTCGTCGAGCAGCAGCGCGACGATGTGCTCCACGTTCGTTCCCTGCAGGTGATGGCCGAGGTCCACGAGCACCTGCGCCCTCTCGCCCAGGCGTTGGCACATCGTAAGCGCAGTTCCCCAGTCCGCGAGGTCCGTGTGGTAGAACGCGGGCTCGTACGGCTTGTACTCCAGCAGCATCCGCATCTGCTGCGGCATCGCGTCGTACATCTCGGCGAGGCACTCGAGCATCCTGTGCCTGCGCTGAGTGAGGCTGTCCTGCCCAGGGTAGTTCGTGCCGTCCGCGAACCAGAGGCTGAGGATGTCCGAGCCAGTGGCCTTCGCAATCTCGACGCACTCCAGCAGGTGGTTCGTTGCCTTGCGACGCACAGCAGGGTCGGGGTGGCACACACTGCCGAGCTTGTACTCCTCTTCCTGAAACAGGTTGGGGTTCACCGCGCCGATGCTCATTCCCAGCGAGTCGGCATGCGCTCTGAGCGCGCCGTAGTCCTCAACCTTGTCCCAGGGGATGTGAACCGCGACGCCCGGACACACCCCCGTGTGTCTGTGGACCTGGGCGGCGTCCTCGAACTTCTCGAACGGGTCGCGCGGCACGCCGGGCTGGGGGAAGACCTTGAAGCGCGTGCCGGAGTTGCCGTACGCCCACGACGGTGTCTCCACCCGCTGCGCCTTGAGGCTCTCCACCACGCCGGACACATCCACACCGCTGGCGGTGAGTTCCTCGGCGAGGGCATCGTACATTCGGCTTCGGGTCGTTTCTATCGTCCTGTCCACGGTTGACCTCCTAACCAGCAGTGAGCGATAAGTGATGGGTAACTACAGCCTCCCGCTCATCACTCGTTCAAACCTCTCCCACTGACCTTCCAGCTGTGCCCCCGGCTCGTAGCACCGCAGCTCGGTCGAGGCACGGGCCAGGCCTCGCATCTCTGACAGGGAGTTGGCGAGTCCCCGCGCGTAGGCCTGGACGAGCACGTTGCCGAGCGCTGTGGCCTCCGAGGGCCCCGCGAGGACGGGCAGCCCGCAGGCACTCGCCGTGAGCTGGCAGAGCAGCTCGTTCCGGGAGCCGCCACCTACCACGTGCACCGCCTGGATACGCTGCCCGGACACCCCTTGTAGCCGCTCCAGCACCCACCTGTACTTCAGTGCCAGGCTTTCAAGCACGCAGCGGACCATGACGCCCTGCTCCGTAGGCTCCGACTGCCCCGTAGCGGTACACAGCCGCTGGATGCGGGAAGGCATATCTCCGGGCGCGAGCAGGGAGGGGTGGTCGGGGTCAATCAGCGGGCCGTGCGGGGGCGCCTCCTCCGCGAGCCGGGCTAGCTCAGGGTACGGAAGGTCCTTCCCTTGCCGCGCCCAGGTGCGGCGGCACTCCTGCAGGAGCCACAGCCCCATGACGTTGCGCAGCAGCCGCACAGTGCCGCCGAACCCACCCTCGTTCGTCAGGTTCGCCTCCAGCGCTTCTCGCGACAATACTGGACCGGTCGTTTCTACACCTACCAGCGACCACGTGCCGCTGGATATGTAGGCGTAGTCTTCCCCTTCTGCTGGGACGGCCACGACCGCGGACGCGGTATCGTGCGACGCGACCGTGATTACCGGCAAGCCTTCGGGGAGCCCTGCATCCGCGGCGACCACGGGCAGGAGGGTAACGCACCTCGTTCCCGGCTGAACGATGTCGGGGAAGATGTGGGTCGGGATGCCCAATCGCTCGATGAGGCTCCGCGCCCACTGGCCGGTGGAGGCGTCGAGCAGCTGCGTTGTCGTGGCGTTCGTGTACTCCCCGGCCTTCTCTCCCGTCAACCAGTAGCCGAGCAGGTCCGGTATCATCAGAAGCGTGTTCGCTGCCTCCAGCACCGGCGAGTTCTCCAGCGCGAGCAGCTGGTACAGCGTGTTTATGGGCATGAACTGGATTCCGGTTGCCTTGTATATCTCAGCCTTCGGCACGCGGGAGAACGCGCGGTGAAGCATCCCCTCCGTGCGCGCGTCGCGGTAGTGGTACGGGTTGGACAACAGGGCGCCGGAGCGGTCAAGCAGCCCGAAGTCCACCGCCCAGGAGTCAATGCCAACCCCGTCAAGATTCCCATCCGCAGCGCGTACACCCCTGGCTATTCCCTCCGTGGTATCACGGAAGAGGCACAGGATGTCCCAGTGGAGACCGTCCGGCAGGCGTACAGGAGCGTTCGGGAAGCGATGAACCTCCTCCAGCCTCACGCGCTCGCCATCAAAGCGCCCGAGCACCGCGCGGCCGCTCTCCGCCCCCAGGTCCATCGCCAGGAACTCGGCGGGCTTCGTCATCGTCTCACCAGTGAAACAGGCATTCCTGCCTCTCTTCCAGGCACAACACAGACACCGACCCGAACCCTCCGTCTACAACGCGCTCTGTGGGTTCGATTGTTCGGTGATGATAACAGCGACCTCCAG
>JADDPP010000383.1 GCA_016781845.1 Rubrobacter sp.
GTAGAATCGAGCACAGCACAGGAGGTGGCCGGTGATTCGCAAGCTCAGAGTGGCGCTCGCGCAGATCAACACGACCGTGGGTGATATAGCGGGAAACACAGAAGCTATCGCATCCTGGACCCAGGAGGCGCGGGAGCGAGGGGCAGACATAGTCGCGTTCCCGGAACTCGCCATCACCGGCTACCCACCAGAGGACTTGCTGCTTAAGCCAAGCTTCCTGCAGAACAACCTCGCCTGCCTAAAGCGGCTCGCCGAGCTATCACGCGACATCACAATAGTCGTTGGTTTCGTGGACGTTGACGAGGACATTTACAACGCAGCGGCCGTCCTCCACGGCGGGGAGGTGCGCGGCGTATATCGCAAGATATTTCTGCCCACGTACGGCGTGTTCGATGAGGACAGGTACTTTCAGCGCGGCGAGGGAAGCCAGGTGTACGAACTGGGAGGCGCGGGTATCGGTGTGAACGTCTGCGAGGACATCTGGTATCCCGCGGGTCCCTCTGGTGCTCAGGCCGCAGGTGGAGCAGAGGTCATTATCAACATCAGCGCGTCCCCGTACAGGCGAGGCGTGACTGGGTACCGGGAGCGGATGCTCGCGACACGGGCGCAGGATCACTCGGTGTACGTTTGTTACCTCAACCTCGTCGGCGGGCAGGATGAGTTGGTCTTCGATGGTGTGAGCGCTATCTTTGACCCGAGCGGCAACGTGGTGGCGCGCGGCCCCGCGTATCAGGAGGGCCTCATCGTCGCGGACCTCGATGTAGAGTCGGTGTTCCGGCAACGCCTGCGCGACCCCCGTGGTCGAAAACTGGAGGGCGGCCAGTACGTGGGCGTGGGCTCCCCAGCGCAGCACGTCGCGCTCGGCGAGCCGCTCGGCCCGGCGGACAAAGCGCCGGTCGAGCCACCGATGCATCCCGCGCTGGACGAGGTGGCGGAGGTGTACGAGGCGCTGAAGCTCGGCGTGCGCGACTACGTAATCAAGTCGGGCTACAGCCGGAACGTGGCGATTGGCCTCTCGGGCGGCATTGACTCTAGCCTGGTAGCCACGCTTGCGGCCGACGCACTCGGTCCGGAGAACGTGGTCGGCGTCTCGATGCCTTCAAGATACAGCTCCGAGGGGAGCAAGTCGGATGCGGCGCTCCTGGCCGAGAATCTGGGCATACGGCTCCTGACGCTGCCTATAGAGGCGACGTACTCGGCCTTTCTGGACACGCTGGCCGGGGAATACGCAGGCACGGAGTTCGGGCTGGCGGAGGAGAATATACAGGCGCGCTGCCGGGGTGTGATCCTCATGGCGTTATCCAACAAGTTCGGGTGGCTGGTGCTAACCTGCGGGAACAAGAGCGAGACGTCCGTTGGGTACGCCACGCTGTACGGCGCGGACACCACCGGGGGGTACGCGCCTATCAAGGACGTGCCGAAGACGATGGTGTACAGGCTTGCCCGTTACCGCAACTCACTCGGCCCTGCCATACCGCCGTCCGTCATCGAGAAGCCGCCGAGTGCGGAGCTGCGACCGGACCAGCGCGACGAGGACAGCCTGCCCCCGTATGACGTGCTCGACCCCATCCTCGAGCACTACATCGAGGGAGACCGAAGCCTGGACGAGATCTCGCAGATGGGCTACGACCGCGATATGGTCGCCCGCGTGCTCTCGCTTGTCGACCGCGCCGAGTACAAGCGCAGGCAGTCCCCGCCGGGACCGAAAGTTACCGCGCGGGCGTTCGGCCGCGACCGCCGCCTGCCGATAGTCAACGGGTACACCAGGGTCTAGGCGAGGACTGGGGGCCAGAGACTGGGCGTCCGGCTAGGGCCAGGGGGGCCTGGACATGACAACGAAACTGAATAGGCCGCCGGTCAGGAGAAGCGCAGAGGACCTGGTCAACCTGCTCTGGCGCCTGTTCTCATCCGCGCAGGTGGCGGCTGTGGGGCTGGGGCTGCTCGGCGCGGCGCTGGTCGCTGGTGCTCTCATCCCGCGGGCCAGCGTCCAGGTAAGGTCGAGCACACGAGCTTATGAGGCGTGGCTAGACGAGAGGCGGGAGGTGTTCGGCCCAGCAGTGCCGATACTGGACGCACTCGGTCTGTTCAACTTGTACAACTCCTGGTGGTTCCGCCTCCTGTTGTGCTGGTTGGCGGTCTCGCTCGGTGTGTACGTCTTCGCTCGAACCGAGCGACGCATCCACCCTCGCAGAGGAACACTCGCGCCCACGACGCGACCTGCCGCTGCTCGGTCCGTTGCGCTGAGCAGCGTTCTCTCCTCCCATCAGGATGTCGAGGACGCGGCCCGGGCGGCGGAGCATGGCCTGCGCTCATGCGGCTACGCCATACGCTCCGCGCGCACGGGGAGCGAGGGGGTACACCTTCTCGCGGAACGCAACCGGTGGCACCGGTTGGCGAACGTGGCGTCACACCTTGGAATGGCGGGGATGCTTATAGCCGCCGCCGTGGGCCAGCTCACAGGCTGGCAGGAGCCCGCTGCGGCGGTAGCTGAAGGCTCGCACGTCGAGCTGGGACACGGCAGCGGGCTGTCGGTACGCGTCAACGACTTCACACCGAGCTGGCACACCCATATAGATGCGCCCAGGGACTACGTGACTGACCTCACACTCCTGAAGGACGGAGTGCCAGTCCGGGAGAACTTCCTGCTCCGGGTGAACGCGCCCCTCTCGTACGAGGGCGTAAGCATCCACCAGGCGTTCTTCGGCCCTGCCATACAATTAAGGGTTCGGGGAGCGGGTGGCGCAACGCTGTATCACCAGGGCCTGGCTCTTACGCAGCGGGACCCCGAGAACCGTCCGGCAGGCATCATGTCGCTACCAGGCTACCGCCTGGAGGTGCTTGCGCCGAGGCTGGACGGGACTGACACGGTCGTGCGACCGGGAACGACACGTATCCGGCTGTACAGGGTTGCCGCCACCGAGACTGAAGGGCAACTCCTGGGAGAGGTGGACGCCGTCCGCGGCACGCCAGTAGCAGCGGGGGGACTGACGCTGCTGTTCGAGCGGGAAACACAGTACAGTGGGCTGCACGTCACGAAGAATCCAGCGGTGCCATACGTCTGGGGCGGGGCGGGGTTGATGCTCGTCGGGATGATGTACGTGTTCGCGCTGCCGTACCGCCAGGTGCGGGTGCGGGTTGAAGCGGACGGTGTCGGAAGCACGGTGACGCTGGTAGCGGGAAGGAGCAGACCGATGGGACGCTCGGCGGAGTTCGAGCGAGTTGTGGCAGCCATCACCCTGGACCTGGGCGCAGGACGGCGGCGCACCCGCGCCGGGGAAGAGAAGCGCGATGGGATCGCTGTCTGAATCGCTCGCGCGGGTGGCGCTACTAGGGTATTTCGCGGCGGGTACGGTGCTCGGCCTGGCACTGCTGTCAAGCTGGATCGGGCTCATGGGTACGCGGATACTCGCTGGTTCGCGCCTCCCGTCGAGTCCGAGCGGAGCGCATACCCTCCGAATACCCCCCTCTTCCGTCGCGCGCGGGCTGGTCTGGCTCGGCTTCGCGGCGCTATCCCTGTCAGTTGCCGCCAGGACCGCGGCGGCGGGAAGACCTCCGTACGCAAACCAGTACGAGTTCGCTGTCGCGTTTGCCTGGACGGTGCTCGCAGGTTACCTGCTGCTTCCCAGGGAACGGGTGGTGCGGGGACTCACGCCCGCGGTGCTGGCCCTCGCTCTTGGCCTGCTGTTGTACGCGAGCACTCTGCCCTCCGCGATAACGCCGCCAGTGCCCGCACTACAGAACCGGCTGCTGCTGGGCCTGCACGTCGGGTGTGCGCTCGTAGCGTACGGCGCGAATGCCGTGGCGTTCGTGGCTGCGCTCCTGTTCCTCGCACAGAGGCAGGTGCGGGTGCGAAGCGGCTGGGTTCGGGTGTTGCCCGACGCACGGCTGCTGGACGAGCTGGGCTACGGCGCGGTCATGGTGAGCTTCCCCATGCTTGGGGCGACGCTCTTGCTGGGCTCATGGTGGAGCTCCATCGCGTGGGGGTCGTACTGGAGTTGGGATCCAAAGCAGAGCGCGACGCTCGCAACGTGGCTGGTGTATGCAGCGTACCTGCATACGCGCGTCAACCGTGAGTGGCAGGGCAGGGGTAGCGCACTCCTGCTCGTGCTTGGGTTCTGCGCCACCCTCCTTACGTTCGCGGGCAACTTGTTCTTCGGCGGGCTGCACAGCTATGCTGGAGTGACGGATGCTTAGTGACGAGTAATGAGCGATGAGTAACGAGAGAGTGGATGTAGCGCCCGTCGCTACAGGTAACAGACGAGCGATGCCCCTCGTCCTGGCGGGCCTGGGGCTGCTCGGCTTGATGGCGGTAGCGCTGGTCGTCGGGCTGATACTGTTGTTCATAAACAGCACGAGCGCGCAACGCGCCGCGTTGCCGAAGCCGAAGGTGGACGTGAAGCAGCCAGCCCCTGATTTCCAGCTTCGCACGCTCCAGGGCGAGACGGTGAAGCTCTCGGAGCTGCGGGGGCAGCCGGTATGGCTCAACTTCTGGGCGGCGTGGTGTGCGCCGTGTCGGCAGGAGATACCGGACCTCATAGCCGAGGGCAAGAAGGCAGGAGACCAGGGTGTCCGGCTCCTCACAATAGACACCGGCGAGGGTGAGCAGGAAGTAAGGCGGTACCTCAAGACAAGCGGGTACTCCGAGCTGCCGACGGCACTTGACCAGGACGGGAGCGTCGCCTCCGCGTACGGAGTGCTCGGTCTACCGACTCACGTCTTTATTGACTCGCAGGGTACGGTGCGGCGCGTGAACTTGGGGCCGATGAGCGCCGAGGCAATGCGGCGTGCCGTGAGCGAGCTGCGGTAAATGCTTTCGCGCACCGCCGTGCGTGGCGCTACGCTGGCAACCCTGCTGCTTCTCGCGGGCGCAACTTACCTCGCCACGGGCGCGGGTCCCCAGGCTGGGTACGGAGAGTCCGCGCTGCGGGACAACTCCTCCAGCACCATCGCGGATATTGGGGCCGATAGCTCGCTTCCCGCCCGCACCGTGTCTGCCGATTCAGACCGTATGTCACCCGCACCAGAACCAGCACACCGGCTCGACGGAGTCACACGGCAGTTCGATGCCGCACTCACTCGTCGTCCCGAGAACCCAGCGCCTCTGCTCCAGCTTGCCGAGGAGATTGCAACGGCCGACGAGCGCCAGGGCGTTGAGGCACACGAGCGCCTTGCGAGAATGTATCCTTCCAACGCGCCGTCCTGGGTTGGACTAGCACGGTGGCAGTACGAGGTCGGGGACCGGACCGCTGCGCAAGCATCCGTCGAGCGGGCGCTGCGGCTAGACCCGGACTCTGTGGAGGGGCGGCTGCTCAGGGGCAGGCTGCTGGCACAGGGGCAGCCGCCGAAGCTTGGGGCTGCGCTGCACGAGTGGCGGCGGGTGCTGGAGCTCGCTCCGGACTCCGAGGCTGGGCGTGAGGCCGCCGCACTGCTGCTGGCGTACGAAGGCAGGTAGAACAGCCGACTACGCTGTCTGCGCTACGACCTTTATCTCGCTCGTGTTGCCCAGGACCATGAAGGTCGTGCTCTCGCAGATGTTCGTCACCCGGTCCGCGATACGCTCCAGGTTGTGGGCGACCCATAGCAGGCGAGTTGCCCGGCTGATGTTGCCGCTGTCCGCGATCATGAACGCGAGAAGCTCGTGGTACACCTGGTCGTACATGTCGTCAATCTCGTCATCCGATCCCCAGATCCGCTTGGAGGCCTCCACGTCGCGCGCGATGTACGCATCCAGGCTCCGGTCGAGCATGTCACGGGCCCTATCCGCCATGCGTGAGATCGTGGTGATTGGCTTCAGGGCCGGCTCGGCCGCGAGGTCTATGCTGATCTTCGCGATTCCCTCCGCATAGTCGCCCATGCGCTCCAGTTCCGAAGCTATCGTCATCGCGGCGGAGATGGTACGCAGGTCGCTCGCAACCGGCTGCTGGGTAGCGATGAGCAGCAGGGCATGGCGCTCGATCTCCGCGCGCTTCTCATCCAGCAGGTCATCGTCTTCGATGACCTGCCGCGCGGTCATGACGTGGCGCGTCGTAAGTGCCTCCACAGCCATCAGCATGGCCTTATCCACCATACTGCCGAGCGCGAGCACCTCATCCTGAAGGTCCTGGACTTCGCGCATGAATCCCTCTCTCGGCATCCTCTTTCCTCCAGTTCAAGCCCCGGCCTAGCCGAAGCGGCCAGTAATGTAGTCCTCTGTACGCTTATCCTGTGGAGCGGTGAACAGCTGCTGCGTCGGCCCAAACTCGACGAGCATACCCTTCGTCTTCTCATCGGAGAGCATAAACGCCGTATAGTCGGAGACGCGCGCCGCCTGCTGCATGTTGTGCGTCACGACGACGATGGTGTAGTTCTCCGCCAGCTCGCGCATCAGGTCCTCGATCTTGAGAGTAGCGATGGGGTCGAGCGCAGAGGCGGGTTCGTCCATGAGGAGCACCTCTGGGGCGACCGCGATGGCACGGGCAATAACGAGTCGCTGCTGCTGCCCGCCTGACAGTGCGAGACCGCTCTTCTTCAGGTCGCCCTTCACCTCGTCCCACAGGGCAGCCTGACGCAGCGACTGCTCAACGAGCTGGTCGTAGTCACCGCGGTACCCGTTGATCTTCGCCCCATACAGAACGTTGTCGCGTATGGAGCGTGGGAAAGGGTTGGGCTTCTGAAACACCATGCCAACACGGCGGCGCACCTCAACGGGATCCACGTCCTTGCCGTAGACATCGCGGCCCTCGAGCAGCACCTTCCCTTCCGTGCGTACATTGCCGATGAGCTCGTTCATACGGTTGATTGAGCGCAGCAGCGTGCTCTTGCCGCAGCCGGAGGGACCGATGATCGCCGTTACCTTGTTGCGCGGTATCTCAAGGGACACATTCGTCAGCGCGCGCACGCTGCCGTACCAGAGGCTGAAGTTCTCCGCGCTGACGACTACGTTGTCGCTCGGCATCTCGTGGCGCCTGGTGGCACCCTTAGCCTGGGCGATGTCTCCGGCGGTCGCGGGCCCGTCTACCATCTGTGGCCCCTCGGGCGCGGTTACCCTCGGCTCCCGAGTCTGGTTCTCAGTCTCCGCCCCTCTGACAATGCTCACGGATTCTCTCCTTGACCCTAATACCGCCTGGATAGACGCTGACGAAGGTATATGGCTATCGAGTTCATTGTTAGGAGTACAGCCAGCAGTACAACTATACCCGCAGCAGCCAGGCCATGAAAGTCCTGCTGGGGCAGAGAGGTCCAGTTATAGATCTGGATCGGCAGAACGGTGAACCGGCTCAACGGGCCGCTTGGGCTGGTAGCCACGTACGCAAGCGCCCCAATAACCAGGAGGGGCGCTGTCTCCCCGATGGCTCGAGAGGCAGCCAGGATATTTCCTGTAAGTATGCCTGGGAAGGCGTAGGGGAGGACGTGGTTGCGGACCGTCTGCCACTTGGTCGCGCCCAGAGCGAGCGAGGCATCTCGAAAGCTCGAAGGCACCGCGCGGATCGCCTCTCTTGACGCCACTATGATGATCGGCAGGATCAGAAGTGCCATGGTGAGCGCCCCGGCAAGGAGGCTCCGCTCCAGGCGCATCATCCGCACGAAGATCTGCAAGCCCAGCAGCCCGTACACGATGGAGGGAACGCCCGCAAGGTTGGCGATGTTCACCTGCACGAAACGAGTGAACCGGTTATCTCCGGCGTACTCCTCCAGATAGACTGCGCTCAGTACGCCCAAAGGGAGAGCGATCAGAATCGTTAGGGCCATCAGCCAGACAGTCCCAAGCAGCCCAGCCCTGATGCCCGACTCCTCCGCGAATCTGCTGGGATAGCTTGTGATGAAGTCCCAGCTCAGCCAGGGCACCGCGTCCACTACAACATCAATTATCAACGTAAGAAGAGTAAGCAGGCCGATACCCACCGCCGCGAGACCGAGCGCGACGAACAGAGCTCCCTTCAACCGCCGAGTTGCCAGATTAGTGCGGAACGTCGCGCCGCCGTGCGCAACCTGCGTGCTACTTGCCATCAGTCGTATACCTCTCTGAACCTGCGGACGAACCAGTGGCTAAACAGGTTCATCGCGAACGTGATCGCGAAGAGGGTCGTCCCTACCGCGAATATCGTCTGATACTGTATCGAGCCCACGGCCGCCTCTCCCTGACTGACGGAGACGATGTACGATGTCATTGTCTGCACCGCAACGGTGGGATCGAACGTGAACCTGGGCCGTTGCCCTGCTGCCAGAGCCACTATCATCGTCTCCCCCACGGCTCTGGAGAGTGCCAGTATGACCGAGGCCACTATTCCCGAGAGGGCGGCTGGGAAGACCACGCGCGTAGCTACCTCGAAGCGGGTTGCGCCAAGGCCAAACGCGCCCTCACGCAGCGAGTTGGGCACCGCGGACATGGCGTCCTCACTAAGTGAGGATACGAGCGGGAGAATCGCGATGCCCATAACAATACCCGCACTCAGCGAGTTGAAGATATCTACGTCGTAGACACGACGGATCAGCGGTGTTACGAAGAGCAGCGCAAAGAATCCGTAGACCACGGTCGGGATTCCCGCGAGGATCTCCAGAAGGGGCTTTATGATGCTGCGGGCGCGACGAGAGGCGAACTCGCTGAGGTAGATAGCAGCGAGCAGCCCAAGAGGCACGGCTATCAGCATCGCGATGAACGAGGTCATCGCCGTTGCCGAGATGAGTGCTAGAACCCCGAAGCTGCGCCTCGAGAAGCTCGGCGCCCATCGGGTGCCCGTGAAGTACTCGACAATAGAGACGTTGCGGAAGAAACTTATCGTTTCGCCTAGCAGCGAGAAGAGTATACCTATAGTGGTGAAGATTGAAACAGCGGCGGCGGCCAGCAGGATCAGGTGGATAGCGCGCTCTCGAATATCCCGCGCTGTATTCCTGCCCATGTTGCCCCGCTGGGGGTATCCATCAGCGATTCTTTGTGTCGAAGCCATCTACCAGATTATCTCCTGTTCGCGGTGAGACGGGTGATATATATCCACCCGTCCCACCGCGTATGGTAACGGCGCCAGCCGTCGGCATCACCGATGCCTACCGGCTCTTACCCGTGTACAGATCTAGCGAGAACTCCTTGCCCTCGGCAAGCTCCGTGCCCGTCTCATTCCTCTGGAACCGCTGCTGGATAGCCTGGTACTGAGGATCCGTCATCGCCACGTAGCCGACCTCGTTGACGGTTGGGGTGAACTCTCTGCTGAGGTAGAAGTTGACGAATGCCTTTACCTCGGCCCGCTGGGCAGCCTCCTTGCTGACGTAGATGAACAGCGGGCGGCTCAGCGGGTAGGTGCCGTTGTTTACCGTCTCCGCCGTCGGCTGAACGCATCCACTCTTGCCGTCGTTCACACCGAGCAACTTGAGCTGTTCGCGGTTCTCCTCGAAGTAGGCGTAACCGAAATAACCGAGCGAGTTCTGCGTCCCGCTGACTCCCTGAACGAGAACGTTGTCATCCTCGCTAGCGGTATAGTCAGCCCGGCTAGCACCCTCCTCCCCGACGACCTCATCCGTGAAGTAGTCGAACGTGCCCGACTGAGTGCCCGGACCGAAGAGCGCTATCTCCTCCTCTGGGAAGCTTGGCCGTACCTGGTTCCAGGTAGTGATGTTGCCCTCCGCGTCGGGCTCCCAGATCTTCTTGAGCTCATCAACAGTCAGGCACTCGAGGAACTGTGTATCGGGGTCCGTGACTACCGCCACACCATCAAGCGCAACAGGCAGCTCGATGAACTCGACGTTGTTCTGCTGGCAGGTCTGAATCTCCTCAGCCCTGATCGGACGCGAGGCATCGCTGATTTCGATCTCGCCGTTGCAGAACCGCTCGAAGCCTCCTCCAGTGCCGGAACTGGCGACGGTCACGTTCACGTTCTGAGCGCCGGCATTCTTGAACTCGCCCGCTGCGGCCTCCGAAATGGGCAGCACAGTGCTGGACCCATCAATCTCGATGTTGCCACTGAGCTCGCCCAGGTTCGCAGGGACGCCACCTGTGGCTCCGCCCTCTGTCGCCTCAGCCGTCGTGCCAGCGGCCGTCGGATGAGTGTCGCCGCCTCCCGTCGCGACTGTTGGCTGCGTTCCGGTCTGCCCAGCAACCCCCGTTGTCGCCGTAGCGCCGGTGGAGCCACTGTCACCACCAGGAGACGTGGTAGTGGTCGTTGTGCCACCACCACAGGCCACCAAGATCATCGAGCTTACGATCATCAAGAAAAGCCATTTTCCGACAAACAAGCTGGATCTCACTCATCACTCCTTGACTCACACATACGGTGACCAACCGCCACCAGTCCTATAGTATGCAAGCCCGGTTAACACACTCTTAACGAGAGATTAAGAGCAGATTAACGGCAGGTTGAGATTTGGTTGGTACGTTCTCGGCCAGCGTGGAGAGCGCGTAGCGTACCGTCAGCTTGGGTAGGCAGGCTCAGGTGAGGCTGGCAACCCCTTCGGCCGTGGGGAGAGTGAAGAAGAAGCTCGTTCCGTGCCCTTCCTCGCTCTCGACCCATATCCGGCCCCCGTGCATCTGCACCGTGTGCTTCGCGATCGAGAGCCCGAGGCCAGTGCCACGTCCACTACGCGCCTCGTCACCTGTGTAGAAGCGCTCGAAGAGGCGAGGGAGTTGGTCGCGTGGTACACCGGGACCGGTGTCGCGCACCTCGAAACGCACGAAGTCTCCCTCCGGCTCCGCGGCAACGTATATGCTACCGCCTGCTGGCGTCCACTTGATCGCGTTATCGAGCATATTCGTGATTACACGGCTCACCTGCTCGAAGTCGGCTTGCACAGGCGGCAGGTCCGGGGCAACGCTGGTCACTACGGAGAAGCCCGCTAGCTCCGCACGGGGCGCGATGCGGCGGACGCTCGCTTCGACAAGCCCATGCACAGGTACGGGCGCCGTTACGAGCTGGTTCTCTCCGGATTCGAGCCTTGCCAGGTGCAGGGACTGCTGCACGATGTCCGAGAGATGCGTGACCTGCTCCTTGATCTTCTCGAGAAAGTAGTTGCGCGCCTGGGAGTCCTCAGCAGCACTCTCGATCACTGTGTCCGCAAGCAGCTGCAGGGTCGCGAGCGGAGTGCGTAGCTCGTGTGAGATATTCGCAACCAGATCACGCCTTACTCGCTCCAGGTGCCGCAGCTCCGTCTGATCGTTCAGCACCATGACTACCCCCACGCCACCTACTGGCCGAACGGTCGCCCTCACCACCCGCCTCGGCCTGCTCAACTGCACGACCGCTGACTGCTCCTCTCCCTGTGCGATACAGCGGCGCAGCAAGTTCTCAAGGTCGTGGTCGCGCAGGCTTTCGATAAGCGGCTGCCCCTCCTCCAGCCCGAAGGAGGAGCGCGCGATCTTGTTTGCGTAGCCGATGCGGCGCTCCCGGTCGAGATATACCACTGCGTCACCGATCAGGTCGAATGCAGCGTCGCCCAATACGCGCAACCGCTGCAACCGCTCCAGGTCAGCCGCGAGCTGCGCTTGCTCAGCCTCGCGAGGAATGGTCACGCGCTCAGCCATGACACCACCCGAGCGGCGCCGCACGAAGTACCACGAGGCAAGCAGAACCGGCACAAGAAGGGCCAGGAGGAGAAAATACGGCTCGGGCATACGCTGCTCCTCTCTCGTCCCCAGGTGCTGGGTGGGTGCAGTCTACAGGTTCAACTTATACCCCGTGCCCCGCACGGTCTGTATATATCTCGGACGGCTCGGCTCGGACTCGAGCTTCTCCCTAAGCCAGCGAATGTGTACGTCTACTGTGCGCGGGTCACCCACGTAGTCGTACCCCCAAACCCCGGAGAGCAGCGAGTCGCGAGTGAGGACTCGTCCCCTGTTGCGAGCCAGGTACAGCAATAGGTCGTATTCCTTTGGCCTCAGGGCCAGCTCCTGGCCGTGCCAGTGGACGAGGTAACGCGCCGCGTCAATCACCAGTGGACCGGCTTCAACCAGATCCTCCCCGTCGTTCGCTGGAGTGGTCTGTCGAGATTCGTGCATCTGCGCGCGACGCAGCATGGCCCTGATGCGGGCGAGCAGCTCGCGGAGTCCGACGGGCTTCACTATGTACTCATCCGCGCCCAGCTCCAGACCGAGCACCCGATCCAGCTCGTCCGAGCGAGCGGTCAGCATCAGTATCGGCGCGGTAGTCTCGCCACGCAGGATACGGCAGACCTCCATCCCGTTCATCCCAGGCAGCATCACATCGAGCACTATCACGTCCGGCTTTTGCGAGCGGGCGGTCGAGAGGGCCTGGGCCCCATCCGCGGCGGTCACAACGTCGAACCCCTCTTTGCTGAGGTTGTAGCTCAACGCCTGCAGCAGGGTCTGCTCATCATCCACGAGAAGTATCTTCGTCACAGCACGCTCCGGAAGCTAAGGACTGCGCGGCTGTTCGCGTTCACTGCAAGTATACGCAGCGAACAGGTTCCGTCAACTTCGGGGCATCAGCGATGTTTTCCCGCGAAATGCACCCGCTCCTGGTCCCACGCCCTTCTACTTCCGCGCCGTGGTGGTCCCCCGAAGAGACGAGCGCACGAACCGGCGCAGCGCACCCCAGTCCTGCCCGCGCGGCATGAGGATGTACTGACCGTCCGAGGAGGTGCCGGCGACGAGCACATTGTTCTCGTTCAGCACCACGCTGCGCTCTGGATCGGTCCGATGTCGGAAGACGCGCGCGAGGTCCGACACGGAGAGGTTCGTTCGCACATCATCCTGCACAGCGTCCGCAACCGCGAAACCGCGCAGCACCTCGGCGGGACTGAGCAGCTTCGCCTTTATCGCCGACACAAGCCGCTGTTGCCGGGCCGCGCGGCCGAAGTCGCTTCCCTCGACAGGATTCGCCGAGTAGCGAGCCCGCGCGTAGCGAATCGCCGTCTCGCCGTCCATCTCCTGCGGCCCCTTCTCGAACTTCACAGTGGTCCACCGGTGGTCCACAGAAGGGTCGTCGTTCCTGGGATAGCGGGCGGTGAAGGTGCGCTGCACATCCACCTCCACTCCGCCAATCGCATCAACGAGGTCTCGGAAGCCATCGAAGTCTACTGTGAGCCAGCCGTGGACCGGTACGCCCAGCGCAGCCCCCATGCTCTTGGCGGCGACATCCGCCGCGCGGCGGGGCGAGGCGCCCGTGGCAATTGCGGTCGAGTACGCCGCGTTCACCTTGCGGTACGCATCGCTGCCGACCGGGGACTCTATCCACAGGTCCCTCGGCACGCTTATCTGCCCCGCGCCCTCACCACCCTCCATTGGGATGCTGTACAGCAGTATAGAGTCGGTCAGGTTTGCGCCGCCGTGGTCCTTGCCGCCGTAGCCAAGCACGAGCACGTTGAACCGGTCCGCGTTTCCGGCGCGCTTGGCTATCTCGGAGGTCATAAGACCCTTGCCACTGATGGCCTTGCTGAAGCTATTGAGCCTCGTAGCCCCCATAACTCCAACAACAACGAGCAGCAAGACCCCCAGCACTACACCCAGCTTGATAAAACGCCTCAATGCTTTACCTCGACAAATGCTTCTAACGGTTGCCTAACGCGGTGTCTACAGAGCCCGAGGCGCTCACAGCGCGCTCCGGCACGGACTCGGTATCCTCAAAAGGAGAAGTGGCTACATCGTTGTCCTGGAAGGCTCACCAGTCACGATGCCCGATTTTCCGCCCCCACTTTATCACGGCGGCAGCCAGATTGCCCGCAGCAACCGACGGTCTGCCTCCGCTGTTGGCGGCTTACGTGAGGGACTGTGGACGCCATACCGCGACGGAGCGGCACTACCGTGGGTGGATGCCTAACCTGGCCAGCACATCCCGTACGGCACGTGGGCGCGGCACCTTTCGCTCGGCTCGATACACCTCGCTCCCAGCCGGATCGTAGAGCACTGTGGTTGGGACGCCGGTTGCGTTTAGGTCTTCGTACACCTGCCTCCCGGCCTCGTCGCCGACGTTGAAGCGCTCGACGCGCAGCTTCTCGCCGTACTGTTGCTGTAGCCCGTCCACGACGGGCTTCGCTGAGAGCGACGCGCCTCAGGTGTCGGAGAAGACCTCTACAAGCACCGGCTGGCCGCGGCCCACGATCTGCCGAAGATGGGCCGCATCCGACAGCGTGCTAGCCCCCGTCCTGAGCAGACGCCACATCGCGGTGAAACCCGCTACACCGGCAAAGGCGACCAGGGCCCCGGCGACCGGGCGCCACACCACACCTATCGCCGCGCCCATAACAGCAACCAGCACAGCGCCGAACCACAGGGAATACCTGTTCGCTACTTTCATGAATGGCTGTCCCCCTCGCCTCCGAAGTTTCCAGTCCAGCGCGCCACCGGACGCAGATTATCAGGCAACAGGGGTCGGGTGCTTGAGGACGTAGCCTATGCCGCGGACCGTGTGAATAAGGTCCGGCTCACCAGCCCCTGTCAGCTTGGACCGCAGGTAACTTATGTAGACCTTCACCGCATCGGAGTCTATGTCGTACGTGTAGCCCCACACGCGCTCGAAGATAGCCTCACGGCTGACCACCTGGCCCGCGTGGCGCACGAGAAACTCGAGAAGGTCATACTCGCGCGTTGTCAGCTCCACCCGTCGGTCACCACGCATTACCTCACGCGCTCCGGTGTTCAGCGTCAGATCTCCCACACGCAGCATCTCGCGGCCCTGCGGCTGCCGCCTGCGAAGAGCCGCCCGTATCCTGGCCAGCAGTTCCTCGAAGCTGAACGGCTTGGGGATGTAGTCGTCGGCGCCCGCATCAAGCCCCTCGATCTTGTCCTCCGTGGAGTCCTTCGCGGTGAGCATTATGATTGGCAGATGGGAGTCCAGGCCGTCGCGCAGCCGGGCGCAGACCTCCATGCCGCTCATACCCGGCAGCATCACGTCGAGCAGGACGAGATCGGGCGGATTGTCGCGTGCGGCGTCCAGACCTGCCTCCCCACTGTACGCGACATCCACCTGGTAGCCCTTGAAGGAGAGCCCGCGCCGCAGGAAATCGGCTATCTGCTCCTCGTCCTCGATGAGTAGCACGCGCAGTTGTTGTTCGCTCACGTTACCTCCTGCCCGATTATAGCAGCCGGTATTCGGTCGTTCGCCGGACCTGCAGCATGATGGGCTTTCTAGTTATACTTAGTCTGGATTTCGCAGATTAGCCACTTGGGATAGAGTAGTACTGGAGGGGCGGTAAAGAGAGCACTTCGAGTAAGGCAAGTTGGTTGGGAGTGAGGCCACTGAGGCGCCGTAAGGTGGCGGTGGCTGCGACAAGTCCGGCAAAGGGCGTGGTGGACGTAGCTTACGTGGCATGTGAGGGAGTAGCTTTCTATATCCACGTGCCTCTCAAATCGGCACAACTGGCTCACTACTCAATCCTACTATCTCCCATCCTTAAACTGCGAAATCCAGACTTAGCCGTGACGGTAGCTGTACCCGCGCACGTCCAGGTGTTGCTCATTCTCCGTATATACGCAACCGCAACAAAGCCAGGCGGTCACCCGAGAAAGTTGGAGGCGCCCTTGAAGCCTAAGATGCCCATCCTTTTGCTTGTATTCGCCCTCCTGCTCGCTGCGTGCGGCAACACCGGGCGCCCGCCTGGCGCGCGTCAGGACGGCGTCTCGCCCACCGGAACCACTGGTGAAACCAGCGCGGCTGCACAGCCCACCACTTCGCCCACAGAGGCGGGTG
>JADDPP010000131.1 GCA_016781845.1 Rubrobacter sp.
ATCACTGAGAGGTGCATCGAGGCAGGGCTGGTGTGGGGCGAGGAGCTGTACATAGACGCCACTAAGGTGGAGGCTAACGCTGCCCGTGCTTCCCTGGTCCCGCGCTTCGCGGTCGATTCCCACCTGCGCGACCTGTTCAAGAAAGAGGACACCGAGGGCAACGAGTCTCGCACAGCTGACCAGGCAGATGGGCAGGACCAGAAGGTCGAGCCTGATACCGCGCCTACCTTGCTGTCCACTGGTGCACCTGAGACGGTATACGAAGAGCTTGCCACTGCCAACTCAACTCGGCACGACTGGATCGAGGAGGCGGGCAAGCAGGAGCGGGTGCAGAAGCACCACGTCTACAAGCGCCACGCCGACTACCTCGTGAGTACCACGGACCCGGATGCGACCTTCATGCACAGACCCGGAGGGAGCACCAGGCTTGGATACCAGACCCACTACGTTGTGGACGGCGGCAAGGCGCGCATCGTGTTGCAGGCACTCGTCGCTCCAGCCGAGGTCACCGAGGGGCAGCCGATGCGCGACCTGGTGTGGAGGGCGAAGTTCCGGTGGAAGCTGCAGCCGAAGCAGGTGACGGCGGACACGGCCTACTCAGCGCTTGACAACATCATCGCCATCGAGGACGCCGGGATGCACGCGTATGTGCCGCTCCCATCACCCGATAGTCGGCGCATCGGCTTCTCCCAGCAGGACTTCAGCTACGATCCGGACTCGGATACCTACACCTGCCCTCAAGGAACAGTGCTCGCACGCCGCCACAAAGACACCCACTCCCAGACCGTCCACTACCAGGCACCAGGGGACATATGCAACGCCTGCCCCTGCAAGGCACGATGTACCCCAAGCGACGCCGGCAGGTCCGTCCAGCGAAGTGTCGACGAGCAGTACCTCGACCGCGTGCGCGGCTACCACGATACGGAAGGCTACAAGAAGGCGATGCGCAAACGAGGCGTCTGGGTGGAGCCGCTGTTCGCT
>JADDPP010000467.1 GCA_016781845.1 Rubrobacter sp.
CCCCTCGCGCGCCTCCCGTACCTGCGAATCGGAGTCCATCGCCGCCCCTTTTCTGTGACTTTGGATGCTTTGTGGCACTCGTTTTGGGATGGTAAGTGGTACCCCCGGCGGGTGCCGGGAGGTCTCCCTACACCTTTCGTGAAGTGAACTTCTCGAGATACAGGAGGTTCTCGGAGGTGTTTTCGGTGCTCAATTGCTCGTTTTACTTCCCGGAAGGGACATTCTGTGTGGTGAGCCGCAGCATACCACAACTGACGGAAGTAGGCATGCACTTACCTCCAACACCATTGTTTCCCGCCACTGGATATCGGGTACCCGGGCGATATTGCCCGGGTACCCAGTGATACGGCCCCCTACCTCCCGGGAAACCTGTCCGTCTACAGTCTTACCAGGGCATCGATGACCAAGCCGCCACCAAGACACGAAAGGGAGAACTAAATGAAGGCACTGGCATCCATCCTTACGACCGTGGCGCTCGCGCTGCTGTTGGCCGCGCCGGCTGTCGCCGGTGGCGACAAGGGCGGCGACACCGCGACCAAGACGTACTCACTGACCGTCAATGGCAGAGTGGACGAGCCGGACGACAGGCTCTTCTTCGCCGAGCACAGCGCGGAGGGGGACGGCACGGACGAGGCCCCGGCGCTCATCATGTTCTGCGGCCCGGACCTCTCGCAGCTCATCCCCGAGGGCGAGGACTTCGAGGTCGTACGGGCCGACAACTACTCGGAGCAGTGCGTGGGCAACGGCACGGTATATACGGCGAGCCGTGAGCTGGAGCCTGGTGGGCGCCTGTACTTCAGCTTCTCCACCGCGCTGCTGAGCGAGCTCAAGGCGGGTGGGGAGCCCGAGACGATTGTCACTAGCGACGACGGCGACGATCGGGAGGAACCGGAGGACTTCGAGGTCATCAACATCGACACGACCAATACCGCCTGGTATACATTCTCCATCAGCGGCGATGACCAGCAGGCGCCCCAGATGCCGGACACGGGCGCGGGCGGGATGGTGGGTGGCGGTATCCCGATGGGTTACGGCGCGGCCGCACTCTCGCTCCTTGCAGGATGCGCGTACGCAGCACGGAGGAATCGCTAATCAGGGCAGGTCGAGCCGCGGCCCCTGCGCCCGCCAGGCCCTGCCCTCCTATCCAGGAGGTGAGCTATGTCCCGCGAGATGAGCATCGGCATCGCCAGCGCCCTGAGCGCCGCGGCCCTCGCAGCCTACGCGGTGCTCGGGGCCGCCGAGCCTAACCCCGACCAGGTGAGAACCCTTCCATACGTCATCGGATTCACGCTCGTGATCGCCGGCATCGTGTTCGGCCTGGTGGTCCCCTGGGCCGAGAGACGCTCCCAGGGACTGCGAACCAACCGTCCGGCGAAGGCGGGTCTGGTATCCAGCATCCTGGGGCTCCTGACAGTCGTGGCGTTCTGGAGCGGCCTGCCGATCATCCTGGGCGGGGCGGGGGTCGCCCTCGGCATGGCCGGGCAGGAACGGGCAGCGGAAGCTGGCCGGCGGCGGCTCGCGATGGCGGCGATCATCGTCGGCGCGCTCGCCGTGCTGCTCGGTGTGGGCAGCACCATCTGGGACAGCACCACGTAGGCGCGCTGGCCGAGCCGGGGCTCGCACGGGGTCGCGATATAGCGCGTGGTGTGCGAGCCCCGGAGCTATGAATATATCGGAGGCAGCGCTACATCAGCGCTACCTCCATGACATCGTGCTACAATCACCCCAGCCGAAGCCCTTGTTGGGTAGGAACGGGCAGACGAGGAATCGATGAATCACGCTGCAGCACCGGCCGCGCCCAGCGCCCAGCCGGGCCAGCACACTGCCGCCGGCGCGCAGCTGCACGGCTATCAGTTGCTCGCGGTCCGCGCGGCCTGGCTCATCGTGGCAATCGTGTCCGTCGCTCTCTTCGTGGCGAGCATACCCCCCTATTACGCGGACCTGTTGGCGTTGTCGGGGCCGCACATGGAGGCCCCTGACTCCGTTCGCGCCGGGCTGGGGCAGCTGGGCATACCCCTGGGCGTCTACGCTACCTACACCACCGCGGTCATGGTTGCGCTTGCCGCGGCCTTCGTCGGGGTGGGTGCGGTCATCGTCTGGCGCAAGCCGGACGACCGCTCCGCACTGTTCTTCTCGCTCACGCTCGTGGTGTTCGGCGCAATCTGGCCGAACACCCTGGACTCGCTGGTGAGCGTCCATCCCGGTCTTGGGCTAATCACCGCAGTGCTCGATACGTGGGGCTTCGCATCCTTTTTCCTGTTGTTCTACCTCTTCCCGGATGGGCGCTTCGTGCCCGGCTGGACGCGCTGGGCGGCGCTCGTGCTCGTGGTGGAGCTGGTGCTCGCGGAGCACTTCCCGGACTTTCCTCTCGGAGCCGATACCTGGCCCGCGCTGTTGAGCATCCCGTTCTACGTGGGTCTACTCGGCTCCACGATCATGGCCCCGATCTACAGGTATCGGCGCGTGTCGGGTTCCCTGCAGCGGCAGCAGCTCAAGTGGGTGACCTACAGCCTGGTGGTCGCGCTGGTGAGCTTCACAGGGATCGGCTCGCTCAGCGGTATCCCGACCCTCAACCAGCCGGGCGTCCCGGCCGCGCTCTACGCCCTGTCCGGTCCTGTCGCTTTCGGACTGGTGTTCATGCTGGTGCCCGTCTCGATCGGGATCGCGGTGCTGCGCTACCGCCTGTGGGACATCGACCCGATCATCAACCGTACGCTGGTCTACGGAGCCCTGACGGCAATCGTCGTGGGGCTCTATATCCTGACCGTAGGCTACCTCGGGGCGATCTTTCGGGCGGATGACAACATGTTATTCTCGCTGGCCGCGACCGGCCTCGTCGCCGTCCTCTTCCAGCCCTTGCGCGACCGGCTGCAGCGCGGCGTCAATCGCCTGATGTACGGCGAGCGCGACGAGCCGTACAGGGTGCTATCCCGGCTTGGCGAGCGGTTGGAAACAGCGCTGACGCCTGGGCAGGTGCTGCCGACGATCGTCGACTCTGTGAGAGATGCGCTGAGACTGCCGTACGCTGCCGTTGCGCTGCAGCATCCAGAGGGCTTAGTTGTGGCAGCGGCCGCTGGCGAGCCGGCTGCCGACCAGCTCCGCCTGCCGCTCGTTTACCAGCACGAGATCGTCGGGCAGTTGATCCTCAGCCCGCGCGCGCCGGGCGAGCAGTTCGGCCCGGCCGACCGCCGGCTACTCGACGATCTGGCCCGCCAGGCCGGTATCGCGGCCCACGCGGTGCGACTCACAGCTGATCTGCAGCGCTCGAGGGAGCGGCTCGTGACGGCGCGGGAAGAGGAGCGGCGCAGGCTCCGGCGCGACCTGCACGACGGTCTGGGTTCGAGGCTGGCCGCACTCAACCTGCAGGTGGGCGCGCTGCGGGGCTTGATCAGGCGAGACCCCGATGCGGCCGACGAGGCTGCAGTCGAATTGAGGGGGGAGATCCGAGCGTCTATCGCCGACATCCGGCGGCTGGTCTATGAGCTGCGCCCCCCGGCGCTCGATGAGCTCGGGCTTGTTGCCGCGATCCGGCAGCGCGCGGCACAGTGCGCCCTAGCAGAGTCGACCGAGGAAAACCGAAATCTCCGCGTGGAGGTGGACGCACCCGAGCCCCTCCCGACCCTGCCGGCTGCCGTGGAGGTGGCCGCGTACCGCATCGTCGAGGAGGCGTTGACCAACGTCGTGCGCCACGCCAGTGCCCGCATCTGCGTGGTCCGGCTCGGAATGGAGGAAGGCGCCCTGATCCTGGAGATCGCGGACGATGGGGTGGGACTCCCGGCGGAGCGTACGGCGGGCATGGGGCTGGTGTCGATGCGGGAGCGGGCGGCGGAGCTGGGCGGCGCGTGCACCATT
>JADDPP010000274.1 GCA_016781845.1 Rubrobacter sp.
GCCGAGTGCCGCGACGATTAGCGCGTGGTCGGCTACAGACGAGAGTATCAAGGTGTCGGACGTGACGGGGCCGGACGGTCCGTCAATCACGACAACGTTCGCGATCTCCCGCAGATACCCGACGATCTCTTCGACCCGGTTTCGCGTCATGGAGCCGGACGCACCTGGAGCTGCCTGCCCGGCAGGGAGCAGCATCAGGTTGGGATGCGGACCCGCGACGAGGACAGTTTCCGCGTTTGGTGCGGCCACCCTGAGAAGGTCGGAGAGCCCTCGCGCGTTGGGCGAGTCGAAGACTCGCTGCGTACGCGGCCGAGTGAGCGCCCCATCCACAAACACGACTCTCTGGCCCGCCTGAGCCAGCGCCAGTGCGAGGCCGGCGGCGAGCGGGGATTTGCCGACCTCATCGGGTTCCGTTCCGACGACGGTGACGACACCTGCGCCCTTGCCACCTGTCGCCAACTCAAGCCTTGTCCGCAGCAACTGGCTAGCCTCGCCGACGGGGGTTTGCGGTGAGACCAGCGCATCCACGGCCTGCGGCCCGCGTGTCAGGCGTGGCAGAGTGGCGAGGACTGGAGGCGAGGTCTCACGATACACGTCCTCTCCTGACCGCAGCCGTGGGGCGAATCGCTCGACGAGTGCGACGCACGCGACTGCACCGCCCAGACCTGCCAGCAGAGCGAGGGCGGCGTAGTACAGGGGGGACAGGCCGCTCGGCTCCTGGGGAGGCTCCGCGGGAGAGAAGATGCTGACAGGGTACGGGGCTGCCGTCCGCCGGTCAGACACCACGGCGGAAAACTCCTCGGCCGTAGCGTTCGCCAGCCTGGCGGCGTTGGCAGGGTCCGCCCCCTCCGCCGTGAGCCGTATGAGATGGCTGCCGGACTGGACATCCACTTGCAGCCGGTCGGACAGCTCGGCTACGGGCTGCGAGAGCCCGAGTCTGTCGCTGACCCGCCGCAGAACAGGGGGCGATGTTGCGAGCTCACCGTACGTCCTCGTTACAAGGTTGATTGCGGAGATGTCGGCGGGGTTGGGGTCAGCGGAACTGCCGGCCTGCGGCCTGATGAGCAAGAGCGCTGTCGCACGGTAGCTGGGTGGTTGGAGGGTCGAGAGCCAGTAGGCGGCCAGGGCTGCCAGCAGCGGGAGCACGACGAGCAGCCACCACCAGCGCCTCAGCATGCGTGCGTACTCGCCCAAGCCGGAGGTCCTACCATCGCCTGTACTCAAATCCATGCGCCGTCCTCTCATACCGACGTGGGGTGGAGCCTGGGCCACTGCCATTCCGCGCCCGCAAGGAATCCAATATCAGGGGATCGCGGGTTCTGCGCGTCATTCGCCCTCAAGCGTCGCAAATGGCTCAGAGTGACAGTATACGCAGGCATCCATCCAGATTCCATATCGCGGCACTGCGGACGCCCCCAGCGCCCCTGGCGGCAGTAGGTACAGGTGTCAGGAAGTGACTACCCCTCCCGAGCGTGCAGACGTTCGAGCGAGGAACGGCAAGGGTCGCATGAGGACTATCGCGGAAAGGCAGAGTGTCCCAAAACGCGACGCGGATGCCTTGAGTAGCGCTGGTTTGTCCGCCCGTGCGGTGTGACTACTGTATCATAAGCTGAGTGGAAAAGTCCGAAGTGCGCCAGGGCACGCTGTCCGGTTGGGTGGCTCTGAACGCTCGCTGCTCGGCGAGACGGAAGGGGCTGTGGACATGGCTCCGTGCGCTTGTGTGGAGGTAGAGGTATGAGACGGCTGGCGTGGGTGTGGCTGCTCGTCATCGCCGGGGTGGTGCTGGTCGCCGGCGCGGTGGTCCGCGCGCCTCTGGTTGCCACCGGCGCGCTGCTTCTGATGGTTGCGGGCAGCCACGGTCTCTTCTTCGCGCACCGCCTCCAGCGAGCGTGGCTCGTGACCTTTGCTGTCATCCTCGCTGGCTACGTCCTGTTGGACAAGGGGTTCGCCTACCTCATAACGCCGCCCGTGTTCGTGGGAGAGATAGCGCTCGTCCTCGGTCTATGGGCTGTGGTCATGACGGGGGGAATAACACTCGCCCTGCGCTCTCCCATCTCCTGGTTGCTCATCGCATTTATCGTGCATGGCGCTGCCCGCACCCTACCGTACATCCCAGTGTACGGCCTCAACGCTCTGCGGGACGCCGCCATCTGGGTCTATGCGGTGTTCGCGTTGCTGGTCGCCGCCTTTCTGCTGAGGTCCAGGTGGCTGGAGTGGGTGCCAGAAGGATACGCGCGATTGCTGCCGTGGTTTCTTGCCTGGCTGCCCGTAGCCGCTGCCATCCAGACCGTTGCTGCTGGCTTGGTGCCGCGCGTGCCGGGAACTGAGGTTCCCATGCTGTACCTCAAAGCGAACGATGTCGCCGTACATCTCGCGGGAGCCGCGGTGTTCCTCCTCCTCGGTCTGCGGCAGTTCCATGGGCGGTCCAGGCGACCGGGTGGGCGAGGAGAGTGGCTCTGGTGGTCGCTGTGGCTTCTGGGTGCGCTCTGGGCGGTCTCCGTCAGCCGTGGGGCGTTGCTGGCGATACTCGCCGCCATCACTGTGGCGCTGGCGCTCCATCCACCCAGCATCTCCAGGGCGGGGAAACTGGTCCTCTCGTGCGCGATAGTGGGAGCATTCCTGGTAGCAGGCAATGTGCAGATTGACCTCGGCCTCGAGAGCGGGCGCAAGATCGCGCCGCAACAGATCGTGTCCAACCTGCGCAGTGTCGCGACGGGTGAGGCAGGGAGCTACTCGAACCTTGCCGGGACACGCGAGTGGCGACTGGACTGGTGGGGGGACATCGTCGGGTACACGTTCCTCGGTGAGTATTTCTGGACGGGGAAAGGCTACGGCATAAACCTCGCGGATGACGACGGGTATCAGGTCACTGCGAACGGGTCGCTGCGCAGCCCCCACAACGGGCACCTCACCATCCTCGCGCGTGGCGGGGTTCCTGGGCTCGTCCTCTGGGCGCTCCTGCAGGGCGCGTTTGGCATAGCCATGTTTTGGGCGTACCTGCGCGCGCGCCGGGACGGGCTGCACCGCTGGGTGCGCTTCAACGTGTGGATCCTGGCGTACTGGGTCGCCTTTCTGACGAGCGCGGCCTTCGACGTGTATCTGGAAGGCCCCCAGGCCGGAATCTGGTTCTGGAGCGTGTTTGGGTTCGGCATCGCCGCCCTCGAAGCACAGCGGATCGAGGCGAGACAACGCACGGCAGCGACAACGCGAAGCGCGCGCGCCCGGCAGCCGCTCGCAACGGAGGTTTATGTATGAACATGTACGATTTCTACCGTCCCTTTCTCATACACTTCCGCACGAGACGGATGCGTATGTTTCAGGAGTTGTTCGTCGTGACGCCGGACACGGATGTCCTGGATGTGGGCGGAAACCTGTTCAACTGGCGGCTGCTTCAGGACCGTCCACGGCTCACCATAGTCAACGTGTACGAGCCCGGGCCAGACGACCTGGACGGTGAGTGCGTTACGTGGGTCGTGGGTGATGCGCGGAACCTGCCGTTTGCGGATAAGCAGTTCGATGTAGTGTACAGCAACTCCGTCATCGAGCACCTGGGGGACCTCCCAAGCCAGCAGGCGTTTGCCGAGGAGGTTGCCCGAGTTGGGGCCGGGTACTTCGTGCAGACCCCCAACCGCAGGTTCCCTATCGAGCCGCACTACATAGCTCCCTTGATACATCTTCTGCCTCCTCGCTGGCAGATGCGGCTCATCCGCAACTTTACACTCAAGGGGTTGCTGACGAGACCAACTCAGGAGCAGTGCGACGAATGGGTCAGAGAGGTCCGCTTGCTGGACTATCGCACCCTTAGACAACTGTTCCCGGATGCGCG
>JADDPP010000354.1 GCA_016781845.1 Rubrobacter sp.
AGACGATAGTACCACGTAATCTACAACTGTAGTACTAAGGCCTGCGCCGCTGTGGGGATGACGAGCGTGGAATCCCCAAGCGGAGCGAGAGCTACGAACACCACGCCATCTGGAAAGCTCTCACGCGCCCCAAGAGCCACCTCGAGCGAAAGGCGCGTCTTGCCTGCTCCGCCGGGGCCGGTCAGCGTGACCAGACGTACGTCGCTGCGGCGTAACAGGTCGGCTACCTCACGCACCTCCCGCTCGCGGCCGACGAGCGGAGTCGGTGGTATGGGCACGGGGCTGCGAGCGATCTCGGGAGGTATGGGCGTCGTGACCGGAGCTGTGGATATGGAGGATAGCTGGGCGCGCTCCTCCTGTGACAGCCCTAGGCGTCGGCCAGCGCTCTGTATGTGTGCGGGTACGGGCGCTTGCGCCTCCCCCTCTCCAGCGAGGCGATCGCCCCTGCAGTCAGCCCAGCCCTCTCCGCCAGCTCCTCCTGAGACAGACCCGCACGTTCCCGGAACCTCCTCAGCCGCTCTCCGAATGGTGTAGCTTTCTCCGCTGTCATCCGTGTCCCCTCCTCCCACGTTCTTCGGTGCCGCTCATATTAGCATCCCGACGTCTACAGGCAAACTGAAGGGTCACAGCCACCCTCACACCTTGACTGTAAGGGGGAGCGTCAGGGCGCTGTAAGTGTTCCCGATCCTTGCAAGGCTTCAGTATAGGGACAGGCAAGCGACGCGGACGTGATGTGGAAGGAGGTACCGCGAGATGGAGGTATTAGCATTAGTGCTGGTCGGTCTGCTACTGCTGGCCGTCACGATTAACCCGTGGGGGACACTCGCGGTCGTCCTCCAGCTCATAGGCAGAAGCGTGTGATGAGAAACAGGGACACTTCCTAGCGAGTGCGCTCCCACGACTTCATCCTCGGCTCGCCGCTCAGGCAGCGGTACCAGCCGGCACCGAAGTAAGGCAACTGGGAGTACGGCAGGCATTACGTGGGGGAGCTGCGATGGATGTCCCAACCCGCGCGAGAGGAGGTGAGCGGATGCAGAAAGTGTAGGACAAGGGAACCGAACGGCATGTTCGCTTCCATCACAAACGGAAGGATCTACGAGGCACGAACGACCATCTACCAATTGATGCACAACTTGAGCAGCAGACACAACAGGAGAAACACCTTGACTCGTTATCTCAGGACAATAGGGGCGCTATTCGCCATGCTCGCGCTCCTAGTCACCGCCGCATCGGCAAGCGCGGCTTCGGGACGCGGTGGTGGCAGTGGACACCGCATAGGCGCGGGCTCGAAGGCGGCCACCAGCGCTATGAGCGCGACGGCCACCAGCACAGTCACGCAGACGTTCAAGCTGAAGCTATACGGCGCGGCTCCTCGAGGCGACGCGATGATCGTCAAGTACAGGACAATCGCACCCAACGGCACCACAAGTGGGGCCCAGGTCCACGTCTTCTGCGGCGACTTCAGAAGCTCGCTGGAGGACTACCCGGCCAAGCCGGCGTGCAAGGGCGGCGGCACGGTCTACACCAGGAGCATGAGCGTGCCGAAGGGCTACTCGATCGTGTTCAGCTTCGAGAGACAGAAGGCGACCAATGCCAGGGACGCGAGCGCGATCTTCTACAAGGGCTCTCACAAGCTCTACTACAACTGGCTCGACTCCGCCTGGTACCGCTACGGCGCGTAGGGCGTAACGGTCGGGCGGGCATCCCTCAAGGGGGCGGCAGTGGTGAGCCGCCCCTATCACGGAACCTGACTTAGAAGATGAGAACAAGAAGGCTGCGGTCAATAGCCGCGGTCAGAAGGGATTAGATAATGACGATACAATCAAGACCTTCCCCGAGGCGCATGGCTGCCTACCTGGGACTCCTGGTCCATGCACTGCTTCTCACTCCGCTGCTGGTTATGGGGTTGGTGGCGCCACCTTTGGGAGTAGCACTTCTCCTCGTGATATGGGCAACACTCGCGGTCGCGGCGATTGTCTTGCTGCGCAGGAGGCCGTTGTTGGTGCCCGCGATACCTGCACTTATCATCGCCCTGACTATCGCTTTTCTTATCTTTGGTGACCTGGTGCTCGGGTGGACGGCCTGAGGTATATCGGCTGTCGACGGTCCAGCATACATGGATCGCATGCGAAAACTTCATCAAAAGGCATGTTTCGCATGCAACTGACAGGCGAGAGCTTCCACCCACAGATCGCGAGAAGCATACGGATCACAGATCAGGACCGCAGTACTTAGGACCGCTCATAGACAAGGAGGTCGACAACATGGCACTCAGATCAACAATCGTGCGGATACTCGCCCTGCTCGCCATCGTGCTCTCGACTCTTGCGGCCCCGCTTGGGCGAGCATCGGCAGCAGAGGTTTCCCTGGACGGGGGGCGGTATCAGCGGGCAGGGGCCGGCTGGCGCACGTGTGAGACTGCCGATGGGGTCGAGACGTGCCGGTCAGTCGTCATCGATATCACGGAGGCGCGGGGGCGCGAGAGCACAGGCGCAGGCTCTATGGAGCAGACCGGAAGAGATATTGTCTGCGTCACCCACCAGGTTTTGAGGAGGCCCGCTGACGGCGGCGAGGGGATGGTCGATGAGCTCGACGAGCTGGGCTGCGAGGTGCTTCCACTAGGGTCGGTCAAGTTCGAAGGCATCGCTGGTGCTTCGCTCCCCGCAACTCGCGTGACGCTCAGCGAGGGGTGCCACTGGACCCCTGATACGGGCTGCCGGCCCGCGCCAGGGAGGGCGGTTACTGTCACGGCCGAGTGGCGGCCGGAGGAGCAGGCGCTGCCCTCGCGGCCGATGCACTGGGTCTACTCGGACGGCGGCTGCGTGTTCGGCGATTCCTGGGTGGGGCAGTTCAGGTGGGCGACGGCCACGGGCACGATCGAGGGAGAGCACTTGCCAGCTGAGAGCTTGTGGGGCGCCGCCCTGCAGGAGGGCACGTTCAACCGCATGCTCAACTGCCACTAGAGGGATGCGCAGGAGCTCTGCCCCTGGCCTCGGACTGGGCGGTGGACTGTCAGCCTGTCTCGCGAAGGGGACGGCTGCGACACTCAATCCCTCGCTTCTGAAGGCGCACACGACAGATAGCGATGTCCTGATCTACATCGAGATCTACAGCGTCGAGGGCAGGGGGTATGAGCACCACATCAGGGGACGTGTGGAGGAGCAGGTACAGTCGCACCCGGACGGCAAGGCACGCCGGTGGGTGGTGGAGCGTGCTATCAGTTGGCTCAAGCGCTCCCGCAGGCTGCTGGTACGCCGGGAGAAGAAGAAGGAGAACTACCTCGCCTTCGTACACTTAGCCCGGATTATTCACGCACTTGCAGGTGATCGAGGGCATCGCCCCTACAGAACCCAGCGACTACCTCACGAAGAGCGTTACGGCGAGCCGAGTTTGTACGGAAAGGGCCGAAATGTACTCTGTCGGCATCCACCTCAGGTTGGGTCGACCCGTGAATAATCCAGGTTAGCTTGCGCCCAACTCATCTTCGCCAAGGCAGTGGTGGGAGAAGGGGTGAAGTTGGGGTTGTTCGGAGACCGTGCAAGAACGGCAAACAGGCTGGCCACACGGATAGGACAGATGGTGCGTCGCCGAGGTCAGCAGGTCGAGGGAGAGCGCAAGGACGCATACAAGCGATTGCTGGGAGTCGCCAAGGCAAGCCGCATGCAAGCGGGCAAGGTGTGAAAGTCGCTGCTGGAGCAGTCCGAGTCGGTGGGAGAGGAGCTTGCAAAACAGTTAGAGCACTTCGAGGGGCTGGTCGGGAAGGTGGTAAAGCAGACCCGCCGGAGGGTGGCGTGACCCCAGAAAACTGATCCAGGTATTATGAGAGTCCG
>JADDPP010000490.1 GCA_016781845.1 Rubrobacter sp.
CGAGTGAGGCTAGCTCAGCGAACCGACCAAGCGCTGATATCTGCTCATCATCGAACTCGCGGCCCTCCTCCAGGTGAGCCAGGCCAATCACCCCAACTACCTCCTGCCCCGAGTTGAGGGGAACACCCACGACCGCACGGAAGACATCACCACGAAACCTCGGCGAGCCCCCCTGCCAGGTACCGTAGTTGCTGACGGATATAGACTTGCCAGTCTGCCACACCTTCCCCGACAAACCCTCGCCTCGCCCGATCCGCTCGCCGACGTATTTACTGAAGACCCCCACACCCACTCGCACCACTAGCTCGTCGGCTCCTGTCTCAGCCAGGTAGATGTACCCGTGGGGTGTGCCGGCGAGCTTGGCGGCGCGCGTCACAATCGCCTCAAGTAAGTCCGCAGGCTCCAAGCGGTTCATCAGTGCCAGAGCCGTGTCGTGCAAGGCGGCAAGATACTCGTTCTGCTTATACAGCTGCTCCTCGGTCCACTTGCGCTGAGTGACGTCACGTACAGCAGCTACACGGACAGCACGGCCACGGTACGCTATTGTCTTCGCGCGCAGCTCGGCGTAGAAGCGTGTGCCGTCCCTTCTCAGACCGCTGGCCTCATAAAGTTCTTCTGAACCGGAAAGCATTCTTTGCCGTATCAGTTCCCGTGACTCGGGCGTTGCCAGTTCCAGGACATTCGTGCCTATGAGCTCTCGCACTTCGTACCCGAACAGGTTGGCGAACGCCCGGTTCGCTTCGAGGATCTCACCCCTGTCGTGGACTACTATCCCTTCAAAGGCCGCATCGGCCAGCCCCCGGAACCTCTGCTCGCTCTCCTGCAGATCCTCCTGCGCTTGTTTGCGCTCGGTGATGTCTAGCGCTATGCCGGTGATGCCCAGGATAGCCCCGTCAGGACCTCGCAGCGGCTTCAGGCGACACTGATACGCCCGCCCTCCCCACTGCTGCTCGTAGCTAGCTGATTCGCCTGCCAGCGCCCTGTGGTGCATAAGGATTGGGAGGAAGTCGGGGTTGTCGGTCCCGAAGTACTCGTACAGCGACATCCCGACTATCTGATTCGGCCGGAGTCCGAGGTGGGCGAGTCCCGCGCCCACGGCCGAGATAAACACCAGGTTCCGATCCGTGCTCCACAGCACCGCGGGGACCTGGTCGGTAAGCAGGCGTAGCCCTTCCGCACGTACATCGGGCGTCTGCTCTGCCTGCGATGTCGCAGACATTGCGTCACATCCTTCTCGCACGGGTTCGGAATGCTCGGCGTTCATGCCCAGGCTATCTCCTTCACGGCTTGCTGCAGGTCGCTTTGAGTGCCCTTCACGTAGATGGTAGTCGTGTCCAGCGAATCGTGCCCCATTATCTGAGCAAGCCGATGGAGCGGCACGACCTGCGCCATCCTGTAGCCGAAGCGGTGCCGCAGGTCGTGTGGTGAGAGGTTCTCCACTCCAGCAAGCTTGGCGTACCTAGCGACGATGTACCCTAGGGCGCGGGGCGTGATTGGCACGAGCGTCCTCCCGCCGTCCCCATCCACTACGCCTTTCTTCGAGGGGAACAGCCACGGTGACCCCACGGGCAGGCATTCTTCCATATATTCGGTGAGGACCTCGCGCACGGTGGAGTTCAGGGGCACCTCGCGGTACTTGCCCCGCTTGCCCCATACCCTGAGGATTCCGCTCCTCTTGTTGATGACGACGTGCTCGCGTTTCAGACCGCACAGCTCCTCGGCCCGCAGGCCTGTGTGCAGAGCCGTGACCAGGAGTGCTCGGTCCCGTGGAGTACCATACCTCGTCACCACCGCCACGAGTGCTGCTTCCTCCCTATAGTCGAGGTGACGTGGGGCTTTGGGCACCGAGGGCACGAGCTTGACAGCCCGGGCGGGATCGCGCGTGACGAGCCCGCGCTCCGTGGCCCAGCCGAGGTAGCGCTTCAGGGAGACGAGGTGCCGGTTGATGGTGGCTGGCTTGAGGCCAAGGACGGTGCGCAGGTGGGAGCGATACTCAGTGAGTGTGGGTGTGGTGACCGCGCCAGGGTCAAAGTCGTGGGCCTCGTCCCTGCCTTCCGACCACGAACGCTCGCACCAGGCGGCGAATAGTCTCAGATCGGAGATGTAGTTGCGGAGTGTGAGCGCCGATAGGTCGTGCCTCTCCTTGAGGTGCCGGGAATACTCCTCGACCGCCTCGATCCCGGCCACTGACAGAGCCATGTCACCCGATCGCCTCAAGCCACCCCATCCCGGGCCGTACTCGGCCCCTCGCCTAGTACAGGCAGCGAGAAGCGGAAGGTGCTGCCCCTGCCCTGCTCCGACATCACCCACATCTCGCCTCCGTGCCGCTCGATGATCGTCTTGCTGATGTAGAGCCCGAGCCCCAGCCCTCCGTAGTGCCCTAGCGAGACGTTTGAGGCGCGGAAGTACAGATCAAAGACCTGAGACTGCTGCTCCTTAGGTATGCCGATGCCGTAATCGGTCACCGATACTACCGCCCGGCCGCCCTCCCGGCCAATAGAGATGTCCATCTCTTTATGCTTATCCGAGTACTTCACTGCGTTGGCCAGAAGGTTGGTCATCACCTGCTGGATCCGCACTCGGTCCCCTTGCACCCACAGATCCTTTATCTGAGCATCGACCCGCAGCGCAAAGCCGGGCGTGGCCATCACCACCTCGTCGACCACCTCCTGCAGCGCAGGGTCGAGGTCGAAGGGCACCTCCTCGAACTCCAGCCTGCCGCCCTCAATGCGCGATACCTCCAGCAGGTCACCTATCAGGGCCGCCATTCGATCAACCTGCCGGTTTACCACTTCAAGTGGTCTGAGCAGGTCGGTGTCTCCTCGCTGCACGGCGCGCCGCTGCAGCACCTGAGCATACCCCTTGATCATCGTCACCGGCGTCCTCAACTCGTGGGAAGCTATCGAGAGGAATCGGTTGCGCAGCTCCAGCGCCCTCTCGATCTGCTCCTCGGCTGCTTTGCGCTCGGTGATGTCGAGGACTGTTCCCACCATCCGCACCGGCCTGCCGCCGTCGAGGATCACCTCGCCCTGCCTGTAAACCACTCGCTCCGATCCATCGGGCCGCACCACCCGGTGCTCAAACTCATACGGCCTTCCCTGGTCGAGCGCCTCTCGGATCGCTTGCAGGACGCGCCGCCGATCATCCGGATGCACTAAGCTAACGAAGGTGTCGTACGTGGGTGCTAACTCGCCGGGCGGGAAGCCGTATATCCGGTAGGCCTCGTCCGACCAACGCACCCGGTTGGTAGCAATGTCCCACTCCCAGCTGCCTAGGTGCGCAATGCGCTGCGCCTCGGCCAGGCTCGCCTCGCTCGACTTGAGCTCCTCCTCGGCCCACTTGCGCTCGGTGATATCCCGGAAGTGCCACACTCTGCCGTAGTGTCCGCCCTCCCGGCTTTTCACGGGCGCGCTATAGCGCTCGAAGACCCGGCCGTCCCCCAGCAGTAGCTCGTCGTGGCTCTCCTCCTCTGGATGCTCGTACAGGTAGTTCACTAGCTTGAGGAACGCCTCGCGGTCTGCCAACTGCGCCAGGACGTACTCCATCACAAGGTCACAGGATCCAGTGGCAGCTACCTGGTCCGGTATCCGCCACAGCTGGACGTATCGGCGGTTGAACCGGAAGATGTCCCTGCCTCGGGAGACCAGGAGGATACCGTCAATCGACGCCTCGCCCTGTGCCTCTAGAATGCTCCTCTGAAAATCCAGCTCCTCCTCGGCCCGCCTGCGCTGGGTGATGTCGCGGACATAGCCGGTAAACAGGGGCGGCCCACCCAGGGGGACTCGGGTGATGGCCAGCTCGACGGGGAACTCGGAGCCGTCGGAGCGCA
>JADDPP010000360.1 GCA_016781845.1 Rubrobacter sp.
CGATCCTACTATCTCCCTACCCCAAACTGCGAAATCCAGACTAAGCACGGGATGTATGGAGCGAACACGAACTCTGCATTCCCCCTGCGCTGTCGTCAGTTGTGCGGATGCATACACCGCTCGAACGCGGTAATATGTAGAGCAGTTACGCCGGGAGGAGATCGTATTGTGCAGAAGACCCCGACCGCGCAGGACAGGCCCCTGAACGTGCTAATCGCAGAAGACCACACGCTCGTGCGCGAGGGCACGCGCCAGCTTCTCGAGAGAAACGGCATCAACGTCATCGGCGAGGCCGCGGACGGGGAGGAGGCTGTGCGCCTCACCGAGAAGCTCAAGCCCGACCTGGTCCTCATGGATGTGAGCATGCCCAGGCTCAACGGCCTGGAGGCTACCCGCATCATCAAGCAGAAGTATCCGGGAGTGGCCGTGCTCGTGCTCACCGCGTACGACGACGACCAGTACGTATTCGCCGTCCTGCAGGCGGGCGCCGCAGGCTACCTGCTCAAAGACTCCCGCGGCGAGGACGTAGTCCGCGCCATTCGCGCCGTGCTGAATGGCGAGTCCGTGCTCGCGCCCTCCATCGTTGGCAAGGTGGTGCGCCGCTTCTCCGGTGGTGTTCCCTCTGCCCCTCCCGCGCCCGTGTTGAGCGAGCGGGAGATGGACGTGCTGCGCCGCGCCGCGCTCGGTGAGAGCAACAAGATGATCGCCGACAAGCTGCACCTCAGCGCTCGCACCGTGCAGGTGCACCTCAGCAGCATCTTCGACAAGTTCGGCGTCGGGTCCCGCACGGAGGCCGTTCTCCACGCGCTCAAGCTCGGCATCATTGACCTGCAGAAAGTTAGCAGTGAGTGACGAGTGATGAGGGGCAGGGAGCCAGTCAGGACACCTGCTGCTTCGGTACGTCCGCCCGGAGCACGGTGTTCACACATCCGCACTGACCATAGGTCACAAGTTAAGCCTTTAGTGGTGTTGTCAAGCAGCAATTCTCGCC
>JADDPP010000040.1 GCA_016781845.1 Rubrobacter sp.
CGCTGGACTACTCCAACAGCGACACCCGCATCGTTGCCTGCTGGGACGCCATCGTGAACGGTACCAGCATCCCTGGATGTGACATCGAGGTGAAGAGCTCGGCTTCTCGCGCCCCCTGGGACCAGGACGTCCGCGCCAACTTCCCGACGTTCACGACGAAGGGTAACAACGCTATAACTGCCGAGGCATGGACCAGCCCGCTAACCCCGGGTGCGACTGGCTACCGGCCCATCAGCACCTCGCGCAACTATGCGTTCCCCTGGACGAACCAATGGTACACGTCGAAGTGCGACCCGACCGCGTTCGAGACCACGCAGCGCAACGATATCGACGCCGCCACCGCGGCGCTCTTCGCCAGTCACAACCGGATCCACGACTGGTCGTACAACCTCGGCTTCACCGAGGAAAACTACAACATGCAGGACAGCAACTTCGGCAACAGCGCGCCGGGCGCATACCCGGTCGGCCGCGAGAGCGATCCCGAGGTTGGTGACGTTCAGGCCGGCGCCCTGACCGGTGGAGCCCCGAGCTATCTTGGCCGAGACAACGCGAACCAGATCACGCTGAACGACGGTATCGCTCCGATTACCAACATGTACCTCTGGCAGCCGATCGCAGCGGCGTTCTACGCCCCTTGTGTGGACGGAGACTACGACATGTCCGTGATCGGCCACGAGTACGGACACGCCATCCAGAACCGGATGGTCGCCGGCCCCGACTCCGGGCTCTTCGGCCACCAGGCTCGGGCGATGGGCGAGAGCTGGTCCGACCTGACGGCGGTCGAGTACCTCTTCGAATACGGCTACGCCCCGACGGCGGGCGAGAACCCGTTTGCTGTGGGTCCGTACGTCACGGGATCCAAGCAGAAGGGTATCCGTAACTACGCGATGAACAACAGCCCGCTCAACTACAGCAACGTCGAGTACGACCCGAGCGGCCTGACGAGCCCACACGCCGACAGCGAGATCTGGAGCGCGACGAACTACGACATCCGGCAGCTCCTCGTGGAGAAGTACAACGCGAGCTTCCCGTACACCGATGAGGCGCTGCAGAGCAGCTGCGCCGATGGCAAGCTCCCGGCGGACCAGTGCCCCGGCAATCGCCGGTGGGTTCAGATCTTCCACGATGCGTTCCTGCTGCAGCCTTCCGCTGTCAGCATGGTCGATGCCCGGGATGCCTACCTCGCCGCCGACTCCATCCGGTTCAACGGCGCGAACCAGACAGAGCTCTGGAGGGCGTTCGCCCGCCGCGGCCTCGGTGTGAACGCGACGAGCAAGACGAACCAGGATCGCGACCCGGTGCCGAGCTTCGAATCTCCCAAGGAGGCGAACGCGACGATCACGTTCGCGACGACCTCTGCGAACGAACGCGGCAAGGCAGTCCCGGCGAAGATCTACGTGGGCAAGTACGAAGCACGCGCCGTCCCTGTGGCGGACACCGATTCCACGACCGCCCTCGGCAGCAGCGCGAAGTTTGCGGCGGGCACGTACGAGTTCATAGCGCAGGCCCCAGGCTACGGCGAGTACAGGTTCACCCAGACGTTCGCCGCGGGTAAGACGGCGACCGTGACCGTCTCGATGCCGCTCAACTACGCCTCCGAGGCTCAGGGCGCGGCGGCGACGGGTGATGGCATCAATAAGGACAAGCTGATCGACGACACGGAGATGACGAACTGGGCAAGCCTCGGCTCCCCGGTCGCCGGCAAGCAGGTCACGGTGGACCTGTCGGGCGGCGCCCAGACGGTGCGCACCGTTCAGGTAAGCGCCCTCCTGCGGGCGCCGGACGCGAAGGACGCGGGCGGCGACACGGGCACCCAGAGCCGATTCTCGGCGCTACGGCAGTTCGAGATCTGGACCTGTAACGCGGCGGCAGGCGTCGACTGCTCGACCAGCGCAGGCTTCACCAAGCTGTACACCAGCGCGCCCGATGCGTTCCCCTCGGATGCACCCCGGCCGCTCGCGCCGGATCACCTCCTCCGGAGCTTCGATGTGCCGAATGTGACCGCGACGCACGTCCAGCTGCGGGCCGTGACGAACCAGTGCACGGGCACCCCGGCGTATCAGGGCGAGCAGGACAACGACCTGCTGAACCCCACGGACTGCTCCTCCTCGGCCCAGGCTAAGAACGTCCGAGCCGCGGAGCTGCAGGTCTTCGCCTCATCCGGAGCGGTGCGTCAGAAGTAACCAACGATCCTACGGCAACATACACCAAACAGAGCCCTCTGGAGGAATCTCCAGGGGGCTTTACTCTTTGATGTAAAAGTCCTATCGGTGGCAGGCAGCGCATGGCCACCACCCACTCTGTCGGATAGGGAGCCGCGTTTAACAATTGGAGAGATTCTTGGCGGTCCTCGAAGTCCATCGGGCGTGATTTGGTTGCGGTGCTGTTTGTACGGTAGGCTGCATGTCGGGAACCGCGTGTACGGGACCTGTACCCGGTACCCGTCCAGAGCGTAATCAGACTGGGCCGCCTGCTGTCGGGACTGTACCCGACTCGAACATCGCCCCTGCCCGGCGCGCCTTGATCGGGGGACCCTGTTAGCGCTAGAATTCGCACCTCGCAGCGCAGACGGCGGGGGAGGGAGGGTGGTAGCGTGCGGATTCCGGGCAAGGGGGTAGCCAAGGCGGCGGAGGACACCGGGAACCAGGTCGAGGTGCCGATGACGGAGCGGCTGGGGATCGTCGACTTCCTCAAGCTGACGCTCAAGGAAGCGAACGAGGACCACCTGGCCGCGTTCGCCGGCAACCTCACCTACAAGGGGCTCTTCGCGCTCTTCCCCTTTATGGTCTTCCTGCTCTCGCTGCTGGGCATCTTCGGGGCGGCGGGGCTGGTCGACGTGCTGCTCTCCCGCGCCTCCGAAGCGATGCCTCGGGAGGTGGTGAATATGATCGGGGGGCCGATCCGGCAGATCGCCCAAGGGCAGGCCTCCGCCGGGCTGGGGCTCGGGGCGGTCGTCTCGATCCTGTTCGCCCTATGGGGGGTCTCGGGCGCGTTCCGCTCGGTGATGGAAGCGATGAACGTGATGTACGAGGTCGAGGACGAGCGGCCGTTCTGGAAGAAGTACCTGATCTCGATCCTGCTCTCGCTGGGGTCCGCGGCCCTCCTGATCGCCGCGCTCGTGCTCGTGGTCTCAGGTGGCCAGATCGGGGGTGGCCTGGCCGACGCGATCGGGCTCGGCGAGGGCTTCCGGCGGGTGTGGAGCATCGCGCAGTGGCCGATCCTCGCTTCGGTCGTGCTGTTCGCGTTCGCGCTCATCTACTACTACGCGCCCGACGTCAAGCAGCAGTTCCGGTTCGTCAGCCCCGGCTCCGTCCTCGCGCTCGTCCTCTGGCTGGTGTTCTCGCTGCTGTTCTCGTTCTACGTGAGCAACTTCGGCTCGTACAACAGGACCTACGGCGCGCTGGCGGGCGCGGCGATCCTGATGCTCTACATCTACTACACCGCGTACATCGTGCTCGTCGGGGCCGAGATGAACCAGGTCATTGAGGCGCACGCCCCCGGCGGGAAGGACGAGGGCGAGAAGGTGCCCGACTCGGAGAAGGCCGAGTGATCCACGGGCGCGCCGCGGCTACACTCCGGCCAGCCGGAGCACGAGGTCGATCGTGATAGCAGCGGCCGCGCCCCGGAGCAGGGCGTTGGCGAGCCCCTGCACCCGGTCCACGTCGTCGGCCAGGTCGGTCAGCCGATTGCGGGTCACCACTTCATATGCGCAGCATGGTCGTCCGTCAATCTCCGGCTGCTCGTCGGTCGCCCCTGGAGTAGTTAGCGTACCCATCCCTCTCCTCCCGCGTGTGCAAGCTGTCAGGAACTCT
>JADDPP010000255.1 GCA_016781845.1 Rubrobacter sp.
ACCAAATAAAAGGCAAAATGGCTGATTCTCAGCTGCGGAATGTGGGACGGATTGATAGCTAACCGCTGTTTGCTCTCTCGCCAAAGATGGCGCGTCCCACTCGAACCATCGTTGCTCCTTCCTCTATGGCTACCTCGTAGTCGTCTGTCATGCCCATGGACAGCTCCTGTCCGAGTGTGGGCAGCAGCCCTCGCAGCTTGTCGGAGAGGGCGCGGAGGGCTTCGAAGAAGGGTCGCGACCTCTCCGGATCGGACGCCGCGGGCGCGATCGTCATGAGGCCGCGCAGTGCGAGGTTGGGCAGGACGCCGAGCGCGTGTATCTCCTCTCGCAGCACGTGAGGCGCGAAACCCGCCTTCGACGCCTCACCGGAGACGTTCACCTCAATCAATATCTCAATGGCCCTACCCTCTGATACCTCGGACAGTCTCTGCGCGAGGGCTGGGGTATCGCACGAATGAATGAGGTCGAACAGGCGTGTTGCCTTGCGCGCCTTGTTGCGCTGTAGCCGCCCTATCAGATGCAGCCGCACCTCCTCACGCGCCGTAGGCGTCCACTTCTCCTCTGCCTCCTGGACCCGGTTCTCGCCGATGTCCAGCACTCCCGCTTCCAGTGCGGCCAGGACCCGCTCTAGGGGCTGCGTCTTGGCCGCGGCGATCAGTGTTACTGCGTTGGGTGGCCGGCCACTGCGTGACGCTGCTTCCCGGCAGCGCTCGCGAACACGCAGAGCGTTCTGGACGATGTCTGGGTGGGTGCTCAAGGCAGCATCCCCACGACCGCAGCGAACCGCAGCTTCGTTCCGTCGTGCCGATAGGAATGCAGCCGAGAAGGGCCACAGCACGTACACTCCGCTTCGTGCTCCCCGTGGACTTGGTGAAGGCCGCCTTCCCACAGCCGTGAGGCTATCATGCCCTGCAAGTCCATGAACAGATCGCCCCGGCGGCGCACGAACCAGCGGCCATCTGTTCCCGACTCTGCCTCCTCCAGCACTTCCTCTCCAACCTGGTAGCAGCAGGAGCGTATGCCGGGGCCTATCGAGGCAACCATATCCGCCGGGATGGACCCGTAAGCGTTCGACATTGCACGGACGAGCGCGCCCGCGATGTTCGACAGCGTGCCCTTGCGACCGGAGTGGGCGAGACCCAGAACTCGGTGCACCGGATCGTACACCAGTACGGGTGGGCAGTCAGCATGTCGGGTCAGGAGCAGGATACCCGGGCGGTCAGTCATAAGCGCATCGGCCGTTGCGATAGGTCCGCTGGGATGAGCGTCTGATACCTCAACCACCTCGCTTCCGTGGATCTGCCGTATCCAGTACACCGGCCACCCCGACGCGCCGAAGACCGTCTGGAGAGGTCCCAGATGGTCCTCGGGAGCAGCCAGGTCGAGCGGATACCCGCAGGCGTCCAGCGGAGGCGTGATGCCCGCGACGACACCTTCAACATCGGGGCCGGGAAGCGGAATCGGGGCGAATAACGGTTCAGGCACGGGGACTCACCTCAGCAGTGGAATCAACAGTGATAAGCTTACCAGGCTCAGAAGGGTAGAGTACGCTACAACCCCGGCAAGGAACTCGGTCTCGGCGTCGAACTCCATAGAGAGTACGACCGTGAGCACCGCGGTGGGCATCGCGGACTCTATGATGAAGACGGCCCTCGTGAGCTCGCTAAACCCGAGCATCAATGCGATCGCTACCGCGATCAGGGGGGAAATGACGAGCCGGGTGATGATCGCCGCGGCCAGCAGCGACACGTGCGACGGATGGACGCGGAAACGTAGCTGCGCGCCGAGCAGGAGCAGCATCATCGGTATCGCCGCCCTGCCCACGAGCTCGACCGGCCTCAGAACCACCGAGGGAGGCTGGATTCCGAGCAGGGGGAACGGCAGCGCCAGCAGCGCCGCGTACAGCGCAGGCACCCGCAGCGCTTTCCCGAGCGCCTCCCGGGCCGACGCCTTGCCGCGCGAGGCAACGTAGGCCCCGGCGGTGTTGGTCAGGAAACTCTGTGTCACGAAATACAGCACACCGATCGCGAACCCTTCCTCCCCGAACGCGAAGAGCAGGAGGGGCAGACCATAGTTGCCTGAGTTGATGAATACCGTCGAGAGCAAGTATCCTGCTCGCGCCTGTGGGGATGCGCCCGTGATGCGCGCTACGATCAGCCCGAGCAAATACAGGACCGCCATCACGAGAGCCACACCAAGCGCCACACGTGCGAGCTCTGGAACCGGCACCCGCGTGCGCGACACGTTCGAAAAGATGAGGCACGGGATAAGCAGGTACAGCGCGAGCCTGGAGACAGGGCCAGGGTCGAGCACGAGAGTCTTCTTGAGCCACGCGCCAGCGAGCGCCACGGCAAACACAGGCACAACGACTCCGGCAAGGACAGGGAGCACGGGTGAATAGCTCAGTGGCGAGTAGGGGGTGATGAATGAGCAGCGTTGGAGCGAGCGTTACTCATCGCTCCTCACTGGTCCTGACGGGTCTGCCCCAGGGCGTAATCAACGATGATTTGATCAATCACGCGCTCGATGGGCGCGAGGTCGTCCGTGAACGCGGCCTCGCGGTCGGGCTCGTACTGCCGTATGTTTCCTATGCGGAACGCTTCCGCCATGACCGCGCGCAGGACGGGGTTCTGCACCTGCTGGGTGTTGGCCCGGAACTGCTCCAGAGTCATCGGGGTCTTCGTGGCAAACACGAGCGTGTTGTACCGGTTCTCCGTGGTGACGGTGAACACACTAGGGAACACGGAGCCCATCGTGTTGCCCATCGCCTCCATGAGGCGGAGGTCTCCGGGCGTGCCCCCTGCGTTGATAACGACGACGCCGCCGGGCTTCAGCCGGTCGTCCACGGTCTCGAAGAACTCCTTCGTTGCGAGATGGAACGGAATGTAAGGCTGCCTGTACGCATCAATGGCGACTACGTCGTACTTCTTGTCTGTCGTGAGCAGGAACTGTCTGCCGTCCGCGACGACCGGATTCAGGTTCGGGCTGTTCATATCGAAGTACTTTCGCCCCACCTCGACTATCTGCCCGTCAATCTCGATGCCGTCAGTCTTCGCTTCCGGATACACCTTCGAGTACATGTGCGGCATCGTTCCCGCCGCCAGCCCTACAACCGCTACGTCCTCGACTGGCGTCGAGATGCCTTGCGGGCGGAAGAGGGGCGCGAGGAGAAAGTAGTCCCAGGGCCCACCGGTGAGTAGCCGCTGTGGATGGTACAGGGAGTGTACCGCCTGTCCCTCGTTGAGTATGAGTTTCCTCCAGCCCTCGTCCTCCGTGACCTGAATGTAGTTGTATGCCGACTCGTCCTCGTAGAGCAGGCGGTCGCCCGCCTCGGCGGACCGTATGCCGCCTCCGTTGAAGGCGGCTACGAGCAGCACCGCGATCCCGAGCATGGCCGCGTACGGGAGCACTGACCGGCGGCTTACCTCGGCTGTGAGACCCGCAAGTGAGACAGCAAGGAGTCCGATGCCGAACACCCAGATGCTGGCGCGCGTGCCGATCTCAGGCTGGAGCACCAGGACGGACCCGAACGTTCCGAAGATAGAGCCGACTGTGCTCAGTGCGTAGAGAGTACCGGCCGCGCTCCCGGCCCGCGATACGCTCTCCATCCTGAGCCTGATCGCCCAGGGAGAGACGCAGCCGAGCAGCGTTAGTGGCACCGCTAGCAACAGGATGATAGAGAAAAGCGAGCCGAAGAATGCGCTCTCAGAGAACTCGGAGAAGCCACGGGCGGACCAGAGCAGCAGCGGCCGCGAAAGGATCGGCACCAGGACTATAGTGAAGCCCGCCCAGGCGGTTAGCTTGTACAGCGCGGCGTGCGAGGGATACCGGTCCGCAAGTCGGCCACCGAGGGTGTAGCCGACGGTGAGGTAGATCAGCACCAGACCGATAAGGGCTGCCCAGATGAGCAGAGAGGTGCCGAAGTAGGGCGCGAGCAGGCGCGACGCGCCCATCTCTGTTGACATAACCGAGGCACCCGCGAGAAATACGAGGACGAGAAGAAGGGGATCACGTGGTGCTCTCAACAGGCTCTGGCTCCTTGGTAGGCATAAATAACGAGGTATGAGCAATGAGTGAGCGAGGGCTACACATTACTCATACATCCATTATACCTGAGCCGGGGTCTGCTCCTCCTCAGGAGTGGACGCGGTGTCGGGCGAGCGCTGCGCCTGGGATGCTCGGCCTGTGCCGGAGCGGTCCTTCATCTTGAGCTTGCCGTCGAAGTAGCCGCCTTCCTGCACGACGAGCAGGTCGGTGTTGATCTCTCCTGTAACGATACCGGACGGGGTAATCTCGAAGCGATGTCGGCACTCGACCTTGCCGTTGTACCTGCCCGCCACGGTGATGTCCGCGGCGGTCATGTCCGCCGTCACCTGGGCCTGCTCCTCGATGAGTATGTGGCCGCTGGACTCGATGGAGCCCTCGACGCGGCCCTGAACCCGGACGCCGCGCTGCGAGCGGTAGTTACCGTTGAAGAAGTCATCCGGCCCGATGATGCTTTCCTCGCCGCCGGTTGCGGGCCGCTGCGCCCGCCACTCCTCGCTCGCGCCTCCCTGGCGCATGGGCCGCCACGCGAGGCCGCCGGGACTGATGTTGGTGTTTGCTGCCGCGGCGTCACCGCTCGGCGCGGTCACCGTCGGCGTCGCCTGGGTATCGGCCGTTTGCGCCTCGGTGGTCTCAGGTGTGTTTCCTTCCTCGGTCGTCCTAATGTCTCTGCGCCGCAGCATATAGGCCCCTCCTGTGACTAGTTATGCTTGTCTGGTTGTTGCGACTCTCGCCGCTGCAACTTCCGATAATCGGCCTTATGTACAGTTAACCAACGTAGAGCCGCTCCGAGCGTCTGCCCATCCCGCACAACAACTCGTACGCGATAGTACCGGCGCGCTCCGCCAGCTCCTCCGCGCTTACGCGCGCATCTGCCTGCGGGCCCAGCAGCACAACCTCCGAACCTTCGGCGACCTCTAGCCCGTCGGGCAGCCCGACGACGAGGCTATCCATGCACACGCGCCCGAGCACCGGGCAGCGCCTGCCGCCGATGAGCACCTCGCCCTTACCGTTACCGAGTGACCTCATGTAACCATCTGCGTAGCCACACGTCACCACTGCCGCTCGGCCGTCGGTCTCAGCCAGGTAATCGTGCCCGTAGCTTACCCCGTCCCCCGCATGCACGTCAAGTACTCGCCCGACGCGCGCCTTCAGCGACATCACCGGTTGCAGATCCAGACGTACCGCGTTCGATGGCTGGACCCCGTAAAGGGCTATTCCCGCCCGAAGCAGGTCGTACGAGGTGTTCAACGGTCCCACTGCCGCGGCGCTGTTCGCAGCGTGTACAAGGGGCGGGCGCGCCCCCGCATCCTGCAGGCGTCGTATCAGGTCATCGAACTCCCGTGCCTGCTTGTGATACGCGAGACTGCCTGGTTCATCTGCAGTGGCGAAGTGAGTGTAGACACCCTCGAGCCGGGCGCCCGAGAGCCCCCGGAGGGCCTCCACGAAGCGCGGCGCGTCCTCCGGCATCACCCCGTACCGGCGCATGCCCGTATCAACCTTCAAGTGCAGCCTGGCAACTCGGCCTGTACAGTCCCCGAGGGCGGCGAGACCGAGCGCAGCCTGCCAGCTGGAGACAGTTACCGCGAGGTCGTGTGCCACCGCCTGGGGCAGCTCCGGCTCGGCCGCGTAACCGAGGACGAGTATCGGGGCGCGGATGCCGGTCAGGCGCAGCTCGACGCCCTCCTGCACCCGCGCGACCGCGAGTCCCCATGCGCCCGCGGCAAGGGCTGCGTACGATACGTGGGCCGCGCCGTGGCCGTACGCATCCGCCTTCACCACGGCCATGAGCTTCGTGCCGGGTGGTGAGAGCGAGGAGAGGACCCGCACGTTGTGCCCCAGGGCGCCGAGGTCCAGCTCTGACCAGCACGGGCTCGTGGAGTGCGGGCGCCGTCGCGATTCGTGGCCCGAGCGAGTGGCCGTCACCGCCTGGGGTTCCGTCGCCATGCCCTCAGCCCGCATGGTTGCGCCTCGCTTCCGGCAGAGCGACTATGAGGTCGCCCGCTCCTAGAGCGTCCGTCCCGACACTCTCAGACGCCAGCGTAGCGGCCCTAGCGCCGAGTACGAGCGCTGCGCGGGCTGCATCAGAGGGCGCAAGACCGACCGACAGCGCGTAGCCGCAGAGGCCTGCAAGCACATCCCCTGTCCCCGCTGTCCCCAGCTCCGGATGGCCCTCGACGAGCACCTGAACGCTGCCATCCGGTGAGGCGATAGCCGGATAGTCGCCTTTCAACAGCACCGTCTTGCGCCACCGCTGCGCGGCCTCGCGCGCGGTGTTCAAGCGGTCGGCCTGCACCTCGCTCACCTCTGCGCCCACCAGCCTCGACATCTCACCTGGATGCGGCGTGAGGAGCGCGACCGAGGGGGTGCTCTCCCACCAGGCGTCCTGCGTGGAGAGCGCGTACAGCCCGTCGCCGTCCACAACCGTGGGCGGTAAAGCGCCCGTATCTTCCTGGGCTTCCTGCTCCGCCGCCGTCCCGGTGCGGAAGCCGACCGGGCGGCGTGGGGCGGCGAACGGGCGCGGGGTAGCGCCGATGCCAGCCGTGAAGCCAATGGACCGCTGCTGTGCGGACGCGGAGACGCCGAGCAGGCTGAGCACGAACGCGACGGTCGGATCCTCGCGCCCGATGCCGTTGCCCAGCACGAGCGACTTGTACTCCGCAGCGCCCTCCCTGGCGTCATCTATGGAGGATGGGCCGAGGGTCCCGATGTCGTCCTCGGGCAGCGGCATGAGGGTCTGCTCCAGAAGACGCGCCGCGATGACTCCCATCATCGAGCGCGGAAAGCCGACGGTGACGTAGCCCGCGCCCGCCCTGTGTGCGGCGAGAGCGGAGAGTACGGGCGCGCCCGCGTAGCGGAGGCTCCCCCCAATGACCAGCACGCGCCCGTTGTCGTTCTTGTGGGAGCCTATCCTGCGCGTGGGCAGCCCCACCGGCTCCCCGCTGTCAAACCCGAGGACCCGTTTCGGCGTCTGATCTCGAACGCTGAGACCGATGCCCTCGCACATCACCTGGCCTGCGTGTTTAGGTCCTGCGCCGGTGAATAGCCCCACCTTCGGAAAGCCGAGGGTGATCGTAACGTCAGCTTCCATGGCGGCGCCCATCGCCCGGCCGGTATCCGCGTTTAGCCCGCTGGGGATGTCCAGCGCGACCACCAGAACTGCCTCGCCACTTGTTGATCTGCGCTCGCGCTCGGCATTTATGGCTCTCAGGATCTGTGCTGGCTCCCCTTCCACGTCCCGCACGAGACCTATCCCAAACAGACCATCGAGTACCACGGAGGCCCGCCGCAGCGACGCCGTGAGGGCAGCGAAGTCGAGCGCGGGGCAGTCGGGGCGGTTCCAGCAGAAGAGCTGGGTGGGTACCCCGGCCCCCTGCAGGAGCCGGTGGACCTTGACGGCATCCAGGCCGTTGTTGCCTGGGCCCGCGATGATGACCGCGTTGCCTCCGGGAGGCGGCCTCTCGATCAGGCGCGCGCAGATAGCGCGCGCGGCCCGGTCGCTGAGCTCGTCCTCGGTGATGCCCCCCGCGAAAACGGCCGCTTCTTCGGCTCGCATCTGCTCAGCGGTGACGAGTGGGATCATCTCTCCTCCTGTACGGTCTCTCGGCGGGCTAGCGCCACCACGCTCGCGATCGCCATCTCACGTGAGTGGCTGAGGCTGATCTCCCACACCTGGATACCGAGCCCCCGCGCCCGTGCTTCCCCCCGCCCATAGAGCCGGACAGTTGGCTTGCCTCGTGCATCGGGCAGTATCTCGATGTCCTTCCAGTTGACACCTCGCGCGCCCGTGCCGAGTGCCTTCATGACGGCTTCCTTGGCTGCGAAGCGCGCTGCGAGCGAGAGCACCCTGTCTCGGTAGCGCTCGCGCTCCGCAGGCGTGTAGACGCGCTCCAGAAAGCGCTCGCCCCACCGATCGAGCGCGGCGGCGATGCGGGGCACTTCAGCAATGTCAATGCCGCAGTACGGCCGGCAGCAGACGTGGTCGGTCAAAACGATTCCTCCGGGCGAAGCAGCAAGTATTCTAGCGTGCGGGTACGAGGAGCGTCAATTGAGTCCGACAACAACTCCAGTGTATATCATCGCTCCACGCTCATCGTTCTGTGGCGAGCCTCGCGGTTGGCCGCCCTCGCCTCCGCATCCGGCGCCCTGTACCTCTCCAGGAACGCCTTGCGGTACTCGTCGAATGTACCTCGCAGGATCGCTTCCCGCGCGCCCTCCACGAGGCGGATCAGGAAGCTCAGGTTGTGAATGGTCGTCAGCGTATAAACGAGCAGTTCCTCGGCTCGGAAGAGGTGGTGCAGGTACGCTCGCGTGAAGGTGGTGCAGGTGTAGCAGGGACACCCTTCCTCCACCGGTCTGAAGTCATCTCTGAACGCTGCGTTGCGGATGTTCAGCCTGCCGGTCGGGACGAGCAGAGCGCCGGTGCGGGCGTTGCGGGTCGGGAGCACGCAGTCGAACATGTCCACTCCCGCCGCGATACCGTTGAGAAGGTCCTCGGGCGCGCCCACCCCCATCATGTATCGTGGCTTCCCGGCAGGCAGGCATGCGGTAGTGGCCTCGAGCGCGAGCTGCATCACGTCCTTCTCCTCTCCGACGCTCAGCCCTCCTATCGCATAGCCAGGGAAGTCCAGCCCGACGAGGTGCAGAGCACTCTCCCTGCGCAGGTCGGGCCACACCCCCCCCTGAACGATGCCGAAGAGCGCCTGGTCGGTGTGGCGATGCGCCGCTCTGCAGCGTTCGGCCCAGGCGTGAGTTCGCTCCATCGCGGCACGGACGTACTCTTTCTCCGCGGGATAAGGAGCACACTCGTCGAACGCCATCACGATGTCCGCGCCAAGCTGCTCCTCGGTGCGCATGACGCTCTCAGGCGTGAAGAGGTGCTCGCTGCCATCAATGTGACTGCGAAACCAGACGCCGTCATCAGTGATTTTGCGGCGCGCGGCGAGACTGAAGACCTGGAACCCGCCGCTATCAGTGAGGATAGGACCACGCCACTGCATGAAGTCATGCAGGCCTCCGGCGCGCTCGATGAGCTCCGCTCCCGGCCGCAGGTACAGGTGATACGTGTTCGCCAGCACGACCTGGGCGTTGAGCTCCTGCAGGTCCCGTGGCGTGACAGCTTTCACGGTGGCCTGCGTGCCAACCGGCATGAAGACCGGCGTGCGCACAACTCCATGCGGTGTCGCAAGGGTTCCTGCTCGGGCGTCCCCGTCCGTTGTTACAAGCTCATACTGAAAATTCTCTGTGCGTGTGTTTCGCAATACAATCTCACCGACTCGAAATCATCGTGCAGAGGTTGAACTGGCGTGCGTAGCGAATCCTAAAGTATAACCATCGCGTCCCCAAAGGAGTAGAACCGGTAACGCTCACGCACGGCCTCCTCGTACGCCTTGAAGACGTTCTCCCGCCCCGCCAGCGCGGAGACGAGCATTAGGAGCGTCGAGCGCGGCAGGTGGAAGTTCGTGACGAGTCCGTCTACCAGGCGCCAGGTGTGGCCGGGACGGATGAAGATGTCCGTCTCGCTCCAGCTGCCGGCTTGCTCCGGATGTCTCGCAACCGACTCCAGCGAACGGGCACTCGTCGTACCCACCGCCACTACCCTTCCGCCCTCGGCCCGCACCCTCGCCAGCTCCCCGAGCAGGTCTGAGGGCACGAAGTACGCCTCCGAGTGCATCCGGTGGTCCTCGATGCGGTCCGTCTGCACCGGCCTGAACGTCCCTGCCCCCACGTGCAGGGTTATGTAGTGCTGGGACACGCCCCGCTGGCACAGCTCTTCGAGCAACGGTGGCGTGAAGTGCAGCCCAGCCGTGGGTGCGGCGACGGAGCCGTCGGACCGAGCGTACACCGTCTGATACCTGTCTGGGTCTCCGTGGTAGTCCCGAATGTACGGAGGTAAGGGAAGCTCTCCGTGCTGGTCCAGGTGATCCACGACTTCGGGCGGAAGCTGAACTTCTATCGTACCCTCCCGCAGTCGGGCGCATACCTGGATGGGAACGCCCGTACCGAGAATCAGCCGCTCTCCCTCCTTCAGCCGCTTCGCGGGCCTCGCCATCGCCTCCCAGCGGTCCTCCCCGCGCGGCCTCAGGAGCAACAACTCCACCTTGCCTCCCGTCTCCTCCCAGCTCGCACGCAGCCTCGCATGGAGCACCCGCGTGTCGTTGAACACGAGCGCGTCGCCTGGCAGCAGGAGCGAGGGGAGCTCAATGAAAGTCCTGTGCTCCATCCTGCCGGTGTTCCTGTCGAGAATCAGGAGACGGGAGGCATCGCGGCGCTCCAACGGTTCCTGCGCGATGAGCTCGGGCGGCAGGTGGTAGTCGTACTCGTGAATGGACACGGCAGGGTTAGCGGCCAAACAGGCGGAAGAAGATGTTTGCAAGGATGGTGAGGATGATGCTGAGGACGATGGAGGTAGCGATCGGGATCGAGACGCGTGTGTTCCCTCGCCCGAAGTTCAGATCGCCAGGCAGCCGCCCAAGCGGCAGCGCCGACCCCAGCACACTCACCACCACGCCCACGACGACGAGCACAATCCCGGCGAATATCAGGAGGCGGCCGACATCACTCACTGTCCTCGTCCTCCCACAGCGACGCCTGATGCTCCTGGATAATTGTTGCGCGCTCCGGGTACGCGATGCCGAGGTGCTCGTACGCCCTGCGTGTAGCCATCCTCCCCCTCGGGGTGCGCTGGATGAAACCGAGCGTCAGGAGGTACGGCTCGTACACGTCCATGACCGTGTCCGCTTCCTCACTCGTGGACGCGGCGAGCGTGTCCAGACCCACGGGGCCGCCATCGAAGTTCTCGATAATGGACCGCAGCAGTCTGCGGTCGGTTTCGTCGAGTCCCAGCTCGTCCACCCCCTGACGTGCCAAGGCCTCCTGCGAGGTTTGCAGGTCTATCACGCGGTTCGCGCGCACCTCCGCGTAGTCCCGCACGCGCCGCAAGAGCCGGTTCGCGATGCGAGGCGTTCCCCTGCTCCGGCTCGCAATCTCGTGAGCGCCCTCATCGGTTATGTCAATATTCAGGATGCTCGCGGCCCTCGTGATAATCTCCTTCATCGGCTGTATGTCGTAGAACTCCAGCCGGAAGGTGTCCCCGAACCGGTCGCGCAGAGGCGAGCTAAGGAGCGCGGGGCGGGTAGTTGCGCCGACGAGCGTGAACGGGGGAAGGGCGAGCCGCAGGCTGCGCGCACCGTGACCCTTCCCCATGATAATGTCTATCGCGAAGTCCTCCATTGCCGTGTAGAGGACTTCCTCCACGGCGCGGTTGATACGGTGGATCTCGTCAATAAACAGCACATCGTTCGGCCCGAGGCCGGTCAGCATGGAGGCCATGTCGGCGGGCCGCTCGATGGCTGGTCCGGATGTCACCCGTATCTTCACACCCATCTCGTTGGCGACGATGTTCGCAAGCGTGGTCTTGCCAAGACCGGGCGGGCCGTACAGCAGCAGATGGTCGAGACATTCCTCGCGTGCCTGAGCGGCCTCTATGGAGACACGCACCCTGTCCTTGATCTTGTCCTGGCCTATGTACTCGGACAGCTTTCGGGGGCGCAGACTCAGCTCCTGGCCGTCGTCCTCCATCTGCTCCTCCGGTCCGACCACGCGCTCCGTAATCATGACACACCCCACGGCTCTCTACTATCAGTGTGGCCCAGTATACCAGTAGCGAAGTTCCGGTTAGGCATAAGCGTTTCTGATAGCTATGGCGAGGGAGGCGTACCCAGCCGGGTAGCGCGCCCGCCGATGACCCCGAGGCCACCAGGCCCCGCGGGCGACAGTTCAAGCTCGTACGCTGATGCCTGCGTGGTAGTCTGCGCCGCCCCACCCACAACAACCACCGGCGGCTTGCCCGTGCCCCGCGCGAACGTGGCGGTTGCCCTGCCATCGGCGCCCACGGGCACCTCGGTGTACGAGCCCCCGTTATCGGGGTCTATGACCAGGAGCCGGTAGCGGCCGGGGACGGTGTTGTTACTCCTTATCCAGCCCTCTGCCTGCCAGCCGTTCGGTGTCTCGGAGTCGTCCGCGAACCCGATCTCGGGAACGCGCACTCCGTCCACAACTATGCCCTGGGCGTTGTAGCCGTCATCCGTGACGTACTCCAGGCGCAGGAGTACGGGCCTGCCCGCGTACGGAGTCAGGTCGAACCGCTCCGTCACCCATCCGTTGCTTGCGCCGGTAATGCCGTTGCCCAGGTTGTTACCGTTGGGGTTGGTGTTCGTTGTGCGGGATGCCGGCAGAGTCCGCCAGGTGCGTCTGCCATCTCGGGACACCTCTACGTACGCATAATCGAAGTCCTTCTCGATGTCGTACCACAGGTCTATCTCAAGCGTGGCGCGTGTGACGCCTGAGAGGTCGAGCTCGCGCGTGAGCGTAGTGTCGAGAAGGTCCCCCCTGTTGCTGTACCACTGGAACTGTCCGCTGCGGGCGGGTCCGCTGCTTACGAGCGGCACCCTGGGAGAGGCCTGGAAGCGCAGGGTGAAGTGTTCGTTGTCCTGCCGAGCGTAGTAGTCCGCGCCCCACTGACGCACGGTGGAAGAGAGCCTGGAAAGTGGAGCGCGCTGAAACGCCACCGGTGTCATACGGCCCTTGTAGCCAAGCGCTCCCCGTCCGTCCGTCACAAGCAGGTTGGCCGCGAGCCAGTCGGCGTAGACAGCGTGAAACGTAGTCCCCCTCTGCCGCAACGCCTGCTCGATCGCATCCAGCCCCGTACCGCGTGCCTTGATGATCTCAGCCATCAACTCCGAGCCGAATCTGCCTGCCAGATAGGACATCAACCTGTACGCCTGGCCGTAATGCTGCGTGGCCTGCTCCGGCTGCGTCGCCCATGTATTGAGCTGCGTGTCTGGTTGAGCCGCGAAGGCTCGCTCAGGCAGCCCAGCTCCGAGCTGGTTCAGCTCAACCGCGTACTCGCTCATCCCCTCGTTGAGCCACACGTCCTGACTGGCGTGCTCGTTCCAGTGGATCATGTGTTGGAACTCGTGCGCGAGGGTAGAGTCAAAGTAGGGATCACCGGGGTGAGCGTCAATGTAGATCATCTCGTGCTGGTTGCTGAAGGGGTTGATGCTGCGGGGGTACTCGTCCGCACTGGAGTAATAACCGCCCGCTCCCGGCGTAGCCGCAACGAGCACGACTATCCGCGGGTCGCCATCTACACCCGGATTCCACTCTGTGCCGAACGTGGCGTGGCTCCTGGCGACGATACCCTCGAATCTGTTGGCGGCAGCCCCCAGGGCGCCCAGGTCTACAGCGCGTCCGTTCTCGACGAACCAGTAGGCGCTCCCGGACACGTGCTGCAAGGTGGCGCTGCGCTTGGCGTACTCATGCGTCTGCAGATTTGCGACGTAAAACTGCTCCTGATGCCCGGTGCGCCAGTTCCGGGTAGTGCCCGTGATCTGTCGGGGAGCCTCCCGACCGTTGCCGCGAACGCGGGGGTGCAGCTCGTACAGGTCGCGCGGGGGCCGCTCGGTTGTGCGGAGGAGTCGCTCGGTGTGGTAGTCCTGGGAGGTCGCCGGAGTGCTGGACTGAGGAGCGGCCTGAGGGACTGGCCCGCGAGGAGAGAGCAGGACGGCCAGCAGGAACGCGAGAGCGAGAAACTTCAAGGCAGTGTTCCGTTCATTCAGCGACATACAGCAAGGCGGGGACGGTGGGCAGGCTCACCGCGCGTGGTCGGCGCGAGATGACCCGAACCGAGGAAACGTATGTTCGCTTGTATCTAGAGCCGTTCATCCAAAAGTGTGAAACTTCAACAAAAACGAGGGCTTTCGCGCTCTCTGCGGAGACATAACGGGAGGTGTAAGGTTTTATGCGCTTGTGTGATTTTACCGGATTGAACACATATCTGGACGCCCCGAGCGCCACATACCCCAGGGCCATCTCAAAGTCGGCCCGTCCGAGGTTATCGCCTCACTTGAGAGGCTTGCTGGAGCCATCCTAAGTGCAGGAACAGGGCTGATAGGACTCGCGGATGGATACCCTCAGCGCATCTCGCTATCCGACCACCCCACTCACAACGACTTTGACTCTCTGTGTAGTATGGGAGCGGAGCGTGGCGAGGAGGGCTGACCCTGACTTTGACTGGCCTCGTGCCCTTGCCATGACACGTCGCCCCCTCGCCTTGCTCTACGAGGCTTGACCTAATAGGAGCCGGTCTTGCTGACCCGAGAGAGTCCTGTCAGCCTCGGAGCCACGCTCCTGTGCGATGGTACCATGTAGGACAGAAGGGGTAGTAGATGGTAACGATCGGGGTAGATGCGCATAAGCAGCAACATATGGCGGTGGCGCTCGACGATGCCGGGCGCGAGCTGGGTAGGTGGCAGGGTCCGAACAACGCCGACGGCTGGTCGGGGATGCTCGTGTGGGCCGAGGGCTTGGGCGAGGAGCGCGTTTGGGGTATCGAAGGGGCGTGGAACTACGGTCGGGGGCTTTCGCAGCACCTGGTGGGCGCCGGGGAGCGGGTGTATGAGGTCAACCCCCGCTGGACGGCGCAGGAGCGTAGGAAGGCGCGCAAGCCCGACAAGAGCGATCCTCTGGATGCCCGCGCGGTGGCGCAGTACGTGTTGCGCAAGGACGCTGCTCTGCCAGTGGTTGTCGCCGAGGACGAGACCGTGGTGCTGGACCTGCTTGTGACCGAGCGGGAAGGAGCGACGGCCGAAGCCACCAGGCTGCGCAACCAGATACACCAGTTGCTGTTGCAGCTCGACCCCGAGTACAAGTCGCACCTGCCGGACCTCAAGTCGAACGCCGGACTGGATGCCTTGCTGGCTTACACGGCTCCCGAAGGTAGCTCCGTGGTGCGGCAACAACGCGCCGCGTCAGTCAGGCGGCTCGCCGAGCGGCTGAAGCTGGCCACCCAGCAGGCCGAGGAGCTTGCCAAGCAGATTAGCTCCCTCGCCGGGGAGCGCTTTTCCCCCCTGACACGGCTTACCGGGGTGCAACTGCTCACCGCCGGCGCGTTGGCGGGGATACTGGGGCCTTGCACCGACCGATTCGCCACCGAGGCGCAGTTCGCGGCGTACGCGGGGGTCGCACCGCTGGAGGCTTCGTCCGCGGGGAAGGTACGCCACCGGCTCAATCGCGGCGGTAACCGCCGGCTCAACTCGATCCTGTACCGGATAGCTGTCACCCAATCGCGCAGCTCACCCGAGGCCAAAGGGTACATCCAGCGTCGCATCAGCGAGGGCAAGACCGCACGCGAGGCGCTACGAGCCTTGAAACGCTACATCGCCCGCGCCATCTGGAGGCTGTGGAGAGAGTGTTACGTCGGCGGGAGCGCCGTCACCGAGACGCTCGCCGCAT
>JADDPP010000120.1:0-11203 GCA_016781845.1 Rubrobacter sp.
CCCCTCATTTTCGCTGGAACCCTCGTAAAGGGGGCGGGTCGAGAACCCACCCCCGCAAGTATCCTGTGTCAGTGTAACCCCGGTGCGCTAGCCGGTCGAGACCGCGAGTGAGTTCTGGGTGATGACCTGGCTGTACCAGCGGCCGCTGTCCTTGATGGTGCGCTGCTGGGTGGCGTAGTCAACGTACACTATGCCGAAGCGCCGGGTGTAGCCGAACGCCCACTCGAAGTTGTCCATCAACGACCACGCGAAGTATCCCCGCAGCGGCGCGCCGTCGGCGATGGCGCGGGCGCAAGCGTCCAGATGGCCCGCGTAGTAGGAGAGGCGCTGGGTGTCTATCACCCGCCCGTCGCGCGGTGGCTCGTCGGGGTACGCCGCTCCGTTCTCCGTGACGTACAGCAACCCGGTGGGGTAATCGCGGTGGAGGCGCTGCAGGAGGTCGTACAGCCCCTGCGGGTAGACGAGCCAGTCCATCTCGGTGTACTCCCCTTCGCGGCGGACGCTCGCTATGTGGTACGGCTCGTCCTCTGGCGAGTGACGCACGAACGTAGGGTTGTAGTAGTTGACGCCGAGGAAGTCCGTGGGCGCGGCGATGACCTCGAAGTCCTGCGGCAGGGTGCGCGGGCCTTCCGCGCCGTACAGCTCCGCGATGTCCTGCGGGTAGCCGCGGCCGTACAGCGGGTCGAGGAACCAGCGGTTGAAGAAGCCGTCGAAGCGGTGGGCCGCGGCGCGGTCCTCCTCGCTCTGGGTGTCGGGGTATATCTGGGCCGGATTGAGCACGATGCCCACCTGCGCGTCGGGGCTGTTCTCGCGGATGATTGGCACGGCCATCCCGTGCGCGAGCAGGAGAGTGTGGGTGGCCTGGAGAGCCTCTTTGGTGCTTGTGTGGCCGGGTGCGTGGTGGCCTATCCGGTAGCCGAGGAACGCGCTGCACCACGGCTCGTTCAGCGTTATCCAGTGCTTCACGCGGTCGCCGAGGCGGGAGGTAACGACCCGCGTGTACTCCGCGAACGCCTCCGCCGTCGCGCGGCTGGTCCACCCGCCCTCGTCCTCGAGCACCTGCGGGAGGTCCCAGTGGTAGAGGGTGACCCAGGGGGTGATGCCGGCTTCGAGCAGGCCGTCCACGAGCTGGTCGTAGAAGTCGAGCCCCGCATCATTGGGGCGACCGCGACCCTGTGGCAGGATACGCGGCCACGCGATTGAGAACCTGTATGCCTGAAGGTTCAGCTCCTTCATCAGGCCGATGTCATCGCGCCATAGGTGGTAGTGATCGCAAGCCACGTCTCCGGTGTCGCCGTTCGCGGTCTTACCGGGGGTGTGGCTGAAGCGGTCCCATATAGACTCTCCGCGCCCGTCCTCGTACGCCGCGCCCTCTATCTGGTACGCCGCGGTGGCCGCTCCCCACACGAACCCCTCGGGGAAGCGGGTGGTGCTTTGCGTGTCTACGTTGGTCAAGGCTTACTCCTTCACTGGTTGTATGCGCCGCTGAGCGCGCAGAGGTTCGGGTTTGCGGGGGTGAAGCTCATGTTCGCCCCCGCGCGTGGGTGTTTGGGTAGAGGTTGTTGGGGGCAGGCACGGGGACCTGCCCCTACGGGACTCTGTCTGCGCTCGCTGCGGCTATATCTCCCGTTCCTTAACGCTCGCCGAGCAGTTGTTCGAGGTTGCGCAGGGAGACTCGCACGTCTTCCATTGCGTTGCGGGGGTTGTCCTGCTCGACGATGTACACCTGCGCGCCCGCTTCGGACGCGGCCCTGAGGTACTGATCGTACGGCAGCGTGCCCTCGCCGACGGGCATGTCGGAGCGCTGCTCGTCGCTCGCCATGTCCTTTACGTGGACCTGCAGCAGGCGTCCCGCGTGCTTGCGCATCAGCTCGACGGGGTCCACGCCGCCGTAAGCGGCCCAGAAGATGTCAAGCTGCAGGTCCACGAGGCTTGGGTCTGTGTTGTCGGCGATGATCTCCCACATATTGCTGCCGTCGAGGGGCTCGAACTCGTGCGCGTGGTTGTGGTAGCCGAACCTGAGTCCTGCCTGCTCCCGGCAGATGCGCCCCAGCTCGTTGAACGTCTCCGCGAGCTGGCGCACCTGGTCAGCCGTGGCGCGGCGCTCCTGGGGGATGCCGGGCACCACGCAGTGCTGTGCGCCGAGGACCTGCAGCTCCTCTATCGCCTGCTGTGGGTTGCCCTCCAGCCGCTGGAACGGCACGTGCGCGCTGATTGCCCGCAGGCCGAACTGGTCGAGCGCGGCGCGCAGATCCGCGACGGAATTGTTGCCGTAGCCCGCGAACTCGACGGCGCGGTAGCCCATGTCCGCCAGTTGGCGCAGCGTGCCGATAAAGTCGCTCGCTGTGCGCTCCCGCACAGTGTACAGTTGCAGCGCGATCATCCTGTAGTTTTCCTCCTCCGGGCGCCCCAACAAGTCGCCCCTACAATGGCATTGACGGCGTTATCTGTGCGTACAACCGCAACGGCTGTACCACGCGGGGACGTTGATAACGACTCTAGAGACGTTGCACGCAACGTCTCATACGCATCAGGCTCAGGAGGCGGGCAAGGGTGAGGTGGTATGCTGATCAGGGCGAAGGTTGTGCGTGGCAGGCTTCGAGGATTACCGCCTGGCCCCAGTTACCGGACGATTTGGCCAGAATAATCATCCGCAGCCCCTATTGTGGGAAGCTGGGGGTTACATGGAGCTTGGGGGACTGTACCGTTCAGCAGAGGGGGATACAGTGGCAATCTGTGAAGTTTGCAATTAGGAGATGAACACTGCTCGGAGCTGCGTGGTTACCTCGGTCAGAATTGACGACGTGGAGTACGACTTCATCCCGTACGGGCAGGAGACCCGATTCGGTTGGAATGCCACGGTGCCCAGTAGCCCTTACGATACTCGCTGCCACGACTGCGGGGTACTTTTGGGAGGTTTCCACCATGCAGGGTGTGATATGGCAGAGTGCCCACGGTGTCACGGTCAACTGTTGACGTGCGAATGCCTGGGCCAGCCCGATGATGACTCCGATGAGCCGCGATACTTCGACTGGGAACAACATCCCGTATCCTCACGCTGGGCTGTGTTCGAGGACAACCAGGTAACGGGGTATCTCTACCTCACGCCTCCTGCTGAGCAACGACCTATAGCCGACTGCTGGCTTTACAATGTGGTGGAAGCGCCGTCTTATGAAGAGGCGAAGAGGTACGCCGAACAGGGGGGCGCTCCGCCCGCGAGCATCGGTTACACCAGTCCTGATGCTCGCTACGACCCATCTACCTCACCACACATCCGCTTTATCTGGTCGCGAGATGGCGAATCGGTCGCCGCCGAGGTTGACGGCGTTGTCCTGGGCTTCATCACCCTGGACGATACACAAGCCGAGAGCTATAGTCGGAACCTCAACAGGGATGGTGAGTGGGGCAACACATGGGACGAACGGCTGTACCGTAGCCTGTTCAAAAGGCGTTAGTCAAACCCAATAGCCCGCCTTTCAGAGGTTGCACCTGAAGGCAAGGAATATCCGGACCACGGGACAATATCAGGTGGGAGAGGGCGGTGGAGCGGTTGGGCGCCACCCCCTGCATGGCAATGGTCCTGCCGCCTCCCCTGCTCGCCTTCGACCGGGGGTTTGGGGCTGGTCAAGGTGCGAACAGTGAGCTACCCAGAAGCGCGCACGTCCACCCCGCCACTCGACACGACCTCCGTGCCCCCCGCGCTGACGCGCAGGTGGACCCGTCCCTCGCCCACGCGCAGGTTCCTCACTTCCACACAGCCCAGCCACTCCGGCATGTGGGGACGAAGGCGCAGGGTGTTCTCCAGGGCGTTCGGCTCGAGTCCGAGGATGCTCTGCATGAACAGGTACGGTGAGCCCGCCGCCCACGCCTGCGGGCTGCAGCTCACGGGGTAGTCGGCAGGGCGTCCGAGGCCGGTCTCGCCAGGCGCGAAGCCGCAGTACAGCTCCGGCAGGCGTGAGAGGCGGAACTGTCTGCCCGCCGAGAACACCTGCCCCGCGACCTGGTTCGCCTCCTCCCGCAGGCCCGACTGCGCCAGCCCGAGCACAATCAGCGAGTTGTCGTGCGGCCACACACTGCCGTTGTGGTAGCTGATTGGGTTGTAGTTGGGGTCCGAGGAGCTGCGGGTGCGCACGCCCCAACCGGACGCCATATCTGGCGCGAGCAGCCTGCGCGCCACCTGCGCTGCCCTCTCCGCTGGAGCTATGCCGCCGATGAGCGCGTGGCCGGCGTTGCTGGTTACGTCCTGTATGGGGCGCTTATCGGCGTCGAGCGCCTGGGCATAGCAGCCCTCACCCTCCACCCAGAAGTCCCTGTTGAACCTCTCTCTGAGCGCCGCTGCCTCCTGCTCCAACCGCGCGGCCAGCTCATCGTCACCCATGCGCGCCGCGAGAGGAGCGAGCCAGCTCTTCGAGGCGTGGACATACGCTTGCACCTCGACGAGCGCGACGGGCGGCTCCACCAGCGTGCCGTCCGGGTAGAGCAACGAGTCGCCGGAGTCCTTCCAGCCCTGGTTGCGGATACCCCGTTCGGAGCGCGCCCTGTATTCCACGTACCCGTCGCCGTCGAGGTCGCCCCACCGGTCCACCCACTCCAGTGCGCGGCGCACGGAGGGTATCAGCTCCTCGTACAGCTGCCGGTCGCCCGTCCAGTTCACGGTCTGAGCGAAGAGCATGACAAAGAGCGGGGTAGCGTCCACCGTGCCGTAGTACGGGGTGTGGGGCACGGCGCGCAGGCCCGCCATCTCGCCGAAGCGCAGCTCGTGCATTATCTTGCCCGGCTCCTCGTCGCGCCACGCATCGTCGCGCTTGCCCTGGTGAGCAGCAAGGAAGCGCAGCGTGCCCGCGGCTAGCTCCGGCTGGAGGCAGAGCGCCTGCAGCGCGGTTATGAGGGAGTCGCGCCCGAAAGGCACGGCGTACCATGGGATGCCCGCGACGGGCAGCCGGCCCGTGGAATATGTAACGGTGAGTGAGCGCAGGTCCAGCGCGCTTCTCTCCAGCAGTCGGCTGAACTCCTCGTTGTCCGTTTGTATGCGGGTGGAGTCCGCCCCCCAGTCCCCGTACGAAGAGGCGAGCTGCTGCATGTCCCCATCGTGCGTTCGCACGGGCTGCCGGGCCTCGCCCTCCGGTCCTTCCTGTAGAGGCGCGTAGCTCAGCTCCAGACTCCACTCTCCCCGTGGCGGGATAGCCAACCTCCACAGGAGGCACGCCCGTGTCGGCGGGGGCGGCGCGCCGGCCTCGGGCGTCTCAGTCTGGGGCGCCTCCGGTTCCGGATACGTGAGCTCGTCAGGCGCGTGGTCCCAGGACACGCGCGTCGAGCGCCGCACGCCGTCCCCGCCCTGGTACCGGAGCAGCACGCCGTCCGGCTCCTGCTGGCAGGCGAGCATGTGCCCGGTCCGGGAGAACTCGAAGCCGCGCACCTCGAACAGATCGGCGAAGTCAGCCCCGAGCTGTATTGAAAGCTCGAGCCGAAGCGAGGAACTGCCATAGTTCGTTAGCCTGAGCTGTTCGCTTACCGTGTGGGAGACGACGCGCGAGCGAGTTACCCCAATCGTACCGGGCCACACTTGCTGGCCGTCCGGCGTGCGGAGGTATCCATTGCTCAGCACGGCCGTCGTGCGGTACACGTCCTCGTCGCCCGAGCTCAGGAGTTGCAGCGGCTCGCCGTTCAGCCGCAGCTCCAGCTCGCCGAGGTGGCGCGTGTCTCTGTAGTACAGTCCCAGCCGCCCATCCACTGCGGGAACGTCGCCGTCGAACGCGGTGATGAGGAAGGTGTGCTCGTTGGAAAGTGTCAGGTAGTCCATAGAGATTCTCCTGTCAGGAGTGATGGGTGACCGGCGCAGGGCGGACTTGCACGCTCTGCGCGTATTCACCTGCACGCCATGTCACACTTTCCGTGCCCCGAATATACCCTGAGTCCCCCGACGGCAAGCACAACTCGTCAACATGGCCTGCCTGGCTGGCCGCGACACGGTTCGAGTAGTACCAATGGGCCCTATGCATTCAGGGTGTCGTTTTGTACCCTACTTGTAACAGTTACATGCATGCATCATGGAGGGACAATATGACGCGTCTAATATCATCACCGCGCCGTCTGGGCTTGATCGCGGCCCTGCTGATGGTCACCGCGGTGCTGAGTATGCTTCTGCGCCCAACAGGGACACCTGCGCCGGATGACACGGCAGTCGCGGCTGGAGGGACTGTGCTCTTCTACCTCGACGGCGCGAGCACAGCGTACACCGACCGCGTGGGTAGCGGCAATGTGAGCGGTGCCCCCGCCATCAGCAACAAGGGACGGGCGTTCGCACAGCGCACGGTTACGGACGTCAGGAGCAAGTTCGACTCCCGGTTGGGCGGGCGCTTTCCGTATGGCGTGTTCGGACTCAATGAGAAGGACACCGGCACCCTCGGCGTCTACACAGACCCGGGTGATGTGGACCCTGTTGCTCTAGCCGAAGCGATCAAGAACGAGGGTGTATACAACGTTGCCTTCTCCACGTACCTGGGCTCGCCCACAAACACCAAGAAGATCTGTCGCAGCCTGAACGGCATCAAGGACAGAGGCCTGAAGCTGGTGCTGCGCGGCATGTGGATTACAAATCAGAGGATGGACGCGACACGGACCAGGACGTACCTGCAAGCTTACAAGGACATGTTCAACAACAAGTGCCCCTCGGTGGGATACCCTGACCTCAACCTCGAGGACGTGATCTACGCCTGGTTCTCATACGACGAGCCCGCGCAGAAGGGAATAACGCTCAGCGAGATGCAGGCAGCATACAAGATGTACAAGGAGTACTTCCCGACCGTCCCGGTGCTCGCCGTATACAACCAGCGCCCAGGCGACGCGGATGGACCAGATGCCGATACTATAGGTGACGGGATGTTCGGGCAGCCAAAGAACCCGTACGGCGCTGGTGTCGCCGACATCGTGGGGCTGGATGCATACTCGGCATCGAACTCCGGGGGCATCTACACCTACCACGCGCTCGATTTGTACTACACCACGGCGCGACGGGCAATTGACAGACTGACGCCCGGCGTCCCCCTCTGGTCCGTAGCGCAAGCGCACGATCTGACCGCCGACTCGGTCCTCAACGTACCGGAGCCACACCAGATGTACCGGCAGGTGAACGACTGGTTGCGCTCCGGGCCAGAGAACGGGCTGCGGGCTCTCGATGGCTACATCTGGTACTCCTGGCAGTTTCAGGCATCGGGCCAGCAGAACAGCGACCTTGAAGGATACCCCGCGAACCGCGCGATGGCACGGGCGGTCGGCGCGCAGTTCAAGAGTGGCAGGGTGATCACGCACCGCAAGGTCAAGTTCAACGGACTGAACTACACGCCGCCACGCAACGAGCTGTACGTTCCTGCCACCCCGTCAGCCCCCATCCGCGCAGCCCGCGCCAACCACCTGGACCTGAACGCAGGCACGGTCTCGTTCGCGCTCAGCCACCAGTGGGCTGGCAATAACAGTGTGGCCCACGTGCTCTTCGACACCGGCTACAGCGCGACCCGCAACCGGCTAACTATCGAGAAGACAGCCGGCAACGTCTTGCGCCTGCGCGTCGTGGACGGCAACGGTGCGGAGAAGTGGGTCGGCATGAACGTGAATTCATACAACATGCCCGGAAACATCAATCAGCCAGGCTACAGCGATATTGCCGCGACGTGGAGCAACGGCACACTGGCAATCTACCTCGACGGCGTGAGGGGAACACTCAGCGGCGGGACCGGCACGGGCAAGCTCACCGCTGGAGGCACAAGCATCAACATCGGCCACGACCTTTCGGGCACGAAGGGAGCGGTGGGGAGCTTCAGCTACCTGACTATCAGGAACGCGGCGGGCACGGCCACGGAGGTGGCAAGCTGGACCTCCAGCTCGCATACTGCCGGTGGCCCCGCCAGAGCTGGATTACTCTCGCCCGCCGCAGGCGCCTCCACCACGGACACCACACCGACGCTGACGTGGGGAACGGTCAGTCGCGCCGTGAGGTACGAGGTGGAGGTCTCCACAAGCTCAACCTTCTCCACAGTGGCGCAGCGCAGGACCGTCACCGGCGCCAGCGTCACCCTCAGCGCGCTCAGCAGAGGCAAGACCTACTACTGGCGCGTGCGGGCGCTCGACAACTACGGACCCGGACTCTTCTCCGCGGCGAGAAGCTTCAAGGTACAGTAGCACCTCGACCAAAGCAGGGCCTGGGGCAGTCCATGTATGGGCTATCCCAGGCCTTCTTGTCGCCAGAGCTCCCTCGGGCGGGTCGGCTTTATGTGCGAGCTGCCTGAATGCCAAGCGCGTGAGCAGAAACTATGCGAGTTGGAGTATAGATGCCGAGCGTGGAAGGGGCTGGCTGGACACGATGTTGCGGGTGCTGTGCAAGTGGCACGGCAGTTGCGCGTGTAATTGTCTGGAGCAACCGAACAAAGGAGGGTATAGATGAACGATAGGCCGCAGCTGCAGATCGAATACTGCACATCCTGAGGGTACGTTGGAAGAGCCGCCGGTCTGGCGGAGAACGTGCTTAGCAACTACCACCCGAAGATTTCCTCGGTCACGCTGGTTCCGTCCAGTGGAGGGATATTCGAGGTGTCGCTCGACGGCAAGCTCATCTTCTCCAAGAAGCAACAGGGTCGCTTCCCGGAGGACGAGGAGATCCTGTCACAGGTGGAGCAGTTGTAGACCGCGCACGGGGGCGGCCAGTTGGTCGCCCCGACCATTTGCGCCCACCGTACCCGCGTGACTCATGAGGAGATGTCCTTGCCCGAGCCGCTGCAGAAGAACCGGATATGGCTCTCACACAACCTGGCGGAGCCGAAGCTCGACGAGACGGGCGAGCACCTGTACTACATCCGTAGCGGGGACGGCAGGCCGAGCATCATCCGTCAGGGCCTCGGGACAGGGCTTGCAGAGTACCTCACGACCGAGCCGGGCCCGAGGGCGAGCGTGGGATACGGAGGCGGAGCGTGCGGGGTGCGCGGCGCCCTCCTCGTCTACGCGGCGGAGGGCAGGCTTGTGGCGCTCGACCTGCGGACGGGCGCACAGAAGAACATCACCCCGCAGTACGAGGGCGTGGCCGTGCCTGCCCTCTCACCGTGTGGCCGCTTCGTCGCGTTCGTCGCCGAGCAGGGCGGGCACGCCGATGTCTTGCTCGTAGACACTCAGGGAGAGCAGCTGCCCCTCAGGGTCACAGGATCCCCGGCGTTCGCCGCAAACCCGACATTCTCTCCGGACGGCGCGCGGCTCGCATGGATGGAATGGGAAGCCCATCACATGCCGTGGGAGCAGTGCTCCGTACGGGTAGCCCGGCTCGCGACCGAAACGCAGAACGCACCCTCCCCCGCTGCGCTCGTCCCACTCGACATCACATCGCTCTCGCGCGAGCGCGTGTCATACGCCAACCCTCAGTTCAGCCTCAATGGGTCCCAACTGGCGTACACCTCCGACGAGTCCGGGTGGCGCTCCCTCTATATCGCGGACGCGGACGGGCAAGGGGGCGAGCGGCTGGACACGGGCGAGGGCGAGCTCGGCGCGCCGGACTGGGTGCAGGGGCAGTTCGCGGTGCAGTGGGGTCAGCGCGGGCTGTACGCGATCCGTCGGCGCCGGGGCCTTCAGAGCCTCGTGTGCGTGTCGTTTCTGGAGCGCGAGTGCGAGGTCCTGCAGAGTGGGTACACTGCGTTCTCCCAGCTCACCGTACAGCCTGGAAGCTCCGCTGATGAGCCGGATGTGCTTGCGTACACCGCCACATCCCCGACCACTCCCCTGACTCTCGTCACCCGACTGGGCGATGAGGAGACCGCACGGGCGAGCGGGGGCGTCGGTCCCAACGACCCGGCCGGGCTGTCGCGACCAGAGGTAATCGAGTGGCCCACGGTGGACGGCACGATGGTGTACGGAGTACTGACCCGCGCGCTGAACGCCGAGGGACCGCGCCCAACGCTCATAATGATCCACGGCGGGCCGACGAGCGAGCGGAGCCTGGCGTGGGACCCCGAGGCTCAATACTTCGCGGGCAAGGAATGGCACTGCCTGCAGGTGAACCACCGAGGAGGCTCGGGAAGCGGCCGGGTATACCAGGACATGCTCAACGGCGCGTGGGGCGTCGTGGACGTGGAGGACGCACGCAGCGGCGGCGAGCACCTCATCGCGCAGGGGCTCGCGGACCCCAGGCGGATCGCGATAAGCGGCGGCAGCGCGGGCGGATACACGACGCTCATGGCGCTGGTGAAGGACCCGGAGTTCTGGACGGTGGGGGTAAGCCTGTACGGCATCGGCAACCTGTACGAGCTGCAGATGGGCTCGCACAGGTTCGAGCAGCCGTACAACCGCAACCTTATTGGCCCGCTGCCAGAGTATGCGGAGCGATGGATCGAGCGCTCCGCCCTCACGCACGTCGAAAACGTGCGCGCCCCTGTCCTGCTATTCCATGGCAAGGAGGACGAGGCCGTGCCGTACGCACAGTCCGTGGAGTTCGCGGAGGCCGTCAGGCGCCGGGGTGGCATCGCGGAGCTGGTGCTGTACGACGACGAGGGCCACGGCTTCCGCAAGCCCGCCAACCGGCGCGACCAGCTTGAGAAGATGGAGGCGTTCCTGGAGAAGTACGTCATCAACCTCCAGGGCAGAGGCAAAAGCTAACACCGGAATCTACACGCATCCAGCTTACGCTGTGCGAAGTGCCCGGTGCGGACGGGGGCGCCACATGCATCTCGCATATTGCAGAGAGCGACGGTGTCATGTATCCTGATTTCAGGTGGGGAGTAGCCTGCCGGTATAACCACGCCGACGCTCGGTCGAGGTAGGTCACCGGGTCAACTGACCGTCACTACGAGGCCTGTGCCTCCGGTTGGTTGTAAGGCCGCAGGATCGAAGGCGAGACCACTACGACACATGAGGTGCCGTAGGGTCTCGCCGTTTTTGTTGTCCTGCGGCCTGCAGCTATAAGGAGGCTTGTCCGTGGAAGTGAGTATCTGGTTCTGGGTTCTGTTCAACCTCTTCGTGCTTGGGATGCTCGCGCTCGACCTCGGGGTGTTTCACCGCAAGGCGCACGCGGTCTCATTGAGAGAGGCGGGCATCTGGAGCGCTGTCTGGGTCTCCCTCGCCTTGCTGTTCAACCTCGGTATCTACCTGTACTGGGGTAGCAGGCCCGCGCTCGAGTTCCTCACTGGCTACCTTATCGAGAAGAGCTTGAGCCTGGACAACGTGTTCGTCT
>JADDPP010000120.1:11332-13103 GCA_016781845.1 Rubrobacter sp.
GCATCGCGTGCTCTTCTGGGGCATCCTCGGGGCTCTCGTGATGCGCGCCGCGCTGATCGGAGCGGGCAGTTACCTGGTGAAGCAGTTCCAGTGGGTGTTGCTCCTGTTCGGTGCGTTTCTGGTCTACACAGGCGTCAAGATGGCGCGGCAGAAGGCCCATACCCTGCACCCCGAACGGAACCTCCTGGTGCGGCTGCTGAAGCGGTTCATACCCGTAACGAGCGAGTACCGGGGCGCGAGGTTCTTCACGCGCGAGAACGGCAAGCTGTGGGCGACGCCTCTGCTGGTGGTCCTGATTGTGGTGGAGGCGAGTGACCTGATGTTCGCCATAGACTCGGTGCCCGCGATCTTCGCCGTGACTCAGGAGCCGTTCCTGGTGTACACCTCCAATGTGTTCGCCATCCTGGGGCTGCGCAGCCTGTACTTTCTGTTGGCGGGCGTGATAGATCGCTTCCGCTATCTCAAGCTGGGACTCTCCGCGCTGCTGGTATTCGTCGGCTTCAAGATGCTCTTGCTGGAGTGGTACAAGATGCCTATCACGGTGTCACTCGGCGTAATCGCGGGGGTGCTCAGCCTCTCCATACTCGCGTCCCTGCTTGCTACTCGCCGTGACCTCAGCACACGGGAGAAGCAGGCAACCGGGCAACCCCGTGCAGATGGCGAACCCGTGAGCGGATAGTGAGGGAGAGTGGACGTGAGGCGAGTATAATGTCGGTAGGCGGCGAGCACTTTGGCAGGCGGAACGCTGGCGAGCGTTGTCTTCTGTGCGTTCCTTCAGGCAGGGCCGCCTGCCCGCTTCTCTACCCGGTTTGAGGCTAGCAGCTTGTTCCCCGTTCCTGACAGCCTGGTCCGCACAACAGTAGCGCTGCGGGGGGCAGAGGGTCTCGAATGGTTGGACCGCCTGCCCTCAATCGTCGCTGACTGCGAGAGGCGTTGGGAGATCAGGGTGGGGCCACCGTTTACTCCCCTGTCGTACAACTACGCCGCCCCCGCGGTGCGCGCGGGCGGCATGGCCGCCGTCCTCAAAGTATGCTTTCCAGACCGTGAGTTTCTGGCCGAGGCGGGGGCGCTGCGGCTCTTCGGCGGACACGGCATGGCCCGGCTCCTCGAAGCGGACCTTGATCAGGGCGCCCTGCTACTGGAGCACCTCAGGCCCGGCACGCCGCTCGAGAGCGTGGAGGACGACCAGGAGGCGACCGCCATCGCCGCGGCAGTGCTGCGGCAGCTATGGCGTCCGCCCCCTCCGGATCACCAGTTCCCGTTCGTAGCCGACTGGGGCACGGGCTTCGTGCGGTTGAGGGCGCAGTTCGAGGGAGGCAGCGGCCCGCTCCCTGCCGTGCTGGTGGACGAGGCCGAGACGCTCTTCGCCGAGCTGCTTGCATCCCAGGCGGCGCCGGTCCTGCTCCACGGCGATCTTCACCACGGGAATATCCTGGCTACCCAGCGCGAGCCGTGGCTGGCGATAGATCCCAAGGGGGTTGCTGGCGAGGCAGCGTATGACACGGGGGCGTTGCTACGCAACCCGGCGAAGCTGCTGGCCGCGTCCCAGCCCGGCCGCATCCTTGCAAGAAGGGTGGATCAGCTAGCCGAGGAGCTTGGGCTGGACCGAGCACGGGTGCGCGGATGGGGGCTGGCGCAGGCTGTGCTCGCCGCGTACTGGAGCCTGGAGGACAACGGCCATGTATGGCGGCAACCCCTCGTCTGCGCCGAGCTGCTCGCTGCAATACACATATAGTCTGTGAGGCGCGCTTCACAACCCTCACTCTGTGTG
>JADDPP010000120.1:13232-15353 GCA_016781845.1 Rubrobacter sp.
GCGCTTCACAACCCTCACTCTGTGTGCTTGCAGTAATGCATAAGCCTCACGCCCATCCACCCAAAATGAGAGTGCCGCCGACGGGTCTCAGCAGGACCGGGGGCGTAAAGCTTGCGGGCAGGTAACCGTACCCGAACACATCTCAGGAGGTTAGTGCATGGCCGTGAGTACAGGCAGCCGGGCGGAAATATACGAGCGCCCCGCAGAGCTGCTGCAGGACCTGATTCGATTCGACACGACGAACCCGCCGGGCAACGAGGCCGAGTGCGTCACGTATATCAACAACCTGCTCGGCGAGGCAGGCGTAGCTACTACCATTCTCGCCCTCGACCCGAACCGACCGAATCTCATCGCCCGGCTGGAGGGCACTGGGAACGCCCCGCCCCTGTTGCTGCACGGCCACGTTGACGTCGTCACGACACTCAACCAGCAGTGGCAGCAGCCGCCGTTCGAGGGCACTCTCGCCGATGGCTTCGTGTGGGGGCGGGGCGCGCTCGACATGAAGGGTGGAGTCTCGATGATGCTCTCCGCCTTCCTGCGCGCCAGGGCAGAGGGCGCAACCCTTCCAGGCGATGTCATACTGTGCATCCTGAGCGATGAGGAGGCCGGGAGCGACTACGGCGCGAAGTGGCTCGTCGAGACCCACCCGGAGGTCTTCGAGGGCGTGAAGTACGCCATCGGTGAGGGTGGCGGCGTCGCGCGCTACATTGACGGCAGGCGATTCTACCCCGTGATGGTCGCTGAGAAGCAGATCTGCTGGGTCAAGGCTACGGTGCGCGGGCCCGGCGGCCACGGTTCGCGTCCAATGCGAGGGGGCACGATGGCGAAGCTGGGCCGGATGCTCACCCATCTGGACCAGAACCGGCTGCCCGTACATATCACGCCCGTCGCGCAACAGATGCTCGAGACCCTGGCCGACGCGCTCCCAGGCGAGACGGGCGACACCCTCAGGGCATTGCTCGACCCCGCTTCCACGGACGCTGTGCTCGACAGGATGGGCACACGGGGACTCTTCTTCGACCCTATCCTGCACAACATGGTGAACGCTACCATCGTCCATGGCGGGCACAAGATCAACGTCATCCCGAGCGAGGTCACTGTCGAGATGGACGGGCGTCTGCTTCCCGGCCAAACATCCGATGATCTACTCGCGGAGTTGCGCGCCCTCGTCGGCGAGGACGTGGATCTGGAGGTGATACGCTACGACGCGAGCACGCACACCCCGGACCTCGGCCTGTACCCCACGCTCGCGAGCATCCTGCAGGAGGCCGATCCAGAGGCGGCGCCTGTGCCCTTCCTGCTGTTCGCGGTAACGGACGGTCGCTTCTTCGCGAAGCTGGGCATCCAGCCGTACGGCTTCTTGCCGCTCAACGTTCCCGCGGACCCGGACTTCACGCGGCTCGTACACGCCGCGGACGAGCGTGTGCCGGCACAGGCGGTTGAGTTCGGCGCGAACGCGCTCTACCAACTCCTCCAGCGCTTCGGTGGGTAGCGTAATGGGACAGGAGTAACAGGGAAGCGAGTCTCACTCTGGGCACAGTGAAGGATCTGAGCACGATGCATAGACCCACCTGCTGAGATCCTTCACTGACGCTGGGAATGAGGAGGGGCTGTTGCTTCGCCCGAGCGTGTGCAGGTAGCTTACGGAATCTAGGTGTCCTGCCCGCGCTGGCTCACGCCGCCGGGTCCCGCGTCACCCAGGAGCTGGTCTGCGTTCTCGTCAGCATCCACTACTCCCAGCCCAATGTCGGGGTTAGTCTCCAGCGCGGTGTCCGGGTCCCGGCCGGTCTCCGTGTCCTCGACGGCATCGACCTCCGGCATGTACTGGTCCACCGGATTCGGCTCGGTATCCACCAGGTTCGGATCCACGAAGGTCATTGCGCTTCTCCTTTCGTGAGAGCTTGTCACGCAGAGTGTTGCAAGACGGGTACCAGCGAATGACCTCAGATATCCATCGCCATCGGTGTGGGATCCCTCCACCGGCCTGCAACAGGGAGCCAATTCCGGCTCCGTGGATAGACCCCCTTCGCACCTGTATTGCGGCTGTATCAGCGCGTGTAGAGACGTTGCACGCAACGTCTGCGCAGCCCGTCCATGTCCACCAGCAGCGAGCTTGAAGCT
>JADDPP010000075.1 GCA_016781845.1 Rubrobacter sp.
ATAATCAGGGCAGGCCGCCGAGATGCGGCGCAGCAGCTTTTCCTAGTGGGAGGAGAACCGTGCCCCGCAAAACAACCAGGGCGTCCAGACAATCGGGTGGACAGCGCCGCGTGACAGTGCGGCCTCGACACGACGCCCCGGCCACCCAGCAGCCCGGCCAGACGGCAGCAGCCACCCCCACAGCGGAAGCGCCGATTGCAACGCCACCCGCTTCAGTTGCCACCTCCGCTCCAACGAGGTCCGTCCGCCGACCTGGCGGAGTGACAAACCCGACCGGAGTGCTATCAACTGAGCAGACACGCAACGAGATCCGCTACATTCGCAGCGACCTGTGGAAGCTGCTCCTCTCTACCGTTGTAGTCATCATCTTTATGGTCGCCGCTGGTCTGCTCGTAGGCTAGACTCCCGCAGTTCCGCTTGACGCGAGAGGGGGCAGCTGTTGAAGCTGCCCCCTCTCATTTTTTTGTTGTGCGATTCGCCAGGTGTGGACGCTACTCTTCCACGTCGTCGGTGTCGTCGGTGTCCGGAAGGGTCTCCGTCTGCACCTCGTCCGTATCGTCCACGTCTTCATCGTCGTCCAGCTCAGGTTCTCCAACGAACTCATCATCCACGGCTGCCACGAGCGCGGCATCTCGCAGGGCGGCACGGCTCTCGGGCGCGTGGCGGGTGACGGTCGGGAACGGGAGCTTGCCTCGGGTCGCGGGGTTCCTGTACGTCTCCCGCAGAAGGACGAGCACGCCGTCCACGTTCGCCCTCACGACGTCGGCTGAGTACATATTGCCCGCAGCTATCAGCTCCAGCAGCCGATGGGCGACCTTGGCGGGCACCAGGCCCACCCTCTCGCCACCGGTCGTGTACAGCCGCAGATAAGGCCCCTCGGCGCGCAGCTCCAGGGAGTCGCCCGGCATAAGAGTGGCTATCTGCGGCGCGGGGCTGAGGTCCTCAAGCGTGACGACATCGGACCTGCCGGTCTCCATCACGAAGTTCTCGGCACGTATATCGAGCGGGTCCGCGGGCGGCACGGTGTCCCCGTCCATGTTCTCAAGCACACCACGCAGCCGCACGCTGTTACGCAGTGCGACCGGGTTCGCCGGGTCCACCTCTACAGAGCGCTGATACGCCTCGAGAGCCTCCCTCAGCCTGCCCAGCTTTGTCAGGGACCTGCCGAGCCTGTTGTACGCGGATGCGTCCCGTGGGTCTATCTCGAGTATCGCCCGGTTGCTCTCCACGGACTCGGCCCACTGTCCGCGCTCGCTCTGCTCCAGCGCCGCCTCCAGCAGCTCGGACTTGCGGTGCTTCTGGTTACTGTCAAGTGTGTCGAAGGTCAACTCTTGTCCTATCTCCTTATATTGATGCGCCCGCAAGCTCTCGCGCCTCAGCGAGCTCTGCTTGCATGGACCACGCCCCCGTCTGCGTGATGCGGACCGGGAGTGTCTTGCCCGTCAGGTCCTCCGGTGAGTCCACGAAGACCAGCTTGTTCGTGCGTGTCCGGCCCTTCCACTTGCCGCGCTGGGTCCCCTCGAAGAGCACGTCCTCGCAGGCGCCGAGCAACGCGCTGTTGATCTCGCCTGAGATGCGCTCGTGCTGTGCGTCAAGCAGGCGGAAGCGACGCTGCTTCTCATCAAGCGGTATAGGGTCGCCCAGCTCGAACGCCTTTGTGCCGGGGCGTGGCGAGTACGCCGCGATATGCACCACGTCGAGCCGCAGCTCCTCGAGCACCTCGTACGTGCGCTCGAACTGCTCCTCCGTCTCTCCGGGGAATCCTACGATCACGTCCGTCGCGATGCTCACGCCCGGAATTATGTCCCGAACGCGGCCTACTACCTCTTTGTACTGCTCGATGGTGTAGCCACGCCTCATAGCACGCAGAACCGTGTTATCGCCGGCCTGGAACGGGATATTGATATGCTCGCATGCCTTGGGAAGGTCGGCTACCGCCTGCAGAATCTTGTCCGTCATCGTGCGTGGGTACGAGGTGAGGAAGCGGATGCGCTCGATACCCTCCACCTCGTGAACGGCGTGCAGCAGGTCTCCGAGGTCGGGCTTGCCCGGCAGGTCGCGGCCGTAGTGGTTGATCGTCTGCCCGAGCAGCGTCACCTCCCTCGCGCCCTGTGCGGCGAGGCCCTTTACCTCCTGCACGAGCTCTGGTATGGGAATGGAGCGCTCCCGTCCTCTGCGGTACGGAACAACGCAGAAGCTGCAGAACTTGTTACAGCCCATCACGACAGGCACGAACGCGCTCACGGAGGAATCGGAGGAGAGCTGGTAGAGCTGGGTGCCCCACTCGTCCTCGACGGGTGGCACGGATGCCATCAGCTCATCCACGTCACCCGCGGGGATGAAGTGGTCAACGAGCGGGAACCGCCGATGCAGCAGCGCGCGGTCCGGGTGGACCATGCAGCCCATCATCGCGATGATCGTATCCGGGGAGCTCTGCTTGAGCCGCGCCAGCGCTCCGACCTTACCCCAGGTGCGGCGCTCAGCGCTCTCACGCACGCTGCAGGTGTTGAGGATCACGACGTTCGCGTCCATCACCTCCTGCGTCTGCGTGTACCCCGCCTGCCGCATCGCGTCCGCCGCACGGTTGCTGTCCGCGACGTTCATCTGGCAGCCCACCGTCCAGATGTAGAACTTGCTCTGCGCCATCAATACCCCTTACGACTGCTGCCCGAAACGTACGGTATAACCCGCGATTATATCCCACCAACTTCCGGACCGGCAAACTCGGCGCGTTCGGACTGGCGTTCTACAGCCTCAGGCCGAACCACGTGCAGCGTCCGCGTCCGCGTCCGCCACGGCCTGTTGCTGGCCTGCCTTGCTTAACGACTCCAGAAGCACCCTCTCCTCATCAGGCTGCACCGTGCGGGGATCAAGCCAGATGCGGTCCCGCTCCACGCGAGCCATGATGGGATTCTCCCCGGCGCGCAGCCGGCGGGCATACTCGTCGGCGGACACGCCGAAGTGGGAGGGATCTATTACGAGCGCGGCGCTCGGCAGTTCCGCGTCCGGGAGCGACCCGCCGCCAACCGCGGACGCGACCGGCACCACCTCTACTCCCGGCAGCGCCAGTGCATCTCGCCACCGCTGTGCCCGGCCCGATAGCTCGGCTTGTGACAGTCCCAGCATCCGCAGCGTCGGCACTTGCTCCAGGTGCTCGCCCCGTAGATAGTGCAGCAGCGTGGCGTGCAGAGCGGCGAGCGTTACCTTGTCACAGCGCAGCGCCCTCGCCAGTGGGTGACGGCGCACGCGCTCGACCAGGTCCCTGCGGCCCACGATCAATCCCGCTTGCGGCCCGCCAAGCAACTTGTCACCGCTGAAAAGCGTCAGCCCTGCCCCTGCCCGCACGCTCTCCTGCACCGTCGGCTCGTGACGCAGTCCGAACAGCTCCGTGTCCACCATGCACCCACTCCCCAAGTCGTTGAGGACGGGGATAGAACGTGAATCGCCTAGACCTACCATCTCCTCGATATCCACGTTCGCCACGAAGCCGGAGAGAAAAAAGTTGCTGCGGTGTACCTTGAGCAGTAGCGCCGTCTGCTCGGTGACAGCGTCTCTGTAGTCCGAGGCGTAGGTCCGGTTGGTGGTGCCGACCTCTCGAAGGGTTGCGCCGCTCTGCTCGCACACGTCGGGAATGCGGAACCGTCCCCCAATCTCCACCGATTGCCCGCGCGATACCACCACCTCCCGGCCGTGAGCGAGCGCTGCGAGGGAGAGGAAGAGGGACGCGGCGCAGTTGTTCGTCACCGTCGCGGCCTCGGCGCCCGTCAGCTCCACGAGCAGCCGCTCGACGTGAGTGTCGCGCTTGCCCCGCTCACCGGTCTCCAGGTCGAGCTCGAGGTCTGAGTACGCTGCAGCTTCCTGCATCGCCCCCCTCGCGGCCTCCGAGAGCACGGCGCGACCCAGATTGGTGTGGAGCACCACCCCGGTAGCGTTGACCACTCTCGCAGGCCAGGAGGACTGCGCGACCTGCACGTGTGCCCGCACCGCTCGCACAAGCTCCACTTCCGATGTGTTGCCCCCGGCCAGCACCGCCTTTCGCGCGTCCTCGAGAACGCGGCGGCTTGCGGCTACGAGCGCGTCCCGTGGCGCGCCTACCTCTCGGCACAGCTCCAGCAACCGAGTGACGGACGGCAGGGATCGCGGTACTGAGATAGCTTCTTCCGTGCGCATATTACCTCCCGTAACATTCTAACAGGCGGTGTCTCTGCGCCAGGCGACCCTATAGACAGTGCCAGGACCCCGTGCTAAACTTCATCTGTAGACATATATACACGTGAGGTGAAGCCTTGCTAGGCATCATGACCAAGCTCAGGGGAGAGCCGAGCGCGCGCACCGCGAAGAAGCTGAAGCCCCTAGTTGACGAGACAAACCGGCTGGAAGAGAAGATACAAGCCCTCTCCGACATCGAGATGAGGGAGTACACCGAGGAGCTGCGCGAGCAGGTGCAGGAGGGCGAGAAGCTCGACAACGTCCTGCCGGAAGCGTTCGCGCTCGTTCGCGAGGCTACCCTGCGCACCCTCGGCAAGCGGCAGTTCGACGTGCAGATCATGGGCGGCATTGTGCTGCACCAGGGCAACATCGCGGAGATGAAGACCGGTGAGGGCAAGACGTTCATCGCCCCGCTCGCCGCGTACCTGAACGCCCTGGAGGGTAAGGGCGTCCACGTCATAACCGTGAACGACTACCTGGCCCGGCGCGACTGTGGCTGGATGGGCCAGGTATTCCACTACCTCGGCCTGACCGTCGGATGTCTCCAGCACGAGTCCGCCTACCTGTTTGATCCGGAAGTGCAGGACGAACACCTGCCAATGCTGCGGCCCGCGCCTCGCCGAGAGGCATACGCCGCCGACATTACGTACGGCACGAACAACGAGTTCGGCTTCGACTATCTTCGTGACAACATGGTGCGAGACCTCTCGGAGAAGGTGCAACGCGAGCTCAACTACGCGATTGTTGACGAGGTGGACAACATCCTGATAGACGAGGCCCGCACCCCGCTCATTATCAGCGGACAGGCGGAGCAGAACACTCAGGTCTACTACGACTATGCCAGGATCGCCGCGCAGCTCCAGGAGGGCCGGGACTACACGGTTGATGTCAAGCACCGCACCGTAAACCTTAACGAAGATGGGATCAGCCGCGCCGAGAAGCTGTTGCGCATCCCAGGGGACAAGTCCCTCTACGACCCGGAGTTTTTCGATGCCACCCACTATCTCGACAACGCGCTCAAGGCGAAGGCGCTCTACCTCGCCGACCGCGAATACGAGATCGTGGACGGCCAGGTTATCATCATTGACGAATTCACCGGGCGCCGCATGTACGGCCGCCGCTACTCCGAGGGGCTGCACCAGTCCATCGAAGCGAAGGAGCGGCTGAAGGTCGAGCGTGAGACACAGACGCTGGCAACTATCACCATCCAGAACTACTTCCGCATGTACAAGAAGCTCGCGGGCATGACCGGCACTGCGGCGACGGAGGCGGAGGAGTTCGGCAAGATCTACAACATGGATGTAGTGCAGATCCCCACGAATCGCGCAATGATCCGAGGCGACCACTCGGACCGCATCTTCAAGACCGAGCAGGCGAAGTACGAGGCGGTCGCGGACGAGATCGAGGATCTGCACGCTTCCGGGCGCCCGGTCCTCGTCGGCACCACCTCCATTGAGAAGAGCGAGCGCCTCAGCGAGATACTGAAGCGCCGCGGCATCAAACACGAGGTGCTCAACGCACGCTACCACGAGAAAGAAGCCACCATCGTAGCCCAGGCGGGCCAGCCTGGCGCGGTAACGATCGCTACAAACATGGCCGGCCGCGGTACGGACATCGTTCTCGGTGACGGCGTTGCGGAGCGGGGCGGCCTGCACATCATCGGCACGGAGCGACACGAGTCGCGGCGCATTGACAACCAGCTGCGTGGCCGGGCCGGACGTCAGGGCGACCCCGGCAGTTCCCGCTTCTACGTGTCTCTGCAAGATGAGCTAATGGTGCGCTTCGGCCTTAACCGGGTGGCAGGCTTCATGGACCGCCTCGGAGTGGACGAGGACACCCCTATCGAGAACAGCCTCGTAACTCGGCAGATAGAGGGCGCGCAGGCGAAGGCCGAGGGACACAACTTCGACATCCGCAAGCACGTCGTGCAGTACGATGATGTCATGAACCGGCAGCGCGAGGTCATCTACGTGATGCGGGACAAGATCCTGTCGGGCGTAGGCACGCGCGAGCGGGTGCTTGACATGGTGGCTGGAGAGATCGGCAGGATCGTACGAGAGTCTACCGCCGACGAGGAGCCAGCCAACTGGAACCTGGATGGCCTGCTGCAAGCGGTGAACAACATCGTGCCTCTGCCAGAGGACGTGCGCCCCGAGTCGCTCGACAACCTTGACCCGGAGGGTATGGAGGAGTTCCTCGTCCAGATCGCCGGGGAGGTATACGACGCAAAGGAAGCCGAGGTAGGCTCGGAAGACATGCGTCTGATCGAGCGCATCGTTATGCTCAATACGATAGACACCGAGTGGGTCGAGTACCTCACGAGCATGGAGGAGCTACGCCAGGGCATAGGGCTGCGCGCCTACGGCCAGCGCGACCCGCTCGTGGAGTACAAGACGGAGGCGTACAATCTCTTCCAGGGTCTGATGGAGAGCATCGAGCATCAGATCGCGACGAACATCTTCAGAATATCCATCGTGCGCCAGGCGCCCCCGCCAATCGTGCAGGAGATGCACACGAACCGCGAGGAAGCCGACGAGCCGCAGTCGAAGACGCGGCGCAATGGGCAGAAGGTTGGCCGCAATGAGCCATGCCCCTGCGGCAGCGGCAAGAAGTACAAGCGCTGCCACGGCGCCACCGCGGCGTAGGGACTGCAAGAGTGCAGAAGGGGCAGGTTTCCGACCTGCCCCTTCGTCGTGTGATGCGGTTTCGGGGTGAGGGCTGTAGGATCCTCATTCCGAGCAGGGGACGAATCTCACGCCCTTTGCCCAGGCAGAACCTGTCAGACCCTGCGCTTCGCTCGGGACGACAGTCCTCCAGTCCTTACTCCAGATGTTACAATGCGCCGGTCGTCGGCTGCCCCTACATCCCGGTGTACCTGCGCACCCGCTCGTAAAGCCGCTGCCGCTGCTCGGGCCTGGGGAAGAATATGCGTATCAGCAGCCACGCGACCACACTGAGCCAGAACATAAGGCTGAAGAGCTGACTGAGGGCCGAGCCAATCGCGCTCAGAGCGCTCCTCGTGGCCTGCCTGGCGCCCTCCGCGGCCGCGCTCGCTCCAAGCTGGACGCCAGCGCCAGCAGCAGCGGCCATCTGCCCGGCCCGCGTGGCCGTTGTCTGCAGCGTCTGAGCGACCGCCGGGCGCGCCTGGTCAATACCGGCACGGGCCGCCGGGAGCCATTCCTCGCGGGTACGAGTCGCAACGGTGTCGCCCGCCTGGCGGGCTGCTTCCGCAAGCTGTGCACCCTTGACAGCCGCCTTGCCAGCGGTCATCGCCGTCGACGCGCCGACCCTCTCAACTATCGGCGTTGCCTGTGCGATGGCGCTCGCAGCCACGTCTCGCGCGCTGTTGCCCGCGTTCCGCGCGACCTGGGCGGCAGTGGCGCCCGCTTGCCGTGTTGTTTCAGGCTTGAAGAGGTCCGCGACCGCATCGGGGATGTGTATGGTCACCTCGCGCGTACCAACTTCGGGCCTGGTTACTGTCTGCTCTGGCATCCGTAGTTACTCGCTTTCTTTCGACTTTTTCTACCGCCCTATCTCCACAGCCAGGTCCTGAGCCAGCCGGGCGCGCTGCTCCGGGCTAAGGCTCTCCACGAGCCGCCGCGTCACCTCCGCGAGCAACTGCGCGCGCTCCTCCGATGAGGTGCTGGCTATTACCTGTTCCACCGAGTCTCGCAACAACTGCTGCTTCTGCTCGGGCGTCATACCCTTGATAAAGCTGGAGATCATACCGTTTACAAAGCTCAAGGCACACTCCTCCTGCAACAAGCCACTGCATACATCCTGCCAGCAGTAGCTGCTCCCGTCCCCCCTGGCCTGAACGTTGCGACCGATCAGGCCGGGTATGCGTTTGCAGCCAGGTGGCAAGCTGCGTTATACTCGCGCTCTTGTAAGGAGTCGGTGTCCTGGTAGAGGGCTAGCACGGGTGGAAGAATGAGGTTCGGGGTTATCAGCGACATACACGGCAACCTGGTGGCGCTGCAGACCGTCCTGGAGCGGATGGGGCCAGTGGACCAGTACTGGTGCCTGGGCGATGTCGTGGGCTACGGACCGGAGCCAGAAGAGTGCGTCCAGACCCTGCTCGATCTCGACCACGTAGTAGTAATGGGCAACCACGACGCTGCCGCCGTAGGTGTCATATCTGCTCGCGACTTCAATGGCGAGGCACGGCGAGCGCTGGAGTGGACCGCCCGGCAGCTGAGCCGTGAGAGCGCCGCCTACCTGAAGGCAGCGCCGGAGCAGTTGCCACGTAACGAGATACTGCTAGTTCACGGCTCTCCACGCGACCCCATCTGGGAGTATCTCACGAGTACAGAGCAGGCGAGAGAGGTGTTCGGGGAAACGAACAACCCGTACACCTTCGTGGGTCACACCCACGTCCCGCTCGTCTTTTTGCAGGACAGGGAGGGCAGGGTCTTGTCGGGGACTCCGAGGGACCAGATGTTGCTCAAGCTCGGTGCGGAGCGTATGATCGTGAACGCTGGCAGCGTAGGTCAGCCGCGTGACGGCGACCCCCGAGCGGCTTACGCGGTCGTGGACAGCGAGGCCATGAGCGTCGAGTTCCACAGGATCGAGTACGACGTGGCCGAGACTCAGCGGCGGATGAGGGCCGCGGGAGCGAGTCCGTGGCTGATCGAGCGCTTGAAGTACGGACGCTAGTCAGGCATCATCGGGGCCCGGATGGATGGATGGATTGAGCAACTGGGGAGGTCAGGACCAGGTAATGAAGGTAGTGATACTCGGTTGCGGCCGCGTGGGCAGCACCCTCGCCCGCTCGCTCGACCGCGAGGGGCATACCGTGACGGTGATCGACCGGAACCAGCAGCAGTTCCAGCGCCTGGGAGCGGACTTCCGCGGCCAGACTGTGCGCGGGACAGGCATTGATGAGGACATACTGAGGCAGGCGGGAATCGAGGGCGCTGACGTGTTCGTTGCGGTCACGAACGGCGACAACACGAGCATTATGGCCTCGCAGATAGCGCGTGAGGTGTTCGAGGTGCCGCACGTGATCACCCGAGTATACGATCCTGTGCGCGAGGAACTATACCGGAGCCTCGGCCTCGACACCGTCTCTCCAACAACTACAATGTCCGGAATCATCGCGAACAAGATTACGTCGGGGGGGGGGGGATAAGCATGTACATCATCGTAGTCGGCGGCGGTAAGGTCGGTTACTACCTCACGAAGACACTCGTCAACGAAGGGTACGAGGTGCTGCTCATCGAGCGCAACCCGCAGAAGGTGGAGACGTTCTCCGAGCGGTTCGGGGCCGTCGTGATGCTCGGGGATGGCGCGGAAGCAGCCACTCAGCAGAGAGCCGGGGCTGCCCGCGCGGACGTGGTGATCGCGGCCACCGGCGAGGACGAGGACAACCTCGTTATATGTCAGGTCGCGAAGAAGATGTTCCAGGTAGGCCACGTCATCGCGCGCGTCAACAACCCCAAGAACGAGGAGATATTCAAGCGGCTCGGGATAGACACCACAGTCTCAGTCACGAACATCATACTCAGCTATATAGAACAGAACCTGCCCGACAGGCCGATCGCCCATCTGATAACCCTCTCACACTCCGACCTCGCGATAGTCGAGGCGAGCGTGACGGATCGGAGCCCTTATGCAGGCAGGACGCTGAGTGAGGTAGCGCTACCGCCGGATGTGGCCGTGAGCGCGATCATACGCGGCGATGATCTGCTCATTCCGAGACCCGAGACCCGCCTCCAGCCTGGAGACGACGTTATTGCCCTGACGCATCGCTCCAGCGAGGACGAGCTGCGCGCGGCACTCTCGCACTAAAGTAGGGGCGTTCGATTGAACGCCCCTCCCGTGCAGCCGCCACGGCCTTCACCCGCTACGGATAGATGCCGCGAAGCCTGGTTGCCGCGGCGACACGGTCTACCGCCAGGAGGTACGCGGCGGTGCGCATATCCACCTTCTCCCTCTTCGCAGTCTGGAGCACCTCGTCGAAGCTGGAGAGCATTATCCGGCGCAGCTTCTCGTTGATCTCAGTCTCCGTCCAGAAGAACGCCTGCTTGTCCTGAACCCACTCGAAGTAGCTGACAGTGACTCCGCCTGCGTTCGCGAGGATATCGGGTATGACCATCTGACCGTTGCCGTACAGCATCTGGTCCGCCTCCGGCGTCGTGGGGCCGTTCGCCGCCTCCGCAATGATGCGTGCCCGGACGGAGCCAGCGTTCTCCTCCGTGATCTGGTTCTCCAGCGCGGCGGGCACGAGGATGTCTACCGGCAGGGCGAGCAGGTCCTCATTTGAGATAGGCTCGGAACTGGGGAACCCCGACACGGAACCGTTCTGCCCCTTGTATAGAACCGCTGCATCCGGATCTATGCCCTCGGGGTTGTGGATCGCCCCCCGCGAATCGCTGACGGCCACGATATGGCAGCCGTAGTCACGGTGCAGCAGCTTGGCGGTGGTGGAGCCAGCATTGCCGTAGCCCTGAACGGCCACGGTCGCGTTCGCGAGGTCCAGGCCCAGCTCCCTCGCCGCCTGCTCGATGGTGAAGACCACGCCCCTGCCGGTCGCCTCGGCCCTCCCCTCGGAGCCTCCGACATCTATGGGTTTACCCGTCACTACGCTCGGAACGCTGTACCCCTGGTGCATGCTGTACGTGTCCATTATCCACGCCATGGTCTGCGGGTTCGTGTTAACGTCCGGCGCTGGGATATCGCTGTCCGGCCCGATGAGCGGCGTGAGCTCGGTCGCGAAGCGGCGCGTCAGCGTTTCCTGCTCGCTCAGGGACATACGCTTCGGGTCGCATACCACGCCGCCCTTCGCCCCGCCGTACGGTAGCCGCACAACCGCGCACTTCCACGTCATCCACATCGCGAGCGCGCGCACCTCGTCGAGGGTGACGTCCGGGTGGTACCGAATACCTCCCTTCGCGGGTCCACGTCCGACATCGTGCTGCACGCGGTAGCCCGTGAACACCTGTATGCTGCCGTCATCCATTGTTACCGGGAAGTGTACTGTTAGCTCCCGCTTCGTGGTCCTCAGCACCTGCCTGAGGCCATTGTCAAGCCCGAGGCGGTCGGCAGCTATGTCGAACTGGCGCTGTGCTACCTCGAAGGGGTTCGGCTTCGTCGTATTGCCTGCGAACGAGTCTATCATGGGGTATCTCTCCTTCTCGTGTTGCTAAACGTAACGGCCTTCACTGCCCATGGCAGTCTGCGGCCGGTCCGGCTCTTACACGCAGCGTGAGATACCTCCTATCCACAGAAAGTGAGCTCTTTACGGAGCGCCCGCCTGCGAACCCGACAATTCCTCGAGCAGAAGCGTACGAGCGGTGTCCTGACTGGCCGTGCCCTTCGTCTCGCGCATTACCTGGCCGATCAGGAATCCCACCACCTGCTGCTTGCCCTTGCGAAAGTCCGCAACGGCTTTGGGGTTGCGCTCCAACACCGCCCGCACCACGGGACCAAGCGCACTGGCGTCGCTGACCTGCATCAGGCCGCGCTCGACTGCTACTTCCCGCGGCGACCGTCCGGTCCTGTACGTCTCCTCCAACATCTCACGGGCGGCTGTTGCATTTACCTCGCCATCGTGCAGCATCCGCAGCAGTTCAGCCAGAAGCTTCGGCGACACACGCGCATCCGTGATAGCGAGGTTGTCGCGATTCACCAGGCCGAACAGCGGCCCCCTCACCCAGTTCGCCGCGAGCCTTGCCGGCGCCGCTTCTCTCAGCTCCGCGACAACCGCCTCATAGTAGTCCGCCGTCTCGCGCGTGAGAGTCAGGTCGGCCGCGTCCTGCGGAGTCAGGCCGTACAGCGCGACGAAGCGCTCGCGCCGCGCATCGGGCAGCTCGGCGAGGCCACGGTGTATCTCCCCCCGCCGGGACTCGCTCATCGTCAGCGGTGGCAGGTCCGGCTCAGGAAAGTAGCGGTAATCGCTCGCGTACTCCTTGCCCCGCTGACCGAGCGTCACCCCCGCCGCGTCATCCCAGCCCCGAGTCTCCTGCCGCACGCCGTCACCGCTCTCAAGCGCCTCTATCTGGCGGCGGATCTCATACTCGATGGCGCGCTCTATCGCGCGGGTGCTGTTGAGGTTCTTGATCTCCACCTTCGCGCCATACTCAGCCTGGCCCACGGGACGCACGGACACGTTAGCATCGCAGCGCAGCGCGCCCTCCTCCATGTTGCCCGTGCTCGCCTCGATGTAGCGCAGGACCTGGCGCAGCTTCGTGACATACTCGCGCGCCTCCACGGCGGATCTGATGTCCGGCTCGCTCACGATCTCGAGCAACGGCACCCCGGAGCGGTTGAGATCCACCAGGCTGTACACCTCCCCGCTCGGCGAGCTGCGGTGGAGTAACCTGCCCGTGTCCTCCTCCATGTGGACTCTCACGATGCCGATCCTGCGCTGCTGGCCGTTATCCCCGAGCGTGACGTGCCCGCGCAGCGCCAGCGGCAGGTCGTACTGGCTGGTCTGGTAGCCCTTCGGCAGGTCCGGGTAAGGGTAGTGCTTGCGGTCGAAGCGGCTCGATGGCGAGATCTCGCAGTTGAGGGCCAGGCCCACTCGCGTCGCAAGCTCGACGGCTCGACGGTTCACCACGGGCAGCACGCCGGGAAAGCCCGCGCAGATGGGGCATATATGGGTGTTCGGCTCGGCCCCGGCGTATTGAGTGCTGCAGCGGCAGAACATTTTGCTGCGCGTCTGCAGCTGCGCGTGAACCTCCAGCCCTATTACCGGCTCGTAACTCATCTTGTACTCGTCTCCTGACCTACCCACATTATAGCCCAGCTCTTCATTCCCCGATCTCGACGCTGTTCTCGCCGCGCTCATGATACAGCACCGCAAGACGGGGGTACGAGGAAGGGGCTCTGCCACACACCCTTCTCTCCTGGCCCTCATCGCCTGTACCTGCCCGCTCCTGTGCTATCATCGCCGTAGAGGGGGTGACGGGAGTGGCGCAGCTGCGGGTAGGGATCAGCAAGATCAACAGATACGCATCCCGCGACAGTGGGGATACCGTCGAGGTTGTCGAGCGGCCATCGGGCGGGCTGAGCGTGGTCGTCGCCGACGCCCAGGGCACGGGACTGGCGGCGAAGCTGTTGAGCAATCTGGTGACCTCCAAGGCCGTAGCTCTCCTCAAGGAGGGCGCGCGCGAGACGGCGGTGCACGAGGCCGCGCACGACCACCTGTACCACTACAAGGGCGGCAGGGTCAGCTGCACGCTCGCCACGATCTCCGTTGATACCCGCCAACGCTGCTGCAGCCTGACGCTCAACTCGCCCGCGCCCGCGTATCTTCTCCTTGATGGGGAGATCGTCTCGGTCGAGGACCAGACGCCCCCCCTGGGCATAACACCAGGTCTCTCACCACAGCACGTGAGCGTGCCGCTGGAGCCCGGAGTATGGATGGTGGTAGTGACGGACGGAGTTTCTGCCGCGGGTTCCCGCACGGGGCAGCAGGTTGATCTCGGAGTCGAGATCTCCCGACATCTACAAACCGCTGCGGAGCCTGTCGCACTGGCGCGGTGCGTGCTCGAAGACGCGGTGCGGCGGGACCAGGGCAGGCCCGCCGATGACATGACCGTCGTGGTCCTGGGCGTTGTGGGAGACGATGTGCCAAACGAGCATCGAACCATGGAGGTACGGGTGCCCCTGCGCGCCGACATGCTTCATAACAGCGAGGAACTTAGCAATGGCTGCTGAGACAGCGGGTGAGATAATCATCCTTGGTGTGTGCGCCGCCGGCAAGAGTACGCTCGCCAGGCGGCTACGCGAGACCGGAAGGCGCGCTCGCACAGTGGCACAGGAGCACTCCTGCATACCGGACCTGTGGCGCTGGAGCGGGGCTGCTACGGTAATCTACCTGCACGCCTCCTATCAGGCCGTGAGGCGCCGGCGCCATACGCTAACAGGCCCTCGGGGCTACGATGTCCAGCTTCAGCGCCTGCGCTCCGCTCGCGCCGGGGCTACGCTTACAGTGGACACCAGCAACCTGACTCCGGAGGAGGTGTACCGCATCGTGGACGCGCAGCTTACCCAAGACCCAAATGACCCCAGGCCCGCTCCCATGCCCATCGCGGACGAGCCGGGCAGCGACGTTCAGCCCAGACCGCACGCACCGTCCTCAGTGCCCGTACCCGACGAGCCGGGAGACGAGCAGAGGCCCGGCCGCTACGAGGGTTTGCCCATACCGGAGGAACTGTAGCCAGGACGCGCTTCCTTGGCGGAAGGTGAAGTCGGCCCCTCGTAAGTGCGACGCGCCTGCGGCGCACCCGCTGTGAGAGCTCAGGACTGGGAGCGCTGCGCTGGAGCACGCTTCATGATGTCCAGCAGCGCGGCCGAACCGACCTCGCGGTCGGTGATGTTGCCCAGCGAGGCACGCAAGATTCCCTCGACCTCGGCCCGGAGCGGAGACCCCACGCGCACGCGCGAGTAGGGACCGTACGCCGGGGCGACCGCTAGACGCAAGAGCTTAACCGCGTTTGCACTCACTCCAAAGGACTGCACGTCCGCCATGCGGCAGCCAGGGCAGAGGGTACCGCCTACTCTGGGGCTGTAGAATACGGCGCTCGGATCTAGCTTGCCGCCGCATTCCACACACTCATCGAGCTGTGGCTTGTATCCGGACAGGACTAGCAGCCTCACCTGGAAGTACGTTGCGGGCGTCCACGGGTCGTCCTCCGTGTCTATGCGCCGCAGCGTGCTGACGAGCAGGTCCCACAGCGCGCGGTTCTCTTCCTGATCCAGCGTTAGCTTGTCGAGCAGCTCCGCGACGAGCAGCGCGTAGAACACGCGGTGCGGGTCCGTGCGGGCGTTGGCGAACGCCTCCACCGTGTCGGCCTGAGTAACCGTGTCCAGGTTGCGCCCCCGTGCGGCCACTATGTAGCTGAGCGAGAGGGGCTCAAGATGCCCGGCCAGCTTGCTTGTGGCGCGCTTGACACCCTGCGCAATGATCGAGAGCTTGCCTAAGCCGGGGGTATAGACGACTAGCTGCTTCCCCGCCTCGCCGAAGTCGAACCGGCGCAGCACCACCGCCTGCGTCTTGTACAGCCTCTCGTTCATAGCCAATTATATCAGGATACCGGTTACGCACCCGCACTTGTCCAGGGTCATGTCAAAGTCGGAGGAGGGATAGCGCCGATG
>JADDPP010000061.1:0-3219 GCA_016781845.1 Rubrobacter sp.
TCCTGAAGCCGGGCGAGTTCTTCTGGGAGGCGCCCAGGGACGGCTTCATCCTGCCCGATAAGCCGAAGCGCAGGTCCGCCCAGGAGGCTGCCGGCGGCGGTGTCACTAACAACTACTACCTGACCGCCAAGTACGGCCACGAGTCCGAGGTCAGCCTTATCGAGCGCGTGAAGCTGCTGAGGATGATGAGCTAATGGCCTCCATAGATAGGGTAGAGGTGGTCCGGTACGGGCAGACCACCGACCTGCTCACGCTGCCGTACCAGCTCACGAAGCTGCAAGGGTATGGTGCCGCACGGGTGACCAGGAGGTCTGAGCGAGCGCCTAACCAGCACGGAGATACCGACACCGGCTTTGTGCTCGAACCGCGCGTGCTCTCCGGAGTGATAGTGCTCGCAGGATCTGCCTTCGAGGCCGACGAGGACGCGGCGTACTCACTGTTCACACCAGGTTCCGACCTTATGCAGCTTCGGTTCACAAAGCCTTCCGGGGTGGTGAGGCAGCTGGACTGCCGCGTAGTGGAGGGTCCCGAAGGCGACACCGACTCCTGGTACGCCAACGGCCAGAAGTTCGGGTTCGCGCTCAAAGCAAGCGACCCCACCTTCTATGACCCGGACCAGAAGAGTCAGGCTTTCACGCTCGGCGTGGCGACCAACATAGGCGTGATCCCGAGCTCGGTTCCGACGATTGTGGGCACGGCGACGCTCAACGCATCGTATTCCATCGAGTATGACGGCGACTGGGCAGCGTACCCGGTGATAACCGTGAAGGGGCCAATGACCGGCCTGAAGATACGCCACGACACCACGGGTGACGTTATCCAGTTCCGCAGCACCGTAACCATACCGGCCGGCAGCACCTACACCATCGACTGCCGTCCAGGCTACAAGGTCGTCCGCGACCAGAGCGGCGCCCTCAAAACTGCCGAGCTAACCGACGAGTCGGACCTGGCGACCTTTCACCTCGCCCCGCCCTCCGAGGTTGATGGGGGCGTGAACACGTTCACCGTCACCGGCTCCGACGCCAGCAGCTCAAGCAACGTGCTGCTGGTCTGGCACAACCGATACCTGAAACTGTAAGGGGAATACTTTGGCAGAGCGTAGCAACCTTTGGACGACCAGCAGCACCCCGCTCGCTGGCAGCCATCAGCTAACCGGCATAAGCCAGGACACCTGGCGCACAATATGGAAGTCCCTGCTCGGCGACTGTGTGATCCGGCTCGACCGTAACAGCCTCTCAGTGAACCCTGCCACAGGCGCCATTACCGTCGGCACCGGGTCCGGCTGTGTGTCCGGCTTCATCTACGAGAACGACACGGCCAAGAGCATAAGCATCCCCACTCCCACCAGCGCGACACGCATCGACCGCATAGTATTGCGCGCCAACTGGACGGCCATGACGGTAACGGCCGAGCGCATAGAAGGGGCTGAGGGGGGATCTGCTCCAGCGTTGACCACCTCCGAGGGGACCACCTGGGATGTGCTGCTGGCAGATGTCAGCATAACCACCGGAGGCGCGATTACTGTCACCGACAAGCGCACGTTCGGCCGCCTGGATGGTGTGCCCCTGGTTGCAAGCAACCAGCACGGCAACAGGAACCCCACCAGGGTGTACGTACAGGACGCTGACCCCGGTTCCGTTGCGAACGGGTCCGTCTGGGTGAAGTCAGCTTAGATGGCTACATACGGCTACGGTGACCAGCCCTCTACCGAGGACTTCACAAGCTACAGCTTCTACTTCGGCTCGGGCGCGGGTGTTTTCAACGAGATCGGCGTCAAGATCACGATGCCCGAGAGCGGCACGATCAACACCCTCAACGCGTACTTCGCGGGCGACGGTGCATCGACTCGTGCCGCGCTTGTGCTCTGGGACGGTGCGGGCGATGTGCTCAGGCAGTCCGCCACCTTCACCGCAGCAGCAGGCACCCGCTCGATTGGTGGTCAGGACTGGCACACCAAGTCGATCACTCCCTACAACGCCAGCAAGAACGAAGTGTTGTGGGTTGGCTGGTGGAGGCACCCCAGTGATAGTCACGTATGGAGCCACCACCACAGCGCAAGCGCCTGGACTCGCCGCTACGACGATACGGGCAGCACCTCGGTTACAGCACTACTCGCAACCGACGAAACAGGAGCAGTGGGCGCATACGTGACGTATATACCCAGCGCCCCCGTCTACGTGCGAAAGAACGGAGCGTGGGTGTTGTGCTCGGTTCACGACCGCGAGGCTGGGGCGATGTCCCAGGCGCAGGTAAAGGTCCGCAAGGCCGGGGTGTGGTGGCCGTAGGTGGCAGGTGAGTACGTGCTGAAGCTCAAGGACGCTGCCGGCGCCTGGCTCGCGGATATAGACGGCCAGGATGCTGCCACCGGCTATACCCGGCTTGCCTGTGCCCGTAGGGTGAACGAGCCTGGGCTGCTCACGTTCTCGCTCGCGGGTGATCACCCGCTCGTGCCCAACATAGGACGCGACTACCAGGTGGAGATGTGGCGCAGAGACACAGAGCGAGGCATACCCTGGTATGCAGAGTTTCACGGGCTGGTACGTGATACCGAGGAACGCATAGAGACAGAGCCCGGCACGTTCGAGGCATCCTGCCCCGGCCACCTGTCGCTTCTGGGGCGACGGCGCATCCTCTGGGCTGCGAAGGCGACCGACCGCAGCAACTTCGTCAATAAGCGCGCCGAGACCATTATGAAGCTGCTGGTGCGCTACAACGCAGGAGCCGACGCGACCACGGTGAACGGTCGCAAGTTCGCCGGCACCATCACCGGGCTATCAGTAGAGGCAGATGGCGCAAGGGGGAGCGTCATCGACTCGCGCGGCAACGCCTGGCGCAACCTGCTGGAGGAGCTGCAGGAGATCGCGGGCATAGGCGACGGTGACTTCGACCTTGTAAAGACCGGCCCCCAGGCATGGGACTTCAGGTTCTACCCCGGACAGCGAGGGGCCGACCGGCGGACGAGCATCCTGTTCGCCCTGGAGCGAGGCAACATGCTCGCCCCCAAGCTGCGCATCATCCGAAGTGGCGAGGCGAACGTGGCTGTAGTGGGCGGGCAGGGCGAGGAGTCATCTCGAGCGGTGCGAGTGGTCCAGGGTGCAGGGTGGAGCTCCGCGTACAGCGTGGAGACCTTTGTGGACGCTCGCGACGATGCGGAGGCTGGGAGCCTGGTAACGCAAGGCAGGGTCGCGCTGCGCGAGATGCGCACCAAACAGGAGTTCG